>NZ_JBQCEE010000138.1:0-4927 GCF_051960575.1 Jatrophihabitans sp.
ACAGGTCCGTCTCGGCGTCGGTGTAGGTCACCAGCCCGCGGTAGGGGCAGACGTCGGACGCCGGTGCCGGCGCGCGCAGCACGGTTGTCGTGCGCGGCCCCGCCGACGGGCCGAGCAACCGGTCGTCCTGCTGCAGCACCTGGCGCTCGAGCTCGCGCAGCGCCGGCCCGGGCTCGATGCCGAGGTCGTCGGCGAGCACCCGTGCCGCCCGCCGGTAGGCACCGAGGGCGTCGGCCTGCCGACCGGCCCGGTAGAGGGCGACGACGAGCTGCTCCCAGCCGCGTTCGCGGTAGGGCGCCGCGGCGACCCGCTTCTCGAGCAGCGGCACGGCCTGGGCCGCACCACCGAGGTCGAGCACGAGGTCGGTGCGGCGCTCGTCGGCGTGCGCGCGCAGCTCGAACAGCCGCACCCGCTCGGCCACGCAGAACCCGGCGTCGGCGAACTCCTCGTAGGCCTCGCCGCGCCACAGGCCGAGCGCGGCGTCGAGGTCGGCGAGCGCCGCGGCGGTGTCGCCGGCAGCGGCGCGATCGAGGCCGCAGCGCACGCCGGTCTCGAACTGCGTGGCGTCGAGGTCGTCGGGGCCGAGGGCGAGCCGGTAGCCCGTGCGCTCGGTGATGAGCACCGCACCGGCGTCGTCGCGGCCGAGGTCGTGCCGCAGCCGCACGATGTGGCTCTGCAGCGTCTTGGCCGCGGTGCGCGGCGGCGCCTGGCCCCACACGTCCTCGATGAGCGTCTCGGCGGCCACGGTCTGCCCGGCCCGGCTGAGCAGGGCGCCGAAGATCAGCCGGCGGGCCGAACCGCCGACCGAGAGCATCGTGCCGTCGTCGCGCCGGACGACGAGGGCACCGAGCACCCCGCACCACACGCGCGCAGACTAGAGCCGCCGGGCCGCCGCGGCGAGCCGATCAGCGCGAGTGGGTCACCAGCGCGGGTCGATGCGCCCCATCGCGTCGGCGACCGCCCAGGCGTCCGGCGTGCCCTCGGCGCGCAGGCCGGCGATGACGCCCTCGCGGTCCTCGTCCGACCGGTTCTGGCTGAGCTTCGCCTTGCCCTCGACGCGCTCGACCTTGACCTCGATGCCGACGATCGCGCGCAGCTGCCGCCGCAGGTAGTCGGTCGGGGCGTCGGCGACGCGCCACGGCGCGGGACGGCCGGCCTCGTGATGGTCGGTGAGGTCGCTGACGGCCGCCCGCAGCCACTCGGGGTCGTCGTGCGCGGTGGCCCGCCCGACGAGGTGCACGGCCGAGTAGTTCCACGTCGGTACGACCCGCCCGTGCTCCTCCTTCGCCGCGTACCACGAGGGCGAGATGTAGGCGTCCGGCCCGGTGCAGACCAGCAAGGCCGGGGTACCGGCCGCGATCGCCCGCCAGTGCGGGTTGGCCCGCGCGACGTGCGCGGTCACCGTGGTGGCGCGCCACAGGATCGGCAGCCGCGTCGCGAGCGGATAGCCGTCCGGGCCGGTGGTGATGAGCTCGGCCGTCGCGACCGAGGCCACGAAGGCCCGGAGCTCGGTCCGGTCGTCCCAGGCGTTGAACCGCGGCACGTACACGACGCCACCCTAGGGCCCGGTCAGGCGAAATCCCCGGCGTCGCGCCGCAGGTCGCGCAGCACGGTGAACAGCGCGTCCAGGTCCTCCTTCGGCATGGCGCCCATGCCGAAACGCTCCTCGTTGAAGCGCTCGGTGGCCTTGCGCGCCACCTCACGGCCGGCCGGGGTGATCACGGCGAGCGTGCCGCGGCCGTCGCGCGGGTTCGGGGTGCGCGTCACCAGCCCGGCGGCCTCGAGCCGGTCGACGACGTTGGTCACCGAGGTCGCGTGCACCTGCAGCCGCTCGCCGAGCTTCGACAGGGGCAGCGCGCCGTCCTGCGAGTAGGTCAGCAGCACGAGCGCCTCGTACCGGCGGAAGGTGATGCCGAACGGCCGCAGCATCGCGTCGAGCCCGGCGATGAGGATCTGGTGCGCGCGCATGATCGACGTGACCGCGCGCATGGACGCGTACACGCCGGCGTCCTCGTCGGGCCAGTGCTGCTCCCACAGCTCGCCGGCCCGCTGGATCGGGTCGAACTCCAACCGTTTCGGCATGCGCAGAGCCTAGTTGTCGGTGGCCGCGGCTACCGTCTGATCATGTCCCGACTCGCGGCCGTGCTGCTGCTCGTCCTCGGCCCGCTCGTCGCGCTCGGCGCACCGCCACCGGCGGCCGCGGCACCCGCCGTCAGCCGCTTCGTGCTCGGCTCGAAGGTGCTCGGGCACAGCGTCGACGGGCGGCGCATCATGGCCTACCACCTCGGCGACCCGCGGGTGCGGCGCGTCTCGGTGATCATCGGCCAGATGCACGGCGACGAACCGGCCGGGCCGCGACTGGTCGCGGCGATACTCGCCGCGCCGCACCCGCTCGCGGGGGTCAACCTCTGGGTCGTGCCGACGATGAACCCCGACGGCGCCGCGGCGCACACGCGGCAGAACGCGCACGGGGTCGACCTGAACCGCAACTTCCCCTACCGGTGGGCGGCACTGTCGGGCCAGTACTACTCGGGGCCGCGGGCCGGGTCGGAGCCCGAGACGCGGGCGGTGTGGGCGTGGCTGCGGCTGCTGCGTCCGCACTGGATCGTCTCGTTGCACCAACCGCTCGACGGCGTCGACACCACCGACGGCGGCGCCACCGACCCGGCCTTCCGGGATCGGCTCGCGCACGACCTCGGGCTGCCCGAGAAGGCGTTCCGGTGCTGGTCGACCTGTCACGGCAACATGACCGGCTGGTACACCGCCCGGGGTTGGGGCGCCGCGATCACGGTCGAGTTCGGTGCCGCGCCGAGCCCGCGCTGGGTCACCGGCACCGCGCGCATCGGCGTCCTGCGGGCGCTCGGCGGGCACTACCGTTGAGGGCAGCCGCGCCAACGACGACCGGACCAAGGAGAGCCTCCCCATGAGCGACGCGCTCGACCGCCTCGACCTGCTGGACCTCGACGACGAGCTGGACTGCGACGACCGCCTCCTTCGCGACACCGTCCGCAAGTTCGCCGACGACCGGCTCCGGCCGAACATCCGGCAGTGGTTCGAGGACGGCACGCTGCCCGCCCGTGAGCTGGCGCAGGAGTTCGGCTCGCTCGGCGTGCTCGGCATGCACCTCGAGGGCTATGGCTGCCAGGGTGCGAAGGCCTCGCAGTACGGGCTCGTCTGCGCCGAGGTCGAGGCCGTCGACTCCGGCCTGCGCTCGCTGGTGAGCGTGCAGGGCTCGCTCGCCATGTACTCGATCTGGGCCTACGGCAGCGAGGAGCAGAAGCAGCGCTGGCTGCCCGGCATGGCGGCCGGCGAGCTGATCGGCTGCTTCGGCCTCACCGAGCCCGACTCGGGCTCCGACCCGGGCTCGATGCGCACCAACGCCCGCCGCGACGGTGACGACTGGGTGCTCAACGGCGGCAAGATGTGGATCACGAACGGTTCGCTCTCGGACGTCGCGGTCGTCTGGGCCCGCACGGACGAGGGCATCCGCGGCTTCCTCGTCGAGCAGGGGATGCCCGGCTTCACCGCCACCGACGTGCACCACAAGATCTCGCTGCGTGCGTCGGTCACCAGCCAGCTCTTCTTCGACGACGTGCGCCTGCCGGCGGACGCGATGCTGCCGAACGTCCGTGGCCTCAAGGGCCCGCTGGGCTGCCTCACCGAGGCGCGCTTCGGCATCATCAACGGCGTCACCGGCGCCGCACGTGACGCGCTCGCGTCCACGCTCGAGTACGCCGGCAGCCGCACCCAGTTCGGCAAGCCGATCGCCGGCTTCCAGCTCACCCAGCGCAAGCTGGCCGAGATGGCCGTGCAGTTGCAGCAGCTGCAGCTCACCGCGCGCAGGCTGGGCGAGCTCAAGGACGCCGGCCGCATCAAGCCGCACCAGATCAGCGTCGGCAAGTTCGCCAACGTCCGCGGCGCGCTCGAGATCTGCCGCGAGGCCCGCTCGATCCTCGGCGGGAGCGGCATCACCACCGAGTACCCGGTGCTGCGGCACGCGGTGAACCTCGAGACCGTCTACACCTACGAGGGCACGCACGAGGTGCACACGCTGGTGATCGGCTCGCAGCTCACCGGGCTCGACGCCTTCCGGTAACCGCGCGCCCCAATGTGGATCATGTGCAGACACGCGGGCGCGCTCCGGCGGGTCTGCACATGATCGCGGACGAGACCCTGGCAGCTGTCGCCGACGAGGCGGCGCGGGACGCGGGCGGCGTGCCGGTCGAGTACCTGGGCGACTTCCTGCCGGTGCTCGTCGCGGCGGTGGACGCCGGCACGCCGCTGCCCGCGGCGCGGCTGCGCGCCTACCGGTCGCTCGGCGAGCGGGCCGCGCGCCGCGGTGTGGCGCTGCGGGCACTGCTCGACCTGTATCTCTCCGCCGCATGGCGGGTGTGGCCCGAGCTCCCCGCGGTGCAGCACGCCGACCGGCGGCCGCAGGCGGTCGTCGCGGCCGGCCAGGTGATGCTGCACGCGGCCGACGACGTCGTCGCCCAGCTCACCGAGGGCTTCCAGCTCGCGCGCCGTGCGCTCGTCCGCGCGCAGGAGGCGGCGCGGCGCGAGTTCATCGACGACCTGCTCGGTGGCGCGGCCGACGTCGTCGGACTGCTGCACCGCGCCACCGGCTTCGGCCTCGACCTCGCCGGCCCGCACGCGGTGGCCGTGATCAGCGCCGACCGGCCCTTCGACGACGGCGAGCCGCTGCTGACGCGGCTCGAGCGGGCGATCCTCGGCCGCAAGGGCGACGCGCAGGCCCTGCTGGCCACCAAGGACGGCCGGCTGGTCGTCGTCTTCCCCGCCCCCGACCGCGCCGCGGTCGAGCAGGTCAGCGCCGAACTGCGCGCAGGCCTCGAGTCGGCGCGTCCGGCCGTGGGGGCGTGGGGGCTCGGGCTCGGCCGCGCCGCGGTGGGCGGCGCCGGGGTCCTGACGT
>NZ_JBQCEE010000139.1:0-29986 GCF_051960575.1 Jatrophihabitans sp.
CGTGAAGGCGCTCGCACTGCACCAGCTGCACGACCGCGTGCTCGACCGCATGGGCCGCAGCCCGCTCGTCGCCAGTGTGACAGCGAAGTTCGTGACACTGCTCGTGTCGGACTTCCTCGCCCAGAACCGCGCGCGGGCCGAGAAGCTGCCGGGCGTCGGCGGCATGATCAAGCTCGGGGTCGGCGTGGCCAACAAGGCGAAGAGCCCGTTCGACAAGCAGATCGACAGCCTGCTCGGCGAGGCGACCAGCCGCGGGACGGCGGCCGCGATCAAGACGACGAACCAGTCCGTGAAGCAGATGCTGGACGAAGCGCCGCTGCGCGAGGCCGCCCTCGAGATCTGGGACCTGCACGCCAAGGAGCCGATCAGCGACCTGCGCAGCTACATCAGCAAGCAGGACCTGCACGAGGTCGCGCTGCTGGTGCTCGACGTGATCCGCTCGGCGCGCGACAGCGAGTACGTCGGCCATGTCGTCGACGCGGTCGTCGACGCCCTCGTCGCCGCGCACGGCCACCGCACCGCCACCGAACTGCTCGACGACCTCGGGCTGACGCGCGACCGCATCGTCGCCGACGTGCAGCGCGTGGTGCCGCCGCTGCTCGAGCGGGCGAAGGCCGGCGGCGAGCTGGAGGCGGCCGTGCGCGCTCGCCTCGCGCCGTTCTTCGAGACCGGGGCGGCACAGCGGCTGCTCGGGTGACGGGCACGCTCATGGGCGGCCTGGACGACCTGGTCGAGCGCCTGCGGGCGGCGGGCTGCGTCTTCGCCGAGGACGAGGCGCGGCTGCTGCGCGGTGCGGCGACCGGGGCCGACCTCGACGAGCTCGTCGCGCGACGGGTCGCCGGTGAGCCGCTCGAACACCTGCTCGGCCGGGTGCGGTTCTGCGGGCACCACGTCGTCGTCACGCCCGGGGTGTTCGTCCCGCGGCGGCGCACCGAGCTGCTGGCGACGGCGGCGCTCGCGGTGCTGCCCGACGACGCCCTCGCGGTCGACCTGTGCTGCGGCAGCGGCGCGGTCGGGGTGGTGCTGGCCGAGCGGGCCGAGGTGCACGCCGTCGACCTCGATCCCGCCGCCGTGCGCTGCGCGCGGCAGAACCTGCGCGCCGACCGCGTGCACGAGGGCGACCTCTACGCCGCCCTGCCGCCGTCGCTGCGCGGCTGCGTCGACGTCGTCGCCGCCAACGCGCCCTACGTGCCCACCGACGCGATCGCGCTCATGCCGCCCGAGGCCCGCGAGCACGAGGCCCGCCTCGCGCTCGACGGCGGCGCCGACGGCCTGGACGTGCAGCGCCGGGTCGCTGCCGGCGCCGGCGAGTGGCTGCACGAGCGCGGCTGGCTGCTGATCGAGACCAGTCGCGCGCAGGCGCCGGCCACCGCCGCGCTCGTCGAGGTGGCCGGCTTCGCCGCCGAGGTGCTGCACGACGAGGACATCGACGGCACCGTCGTGCGCGGCCGCCGCCGCTGATCGGCGCGAAACCCCCCGCTCCGGCCCACATTCGCGCTCGAAACGGGGCCAGAGCAGGGGGTTTCGCGGCTCGGACGCACCGCACGACCGACCTGCGGCAGACTGCGGCCATGCTGGATCTGGCCGCACTCGAGGCGGCGGGCATCGCGCGGGCGGCCGAGCGCGCGCCGCTGCTCGAGTACCTCGACCACCTCGGCTTCACCGTGGACGAGATGGTGCAGGCCGAGCGCGAGGGGCGGCTGTTCGGCCTGGCCGGCGACGCGGTGCTGCGCTCGGGCGAGCCGCGCTACAGCCTCGCGGCGGCGGCCAAGCGCATCGGCGTGCGGGTCGAGGAGGTGCAGCACGCGTGGGCCGCGCTCGGCCTCACCGCCGCCGGCCCCGACAGCGTGCTGCTGAGCCAGGCCGACCTCGACGCGCTGCAGCTGTGGGCCGAGCTGCGCGCACTCATGGGCGCCGAGGCCTCGCTCGGCCTGCTGCGGGTCATGGGCGCCGGGCTCGCCCGGCTGGCCGAGGCGGCGTCGGCCGCGATCCGGGTCGGCGTCCCCGAGGTGACGCTCGGCGCGGCGCCCGACGAGCTCACCACCGCCCAGTCGTTCCGCGCGGTCGCCGGGTACGTGCCGCGCATCGGGGCGAGCATGGACGCCGTCTTCCGGCACCACCTCACCGCCGCGCGCATGTACTTCGAGGGCGTCGTGCAGGACGACACCGCCTCGGTCGTCGCCGGGGTCGGGTTCGCCGACCTGTCCGGCTTCACTGCGCTGACCCAGCGGCTGCGTCCGGACGAGTTGTCGATGCTGCTCACCGACTTCGGCGGCACCGTGGCCGACGTGGTGCACGCCGACGGCGGGCGCGTCGTGAAGTTCATCGGCGACGCCGTGATGTGGGTCAGCCCGTCCGCCGACCGGCTCGCGCAGGCCGCCGCCGACCTCGTGCTGCACCCGAAGGCCGTCGAGGCGGGGCTGCAGGTGCGGGCCGGGCTGGCGCACGGCCCGATGCTCGCCGTCGCGGGCGACTACTTCGGAACGCCGGTGAACCTCGCCGCACGGTTGGTCGCCGCCGCCGAGCCGGCGCAGATCCTGGCCTCGCCCGACGTGGCCGAGCGCCTCACCGGCTGGCGTGCCGAGGCGCTCGAGCCGATGGTGCTGCGCGGCTTCGACGTGCCGCAGCCGGTCTACGCGCTCGGCCGCTGAACCGTGCCCGACCGGTCGAGCATCGCCGCCGCCTCGGGCATCGACCGGCGGCCGCGCCGCAGCTGCTGCCGCTCGCGTCCGGCGAGGATCTTGAACAGCGGCGCGTTCACGCCGTGCAGCACCGGGTCGAGCGGACGCGGCACGAAATGCGGCGGCTCGACGTGCGCGACCCGCACGGTCTGCAGGGCCGTGCGGTAGGCCGCCTCGTGCACCGGTGTCCAGCGGAAGCCGTAGAGACGCCGGATCGACGCCGGCAGCGACCCGCGCACCACCAGGTCGATCGAGCGGAACAACGGCCGCAGCGGCAGCGGGTCGTCGTAGTCGCCGCGCTTCGCGCCGACGAGGTACGACCCGACCACCCGGGCGTGCTCGGTGAGGTGCGGTTCGCCGGACGCCAGCCAGCCGTCGAAGGACCGGCGGAAGGTCGGGTAGTCGGGCGGCGCCGCGTCGCGCGGCATGCCGAACAGCTCGGCCCAGGTGACGAAGTCCTGGTAGAGCGCCTCCTGCTCGCCGGGGGTGAGCGGGCGGATCAACAGCCGTTGCAGCACATCGACCGAGTCGAAGGCGAAGGCCATGGTCATGAACATCAGGTGCGGGTCGGTCGCGCTGTACGGGGTGCCGGCGGCGTAGGGCCCGGCCGCCTCGGCCATCACCCCGGTGACCCGGGCGTGCCGGCGGCGGGTAAACTCCAGCGCGCGGTCGGCCTCCTCCTTCGTCCCGAGGAAGACCGCTTCGAACAGCCGCGCCGTGCGCGCGAGCCGGTTGTACGGGGTGTCGCGGTGGGCGGTGTTCTCGACCGTGCCGACGAACAGCCGCGGGTGCGCCGCGCCGATCACGAGCGCGCGCTGGCCGTAGGTGAGGCCGACGGCGCGACTGCCCATGACACGCACGGCCATGGCGTCGTCGGCGAAGTAGCCCGGCATCGGCACCTCCTGCACAATATTTGGCAAGAGCGTCCCCCAGATTCGGCGACGAGGCAAGGGGCGGGTGCCACAATCGGCCCGTGGCCCGCGCGTACGGGGGTGTCCCCGCCGAGCAGCGGCGCGCCCAGCGGCGTGCGGCACTGCTCGAGGCCGCCCTCACGTTGGTGGGCCGCTCGGGAGCCGGGCGCCTCACCGTCGCCGGCCTCTGCGCCGAGGCGGGACTCAACGAGCGCTACTTCTACGAGAGCTTCCGCACCCTGGACGACGTGCTGCTGGCCACCGCCGACGTGGTGCTCGGCGAGGTGACGTCCGCGATCATCACCGCGGTCGCCGAGGCGGCGGACGACCCCCAGGCGAAGGCACGGGCCGCGATCGGGGCCGCGGTCGGCCTGCTCGCCGATGATCCGCGGAAGGCGCGGCTGGTCATCGTCGAGCCGTTGTCGGTGCCGGTGCTCGCGGCGCGACGGGCCGAGGTGGCCGACGCGTTCGTCGCGCTCATCGTCGCCCAGGCCGAGCAGTTCTACGGCGCCGAGACCACGCTCGCCGTCGGATCGTGGGGACGCTTCGCCGCCGCCCACCTGCTCGGCGGGCTGTCCGAGACGCTCACCGCCTGGGTGCGGGGCGAACTGCCGATCAGCCGCGACGACCTGGTCGAACGCAACGCCGAACTCTTCGCCCTCGTCGCGCAAAACGTGGTCGAGCGTGGTCTCAACGCACGTTGAGGGTCACCAGGCCGAGGAGGTGACCACCTGCTCGACCTGGGCGCGCGTCAGGGGCGGCGCGCTCGCCAGCAGCCCGCCCATCCCCTTGGGGTTGGCCCGGTTGCTCACGTGCAGCAGGATCGCGACACCGTCCGCGCGCACGTACTCGCCCCGGTAGGTCACGCCGCCGCCCTCGAGCGGCTCGTCACCGATCGCGAGGGTGCCGCCGTCGACGCGGCTCAGGGTGCAGTGGCTCCGATCGGGGTCGTCGCACTGCGCCTGCTCGCCGGGCGAGGCCTGGAACATCTGCACGTCGTAGCCGCCGTGACGGCCGTCGGCGGCCGTGAGCACGCCGACGATCGCGACCCCGTTCGACTGCACGGGTGGCAGCGACGAGGGCGACCCGCCGATGGACGGTGTCGACGGTGTGCCCGTCGCCGGGGCGCTCGAGGGCGCCGCCGGCATGGTCATCGTCACGGAGTGCCCGGTGTCGGTGACGGTGAACGACGTGGCGAGGTCGCCGAGCGCCGCGGTGAAGCGCCGCTCGAGGTCGGCCTCGGTGCTCGCCACCGGCGGGCGGGCGGCCGGTGCCGACGATGGCGCAGGCGTCGTGCTGTCCAGCGGCGAGTACGCCTGCCAGCCGTACTTCTCCGACGGCACCGGCGCCGAGGGGGGTGACCCGGCGTCCTGCGTGCCGGCATGGTCGCCCGACGACGTGAGCCAGGCGGTACCGCCGGCGACGGCGAGCACCGTGGCGGCGCTCGCGCCGATCAGCAGGGTGTGCGACCGGTGCGGTGCGGGCGGGACGAACGGCTCGGCGGGCAGCGCGTCGGCCCGTCGTTCGAGCTCGGCGAAGGCGTCGTGCAGGTCGTGGAGGTCCATGTCAGCGCTCCTGGGTGGCGTAGGGCGTGGGGTGGTCGGTGAGGTCGAGGCGCAGGGTGGCGAGTGCGCGCGAGATCTGGCTGCGCACCGTCACCTCGCGGCAACCGAGCTCGGCCGCGATCTCGGTGTCGCTGAGCCCGGCGTAGTACCGCAGGACGACCGCGGCCCGCTGCCGCCGCGGCAGCTGGTCGAGCCGCCGGATCATCGCGTCGCGCTCGGCGTGGTCGTGGGTGCCGTCGTCGACCGCACCCGGTGGTTCGATGTCGGCCTGCGGCCGGCTGCGGGCGAGCCGGCGGTGCCACGAGACGTAGTCGTTGACGATCATGCGGCGCACGTAGGCATGCGGTTCGGCGACGCTGCCGATCCGTCCCCACCGCTCGTAGGCCCGGCCGAGCACGTCGCTGACGAGGTCCTCGGCGAGCCAGGTCTGGCCCGTGAGCACGGTGGCGAAGCGCAGCAGCGACGGTCGCCGTGCGGCGACGTACTCCTCGAACCTCACCTGCAGCTCCGCCCGATCGTCCGATGTCGACGCCCCTCAACGCGGCTGCGGCCCGATCCGTTGCATCGTCCACCGCCAACCCCCCGGTGTGGCCCGTTTCCGGGCATGAAATCGGGCCACACCAGGGGGTTCGCGAGTCAGTCGCGCCAGGGGTCCTCGCGCCGCCACACCGTCGGCAGGTGCAGGGCGACGTCGTCGTGCGCCGCGCAGTCGACGAGCACCCGCATGGTGACGTCGAGGTCGTCGCCGGCGTAGGGCAGCGCGCGCAGCGGCCGGTCGAGCGGGCGGAAGAAGTCGTCCCAGTGCGTGAGCACGGCCCGGCGCGCGCCGACCGCGACGACCGTCTCGGCCCAGTACGCGCGGATGTACCGCTCGGGCTGCACCCCGAGCTGCCCGATGCCGAGGTAGACGACGTCGGCGTTCAGGCCCTCGAGCGCGCCCGGCACGAAGCCCGCGCTGCCCTGCACCAGCACCGTGCGCGCGCTCGGCAGGTGACGCAGCAGCAGCGACCACGCCTCGCCGCAGCGGTACCGCTTGGTCGGGGCACGCAGCGGCACCGGGGCGTCGATGGTGCCGGGGAACCGGTCGGGTGGGCAGTGCTCGCTGACGAACGACGTCAGCTCGAACGGCCCGTACTGCCTCGGCTCGCCTGGCGTGACGACGTCGATGCGGTCGTCGGGCAGGCCGTGGCCGCGCGCGATGTTGGCGGCCGACGCGCCGCCGACCAGCACCGCGCTGGTGCGCTGCGCGACCACGGCGCTGTCGAGCGCGTGGTCGAAGTGCGTGTGCACGGGCGCGACCGCCTCGATCCTGGTCACCCCGAGCCGGCGCAGGGTCGCGTCGATCCGCTCGGTGTCCGGGCCGATCGGGCCGCGCAGCACGCTCACCAGCCCCGGACGCGAGAAGAAACCGTCCGTCATGAAGGCGTGCTCGCCGTCGTCCACCAGCAGCGAACTGACCCCGAGGAAGGTGACGGCGAGTGCTGAGTCGGCGGTCGCGTCCGGCACGTCGAACCGGTCGGCATAGCGGCCGAGGTCGGGGCGGCCGAGGCGCAGGCGCATGCCGCCTGTCTACCGGTCGTGCACCAGCAGCGCGAGGGCCGCGGGCTCGACCGTCACGTCGACCGGGGTCGGGCCGACGAAGTCGCCGTCGGCGTAGGCGTTCATGCCACCGGCCTCGATACGCAGCGACGGGGTTCGGAAGGTCTGCGTGCGCGGGTGCTGCACGTGCGTGCCCCGGTACGTGCGGGGCAGCTGCGCCACCACCTGCCGGCGGGGCGCGGCCGCGGCGATGGTGACGTCGAGCAGGCCGTCGGTGGCGTCGGCGTCGGGGCACATGCGCAGGCCGCCGCCGTACATGCTCGTGTTGCCGACCGCGACGAGCAGGTTGTCCTGGCTGATCACCGTGCCGTCGGCCAGCGTCACCGTCATCGGCAGCGGCTTCAGGCGGGCGAACTCGATCGCCATTGCCAGGTGGTAGCGGGCCCGGCCGTGCGGCCAGGTCATCCGGTTGACCCGGTCGCTGATGAGCGAGTCGAGCCCGCACGCGAGCACCGAGCCGAAGTAGGTCCGCCTCCCGTCTGCGGTGGTCGCGACGCCGACGTCGATGCGCCGCGTGTGCCCGGCGAGCACGACGTCGGCCGCCGCCTCGACCGAGTCGCGCGGCCAGCCGTGGTGGCGCGCCTGGTCGTTGCCGGTGCCGGCCGGGATGACCCCCAGCGGCACGTCGGTGCCGACGACGGCGGGCAGGGCGAGGTGGATCATGCCGTCACCGCCGACGACGACGAGCGCGTCGGCACCGCCGGCGACCGCGTCCCGGGCGAGCTGTGCCGACTGCTCGGCGGTGTCGCCGCGCACCCGGTCGACCGTCGCGCCGCGGGCGGTGAGGTGCGCAGCCGCGCGCTCGGCCGCCGCGACGGCGCGGCCGTGCCCGGCGGCCGGGTTGGTCAGCAGCGCGATGCGGGTCACGGCAGCAGCTTGCCGGGGTTGAGGATGCCGGCGGGGTCGAGCGCCGTCTTCACCGCACGCAGCACGTCGACGCCGATGGCGCCGATCTCGTCGGTCATCCAGTCGCGGTGGTCGGCGCCGACGGCGTGGTGGTGGGTGATCGCGCCGTCGTGTGCCATCAGCGCGTCGTTCACCGACCGCTTGATCGCCGACCACTGCTCGATCGCGTCCCCACGCTGCCCGCCGGCGATCGTGAAGTAGAGCGAGGCGCCGGTGTCGTAGACGTGCGAGATGTGGCAGAGCACCAGCGCCGGCGAGTCGACCGCGGCGAACCCGGCGGTGACCGCGTCGGTCACGGCCTGCTTGAGCCCGAGCAGGTTCGACCAGCGGGTCGCCGTCTCGAGCGTCTCGACCAGCGCGCCGTTCGCCAGCAGCGGGTCGCGCAGGTAGGGGCCGTCGAAGCGGTGCTCGGCCCACTGCTCGCCCTTCTCCGGCCCGAGCGACGTGCCGCCGTGCCGTTCGAGCAGGCGCCGGGTCGCGGCGTGCCGCACCTCGACCAGCTCGGCCGGCCCTTCGAAGGCGGTGATCGCCAGGCAGCCGCCGCTCTCGGCGCCGGCGCCGGCGTCCTCGACCGTCGCGAGGTTGAGCGAGGTCTCGGTCTCGTCCGAGAGGCGCAGCACCGTCGGTCCGGTGCCGGCCTGGGCCACGGCGCGCAGTGCGGCGGCGCCGGTGGCGAAGTCGGGGAAGCGCCACGCCTCGTAGACCTTCGTCTCCGGGAGGCGGTGCACCCGGACGGTGACCGCGGTGATGATGCTGAAGACGCCCTCGCTGCCGAGGAACAGCTGGCGCAGGTCAGGCCCGGCGGCGTTCTTGGCCCCGGCGCGGCCGACGGTGAGCACGCCGCGCGGGGTGACCACGCGCAGGCCGCGCACCATGTCGTCGAAGCGGCCGTACCCGGCGGAGTCCTGCCCGGACGACCGGGTGGCCGCGAAGCCGCCGATGGTGGCGTAGCGGAAGCTCTGCGGGTAGTGGCCGAGCTCGTACCCGCGCGCGGCCAGCAGCTGCTCGGCGCGCGGGCCGCTCAGCCCGGCGCCGAGGGTGGCCATCAGGTCGGTCTCGTCCAGCGCCTCGAGGGTGTCGAACCGGGCGAGATCGAGCGAGACGACACCGCGCAGGCCACCGGCGAGCGGGTCGAGGCCGCCCACCACACTCGTCCCACCACCGAAGGGCACGACGGCGAGGCGGCGTTCTGTACAGATGTTGAGCAGCCGCAGCACCTCGTCGTCGCTGCCGGGGGCGACGACGACGTCCGGCGCGTGCTGCTCGGCCGACGACCGGCGGCGCAGCAGGTCGAGCGTCGACTTGCCGCCGGCGCGGGGCAGACGCTGGTCGTCGGCCGTGGTGACGTGCTCCGTGCCGACGACCGCCTCGAGCGCGGCGAGATCGTCGGCTGTGAGCGCCGATGGCGTCAGCCGCACCTCGTCACGCGCGACCGAGGGCACGTCGTCTGCGCTGACCTTGAAGAGGTCCTGCACGAGCGCGAGCAGCGTCGGCGACAACTCCGTCGCCTTCGCCGGATCACCCCAGGCGTCCCAGGCCATCGGCGGAGTCGGTACACCAGTCGCTGTCATGCGCTACAGTGTTACACATCATGTCAATGCGTAACGTCGACGAGCTGCCCGTCGAAGACCGTGTGCTCGACGCCGCCGCGCGGCTCGTCGGGGCCGGGCAGATGCGTCCGGGGATCGCCGAACTGGCCCGGCAGGCAGGCGTCAGCCGCCCGACCGTGTACCGCTACTTCGCCGATTCCGACGCGGTCTTCCGGGCCCTGTGGGAGCGCGAGATCCGCGCCCTGGTCGCCGACCGGCCCGCGCGCGTCACCGACCGCGCCGCGTTGGTGAAGCTGGTCGTCGACCTCGCCGACCGCATCAGCACACACCCGACGCTCGCGCCGACCTTCGCCGCCGAACCGGCGCTCGTCGCCCGGTACATCCTCGACCGGCTCGGCACCGGGCAGCAGCTGCTGCTCGAACTCCTCACGGCGACGATCCGGGCGGTGCAGGCGACCGGCGACGTGCGGCGCGGCAAGCCGGGCGAGCTCGCCGCGATGACCCTGCTGATCGCCCAGTCGGCCATCCAGTCACGCCGGATGATCGCCGACCACCTCTCGCCCGCCGCCTGGCGACGAGAACTCACCCACGCCCTGGACGGATACCTGCGATGAAGCTCGACGCCGCCGGCCGTGCCCGCGACCTGGACGCACTCGCCGCGCAGCCCACGGTCGACCTGCTCGTCATCGGCGGCGGCGTCACCGGCACCGGCGCCGCGCTCGACGCCGCCGCGCGCGGGCTGCGCGTCGTGCTCGTCGAGGCCCGCGACTGGGCCTTCGGCACCAGCCGGTGGAGCTCGAAGCTAGTGCACGGCGGCCTGCGCTACCTCGCGTCCGGGCGCATCGGCGTCGCCCGCGAGAGCGCCGTCGAGCGCGGCATCCTGATGACGACGACGGCGCCGCACCTGGTGCGTCCGCTGCCGACGGTGGTGCCGCTGCTGCCGTCGATCGGACGCAAGCAGGCGGCGCTGATCCGTGCCGGCTTCGCCGCGGGTGATCTGCTGCGCGTCTCGGCCCGCACCCCGGCGCGCGTGCTGCCGGCGGCCCGGCGCGTCGACGCGGCCGAAGCGCGGCGCCTGGCTCCGGCCATCGCGTCCGAGGGGCTGCGCGGCGGGCTCGTGGCGTACGACGGGCAGCTGATCGACGACGCACGGCTGGTGGTCGCCCTCGCACGCACGGCGGCCGAGCGCGGCGCGACCGTGCTCACCCGCGTGCGGGCCGAGGACGTCACCGGCACGTCGGCCCGGCTCGTCGACACCCTCACCGGCGCCTCGACCACCGTGACGGCGCGTGCTGTCGTGTCGGCGGCCGGCGTGTGGGCCGGCGACGTCGACCCGTCGGTGCGCCTGCGGCCCTCGCGCGGCACGCACCTCGTGCTCGACGCCGCGGCGCTCGGCCACCCGACCGCGTCGATCACCGTGCCGGTGCCCGGGTCGATCAGCCGCTTCGTCTTCGCCATGCCCGAACAGCTCGGCCGCGTGTATCTCGGGCTCACCGACGAGGACGCCCCCGGCCCGATCCCGGACGAGCCGCAGCCGGCCGACCACGAGATCGACTTCCTGCTCGCGACCGCGAACCAGGCGCTGGGCCGTGCCCTCACCCGCGCCGACGTGCTCGGTACCTACGCCGGCCTGCGTCCGCTCGTCGACACCGGCGGCGGCGAGACCGCGGACGTCTCGCGCGAGCACGCCGTCACCACCGGCCCGAACGGCATCATCAGCATCATCGGCGGCAAGCTCACCACCTATCGGCAGATGGCCGAGGACGTCGTCGACGCCGCTGTCGCGCTCGCCGGGCTGCCGGCCGGGCCTTGCGTCACCCGCTCCATCCCGCTCGTCGGCGCGCCCGCGCGGTTCGACAGCGCCCCGACCGCGGGCCTGCCGGCGTCGCTCGTCGCGCGGCACGGCGGCCTCGCCCGCGAGGTGGTCGAGACGGCCACGGTGCCCGGCCCGCTCGAGCCGATCGCACCGGGCATCGACGTCACCCGGGCCGAGATCGAGTACGCCGTCACGCACGAGGGCGCCCTCGACGTCGCCGACGTGCTCGACCGCCGCACGCGCATCGGCCTGGTGCCTGCCGACGCCGAGCGGGTGCGCCCGGCGGTGGACGAGATCGTCGAAGCTGCCTTGATCAACACCCGCTGAGACCGCCCCCCGGCGGGATGAACGGGTGTTCATCGGATAATCGACGGTCGTGACGATCGTGATGGGCATCGAGACGAGCTGCGACGAGACCGGCGTCGGGTTCGTCCAGGGCGGTGTCCTGCTCGGTGACGCGCTGGCCTCGAGCATGGACGAGCACGCCCGCTTCGGCGGCGTCGTGCCAGAGATCGCGGCCCGCGCCCACCTGCACTCGCTCGTGCCGACCGTGCACCTCGCGCTCGAGCGGGCCGGCATCACGCTCTCGGACGTCGGCGCCGTCGCCGTCACCGCCGGGCCGGGGCTCGCGACCGCGCTGCACGTCGGCGTGGCCGCGGCGAAGGCGTACGCGCTGGCACTCGGCGTGCCGCTCTACGGCGTGCACCACCTCGCGGGCCACGCCGCGGCCGACACCCTCGAGCACGGGCCGCTGCCCGACCGGTCGGTGGGCCTCATCGTCTCGGGCGGCCACACCTCGCTGCTCGCCGTGCGCGACCTGGTGCGCACGCCGATCGTGCACCTGTCGGACACGCTCGACGACGCGGCCGGCGAGGCGTTCGACAAGGTCGCCCGCCTGATCGGTCTGCCGTACCCGGGCGGGCCGTCGATCGACAAGGCGGCCAAGCTGGGCGACCCGACCGCGGTGGCGTTCCCGCGCCCGCTGACCGGCCCGAACGACGACCCGCTGGGCTTCTCGTTCTCGGGACTCAAGACGGCCGTCGCCCGCTACGTCGAGGCCAGGCGCGACCCGGGCGTCAGCACCGAGGACATCGCCGCGTCGTTCCAGGAGGCGGTCGCCGACGTGCTGACGACCAAGGCGTTGCGGGCCTGCCGCGAGCAGGCCGTCGACACGCTGGTGATCGTCGGCGGCGTCGCGGCGAACAGCCGTATCCGGGCGCTCGCGCAGGAGCGGTGCGACGCAGCGGGCATCGAGCTGCGCATCCCGCCGATGCGGCTGTGTACCGACAACGGCGCCATGATCGCGGCGATCGGTGACCTGCTGGTGCGCGACGGCGCCCGCCCCTCGCGTCCGGACTTCTCGGCGATCCCGACCATCGAGCTCACCGGCGCGCAGCTCGCCGCCTGAAGCGGGGCGGTGTGTCGCGGCCCCGCTCCCGTGTGCGCCGAGCAGAATCGGACCCCATGGTGAGCGTGACGGCCGAGCGGCCCCGACCCGGGCGCCGTGATGCCGTCGGGCCGTTCACCGAGGCCGTGCACGCGCTGCAGGACGCCGCCTTCCAGCGGGCCATCGAGGGCCCCGGGCTGCACATCCTGACCCCGCTGCTGCGCGGACGCTGGGCGCTCCGCGCGCACACCGTCGACCTCGCCGCCGACGCCCTCGCCCGCGACACCGTGCACACGCTGCTGACGCACGGCTGGACGCCGACCGAGCTGGTGGCCTTCGCCCGCCGCCGCCTGGACGCGGACGCGATGAGCTACCTGCTCGACAGCATCGCCGCGGCCGCGCAGGTGACCGTGGCGCCGCCCTGGTACGCCGACCTCAGCGAGCTCGGGATCTCGGTGTGGTGGTCGGTGAGCCGGCCGCACCTCGCGCAGTGGGCCGTGCGGCACGCGCGCAAGCGCGCCGACACGGTGCAGACCGCGGTCGAGGTGCTGGCGCTGCTGTGCCACGTGCCGCGCACCGAGCACCCGCTGCCCGGCTCGCCGCGTCCGCTCGACCTCGAACCGGGCGCGATCGTGCACGACCGCCGCATCGCCGGGAAGATCGACGCCCTGCTGCGCCGCGCGGGCGACACCGACTTCCCCGAGGAGGCGCGGTCGTGCATCGCGAAGGCGCAGGCGCTGATGGTGCGCTACGCGACGGTGCCCGACGTCGCGCCCGACGGGCCGGTCGCCGCCGCGGCCGCCGCCGCGATGGAGCAGCTGGTACGCGAGGGCCCGCTCGTCGTCGCCAAGACGCTGTTCGCCGGCGTGCGCTTCGGCACCTCGCTCGGGCTGTCGTTCGTCAGCAACCCGGCGAAATTCACCGGGTCGGTCGGCGAGGAGGTCGGCCACTTCGTACGCCGCATCGCCGCCGCGCTGAGCCCGAAGGCGATCACCGCCGCCCCGGACACCCGCCGCCCGCGTCCGCTACCCGCCGGCAAGGGCTGAGCCGGGCCCCGCCGCGTCGCCACGCACCATCCGCACCGCCCGCAGTGTGTGGCGCCCGTGCGGGTCGACACGCCGCGCCAGACCCCGCAGCGGCGCCACGCACACGATGAGGGCCGGCGCCTCGCCCCTCAGTTCCTCCCGCGCGTCCAAAGGTGTTGATCAACGGTCGGCGGAGCGGCTCGTCCCCTGCGACAGGCCGAAGGCCCGCGTTCGGGGCTTCAGCGACCGTAGGGACGCATCTGGTAGTCGCCGCGGGTGCGGCCGATGACCTCGCCGGACGCGTCCACGATCTCGGCGACGAGCTCGAAGTTCGCCTTGTTGCCGCCGGCCGACTCCTGCTCGAGCCGGGCGATCTCGGCCTCGTCGAGCGAGACGCGTGCGGTGAGGTCGGTCTTGCCGGGCTTGAGGAAGTCGATCGTCATCGACCTCACCAGCGGGTAGTGCGTAGACGCGTCGAAGGTCGACATGTGCAGCCCGCCGCCGAGCACCTCGGCGACGGTGAAGATGACGCCGGCGTAGAGCACGCCGAAGTGGTTGCCGTTGCCCTCGAACGGCACGCTGCTCTCGGCGTAGCCGCGGCGCAGCGCCGTGAACCGCACGCCCATGTTGTACGCGACCGGGATGAGCGCCTGCAGGCCGGCGTTCATCTGCTCCGCAAGATCGCTGGCTTCGGTCTGGTCGGCGGTCATGCGCCGCAGCTTACGAGGGGCGGTGCGTCGCCGCGCGGCGGCACTGGTTAGCGTCATCCGGCCCGGACGCGCACCGCGTCCCGCCCCGCCGAACCACACGGAGGCTCCACCGTGCGCGTCGACGCAGGCGACACCGCGTTCCTGCTGGTGTCCACCATGCTCGTCCTGTTCATGACCCCCGGCCTTGCGCTGTTCTACGGCGGCATGGTGCGCAGCAAGCACGTGCTGTCGATGCTGGCGCAGAACTTCGCCGTCATCGCCGTGGTGAGCGTCGTCTGGGTCGCGATCGGCTACAGCCTCGCCTTCGACGGGGACGCGGGGGCCGGCCTGATCGGCAACCTGCACCTGGTCGGCTTCGCGCACGGCGGCTCGCCCCTGCCCGGGTACGACCTGACCGTGCCGCCACTGGCGTTCGGCGGCTTCCAGATGATGTTCGCGGTGCTCACCGTCGCGCTGCTCACCGGCGCCGGCGCCGACCGCATGCGGTTCGGGCCGTTCCTGGTGCTCGCCGCCGCCTGGACGGTGGTGGTGTACGTGCCGCTCGCGCACTGGGCCTTCGACCCCCAGGGCTGGCTGGTGCGGCAGCACCTGCTCGACTTCGCGGGCGGCACGGTCGTCGAGGTGAATGCAGGCGCGTCGGCGCTCGCGCTCGTGCTCGTGCTGGGGCGCCGCCGCGGCTGGCCGGGCGAGCCGATGCCGCCGCACTCGCTGCCGCTCACCCTGCTCGGCGCGGGCATCCTGTGGTTCGGCTGGTTCGGCTTCAACGCCGGTTCGGCGCTCGCGTCCGGGCACCTCGCCGCGCAGGCGCTCGTCTCGACCCACCTCGCCGCGTGCGGCGGGCTGCTCGGATGGGCGGCGCTCGAGAAGAAGGCCACCGGGCACGCGACCACGCTCGGGGCGGCGTCCGGCGCGGTGGCCGGGCTCGTGGCGATCACCCCGGCCGCAGGCTACGTGAACACCCTCGGCGCCCTGGTGATCGGGCTCGTCGCAGGGGCGGCGGGGCTCTACGCGGTGCGGCTCAAGTTCCGCTTCCGCTACGACGACTCGCTCGACGTCGTCGGCGTGCACGGGGTCTGCGGCGTCGTCGGCACCGTGCTGGTGGGCGTCTTCGCCACCCGCTCGGTCAACCCGGCCGGACGCGGCCTCATCGACGGCGGTGGGCTGCACCTGCTCGGCGCGCAGACCTTCGGCGTGCTCGTCGCGGCGGCCTGGGCCTTCGGCTGGACGTGGGTACTCGCCACCGTCGTGCACCGCACGCTCGGGCTGCGCGCCGACCCCGAGCACGAGCTCGCCGGCCTCGACATGGCCGTGCACGCCGAGACCGCCTACGAACTCGGCGCGCTGCACAACCGGTGACGCTGCACGCCCGAGGGCACCGTGCGGCGTAGCGTCCGCGGCGTGCGCGGAACCACCGCCCTGTCCCTGCTCGCCGCCACCGTCGTGGCAGCGGCCTGCACGTCGTCGGCCGGCAGCGACGGCGGTGCCGCGCGGCCGGCGGGTGCCTCGCCGTCGAGCCCCGCGGGCTCGAGCGTGGCCGTGCCGAGCAGGACGGCGACCGGCACCGCAGCAACCGCGGCCACCACCGCGCGCACCGTCACCGTGCTCGGCTCGGGTGACGTCCTGATCCACCCGCCGCTGTGGCAGCAGGCGCACGCCGACGCGCTCGCCGAGGGACGGCGGGGCTACGACTTCGGGCCGATGTACGCGAGCGTCGCGCCGGATGTCCGGGCCGCCGACGTCGCCACCTGCGAGATGGAGACGCCGCTCGCGCCCCCCGGCGGCCCGTTCAGCGGGTGGCCGGACTTCAACGCCCCGCCGCAGGTGCTGCGGGCGCTGCGGGGGGCCGGTTACGACAGCTGCACCACCGCGTCCAACCACACGCTCGACCAGGGCTACACCGGCGTGCGCCGCACGCTCGACGAGCTCGACGCGGCCGGGTTGCGGCACACCGGCTCGGCACGGTCGGCGGCCGAGGCGGCGCGGCGCCTGGTGATCACCACGCCGAGCGGGGTGCGCGTCGTGCAGCTGGCCTACGCGTTCGGGTTCAACGGCATCCCCGTGCCGGCCGGGCAGCCGTGGCTCGCGAACCTCATCGACGTGCCGCGCATCCTGCGCGACGCCAGGGCGGCGCGGCGAGCCGGCGCCGACGTCGTGGTGGTCTCGCTGCACTGGGGCATCGAGTACGACCACCTGGCGACCGCCGACCAGCGTTCGATCGCGCGGCAACTGCTCACCAGCGGCGCCGTCGACCTGATCCTCGGCGACCACGCCCACGTCGTGCAGCCGGCCGAGCGCATCGACGGCCGTTGGGTGTTCTACGGCATGGGCAACCAGATCTCGCGGCACGCCGACCCGATCGCCGAGAGCCGCGAGGGCGTCATGCCGAGCGTGACGTTCACCGAGACCCTCCCGCACCACTTCGTGGCCACGCGTGCGGCCGCGATCGTCACCTGGATGCAGGACGCGCCCGCACTGCGCCTGATCGACGTGCACCGCGCGCTCGCCTCGTCCGGCCTGTCGGCGGCGAAGCGCACCGAGTTCGCCGCCGCCCGTTCGGCGGCCCGGCGGTACCTCGCCGCGTACGGCGCGCTGCGGGCCGGCCTCGTCGTGGAGTGAGGACGCGGCCGGTCAGACGCCGGCGCGCTCGCCCTCGGGCTCGCTGACGGCGACGTCGGCCCGGTGGGCCCGGTGCCCGAGGTCGAGGGCGACGCCCACGAGCACGCCGGCCAGCAGCACCGGCGCCCAGAGCAGCACCACGCCGTCGCCGAGCCGGCCGATGACCGCGAGCACGACCACGAAGAGCACGAAGGGCAGCAGCAGCGCGGCCAGCACCCGGTTGCGCACGTCGGGGTGTTCGCGCACCAGCCGCAGGTCGGCCCGCGTGCCGCGCGGCGGACGGGTCGTCGCGGGCCGCGTCTCGGACTCGTCCTCGGCGATGGGGGCGGCGACGGGTGCCTCGGCGGTGACCTCCGGCCCGGCGGTCGCGACGACGTCGCCGACCTCGTCCACGACCAGCGCGTGCCGTCCGCGTGGCGCGTGCTCGACGGTTGCGACCGGTTCGCCCGGCTCGTCCGGATCGTCGTCCTCGGGTGCCGAGTGCCTGCCCACGGCGAGAGTGTTGCAGCTTGCGAACGGCACCGCGCGCGGGGCGCGGACGACCGTGATGATCACCTAGGCTCCCGGAGCATCCGCCACGTCACCGGGCGGGTCACGGCACGCTCAGCCGACGCCTGCGTGTGCCCGTTACAGTCGCGTCGACCCCGATGCCGGAGGTGCGCATGGGCCCGCGTCCCCTCAGTCGTGCGCGTTCGCTCGTCGTCCTGTGCCTGACGCTCGTCCTCACCGCCGGGTGCGCCCAGGTCGTCGACGGCACCGGCACGGCCGGCTCGGCCGCCGACGCGAAGCTCGGCGTCATCGGCGTCACCGACAGCGACTTCGACCGCGTCACCCAGAACGCGCTCGCCGACGTCACCGCGTTCTGGAAGCAGCAGTACCCGCGCATCGCGAACGGCAAGGCGCTGCCGCCGCTCACCGGCGGCCTGTACTCGGTCGACGGGCTGCAGCTGCTCGCGACGGGCCAGGTGCCGAGCGAGGTCGCGAAGGAGGAGTGCGTCCAGAAGCAACCGAAGTTCATCGTCGACAACGGCGCCTACTGCCGTCTCGACGACTCGATCATCTGGGACCGCAGCCCCGAGCACCTGCTGCCGCAGCTGCAGAAGAAGTACGGCGACCTGCTGGTGGCGCTGATCTTCGCCCACGAGTTCGGGCACGCGATCTCGCAGCGCCGCGGTGTCTTCGACCGGAACCTGCCGACCATCGACACCGAGTCGCAGGCCGACTGCGCGGCCGGCGCGTTCGCGGCGACGCTGCTCAAGGGACAGGCGCCGCACTTCCGCGGGATGCAGAACCAGTTCGACCGCGCGCTCGAGGGCTTCCTCAACGCGCGCGACTCGACGCCCGCCGACCCGAGCGACATCTCGCACGGCAACGGCTTCGACCGTCTCTCGGCCATCGCCGAGGGCATCGACAAGGGCGCCACCTACTGCTACTCGTCCGGCTACTTCGACCGCACCTTCACCGAGCGGCCGTTCGCGACCGACGCCGACCTCGCCCAGAACGGCAACGAGCCGCTGCAGCAGGTGCTGGACGCATCGCCCAGCAACGCCGACGGCACCGGCGGCGGCGGCCTGCAGCCCGACCTCACCCGGTTCTGGAAGGCGGCCGCGAAGTCGATCAACAAGTCGTGGACGGACGTGAGGATCGCCGAGGCAGCCCACCCGAAGTGCGGCGCGACGTCCACGAGCGAGTTCGGCTACTGCCCCGACGACAACACTGTCTACTACAGCTCGGCCTTCGCCCGCACCGCGTACTACAGCCTGCCGGACATCGCGATCGACCAGCAGACCGGCAACGTCCGGCTGCTCGTGAACCAGCCCGCCGACTTCGCGCTCGGCACGCTGTTCGCGGTCGGCTGGGGCCTGGCCGTGCGGCACCAGCTGTTCAAGCGGTCGCTCGACGATCGCGCCGCGCTGCTCGCCGCCGCCTGCTACACCGGCGCGTACGCCAAGGACATCAACGTCGAGGGCAACAACAGCCGACCGTTCACGCTCTCACCCCCCGACCTGGACGAGGCCAGCTCGGCGATGCTCACCCTCGTCGGCAGCAACCAGGCGTTCGGCGCCCGCGGCACGACCGGGCTCGACCGCATTCAGGCGTTCGTGAAGGGCTACGGCGGCGGGCTCTCGGTCTGCTGACGCAGGGACGCGAGCAGGCCGTCGGCGGCGCGCTCGACCTGCGCGAGCACCTCGGTGAAGCCGTCGGGGCCGCCGTAGTACGGGTCGGGCACGTCGAGATCGTTTGGGTCGGCGGTCGGGTCGAAGCTGCGCAGCAGCACGAGCTTCGCGCGGCTCGCCGCAGGATCGGCCGTGCGGTCGGCGAGCCGGCGCAGCTCGCGAAGGTGACCCAGGTCGAGCGCGACGACCAGGTCGCGCGCGGCGAAGTCGGCGGGGGTGAACTGCTTGGCCGTGTGCCGGGCCGGGGTGTAGCCGGCACCCTCCAGCGTGCGCCGCGACCGGTCGTCCATGTCCTCGCCGGCGTGCCAGCCGCCGGTGCCGGCGCTGTCGATTTCGACGTCCAGGCCCTCGGCCTCGACCAGTGCCGTGAGCACCACCTCGGCCGTCGGTGAGCGGCAGATGTTGCCCGAGCAGACGAAGCAGATGCGCACCGCGACATTCTGTCGGTGGTCGTGGGTACGGTCGCATCACACCGTCCGCCCAGCCTGCCGGAGGCATCGTGCCCGACGTCGATCCCGCGTTCCTCGCGCTGCCGCTGCGCGAGCTGTCGGCCGCCGCGCTCGGCCGGGCGTCCGACCTGGGCGCCGAGCACGCCGACTTCCGGCTCGAGCGCATCCGCGGTGCCGGCATCGGGGTGCGTGACGGCCACCTCGAGAGCAGCACCGACAGCGAGGACCTCGGCCTCGCCGTCCGCGTGGTGCACGAGGGGACGTGGGGGTTCGCCAGCGGCGTCGTCCGCACGCCCGAGGCCGCGGCCGCGCTGGCCGAACGCGCCGTCGCCACCGCGCGGGTGAGCCGCCCGCTGTCGAGCGAGCCGGTCGTGCTGGCGCCCGAACCGAGCTACGCCGACGTCACCTGGGTGTCGGCCTACGAGACCGATCCGTTCGACGTGCCCGAGGCCGACCGGGTGGGGCGGCTGGTCGAGCTGTCCGAGCGGCTCATGGCCGCCGACGGCGTCGACCACGTCGACGCCCATCTCGACCACGTGCTCGAGAACAAGTACTACGCCGACACCGCGGGCACCGTGACGACGCAGCAGCGCGTGCGGCTGCAGGCCTTCTTCACCGCCGTGAACGTCGACCGCGCCGGCGGCGCGTTCAGCTCGATGCGCACCATCGCCCCGCCGACCGGGCACGGCTGGGAGTTCCTGACCGACGCGTCGGTGTACGACTGGGACGCCGAGATCGCCGAGCTGCCCGGCCTGCTCCGCGAGCACGTGAAGGCGCCGTCGGTCGAGGCCGGCCGGTACGACCTGGTGATCCACCCGTCCAACCTGTGGCTCACCATCCACGAGTCGATCGGGCACGCCACCGAGCTCGACCGCGCCCTCGGCTACGAGGCCGCCTACGCCGGCACGAGCTTCGCGACGCTCGACCAGCTCGACCGGCTGCAGTACGGCTCGGCGGTCATGAACGTCACCGGTGACCGCACCGTGCCGCACGGGCTGGCGACGATCGGCTGGGACGACGAGGGCGTCGCCACCAGCGAGTTCGACATCGTGCGCGACGGTGTGCTGGTCGGCTACCAGCTCAACCGGCAGATGGCGGCGGCGAACGGCTTCGGCCGCTCGAACGGGTGCGCGCTGGCCGACTCACCCGGCCACATCCCGCTGCAGCGCATGGCGAACGTGTCGCTGCGGCCGGCACCCGACGGCCCGTCGGTCGACGAGTTGATCAGCCGCGTCGAGCGCGGCATCTACATCGTCGGTGACCGGTCGTGGTCGATCGACATGCAGCGGTTCAACTTCCAGTTCACCGGCCAGCAGTTCCACCGCATCGAGGACGGCCGGATCGTCGGCCAGCTGCGGGACGTCGCCTATCAGGCGACGACCACCGACTTCTGGGGCTCGATGGAGGCAGTCGGCGGCCCGCAGACCTACGTGCTCGGCGGCGCCTTCAACTGTGGGAAGGGTCAGCCCGGCCAGGTCGCGGCCGTCTCGCACGGCTGCCCGGCCGCCCTGTTCCGCGACGTCAACATCCTCAACACCCGCAGCGAGGCCGGACGATGACCGAGATCCAGTCGCTGCTCGAGCGGGCCCTCGCGACGTCGACGGCCGACGGCTGCGTCGCGATCGGCACGGTGCACAGCGAGACGAACCTGCGGTTCGCGGCGAACAGCCTCACCACGAACGGGCAGATGCAGTCGCAGACGGTCAGCGTCGTCTCGATCGTCGAGCGCGGCGGCGACCGCTGCCCCGGCGTGGTCACCCGCTCGGTCACCACCGAGGACGAGCTGGTCGAGCTGGTGCGCGCCGCCGACGCCGCGGCGCGGGCGGCCGACCCGGCCGAGGACTCCGCCCCGCTGGTCGAGGACTACCCGCACGACGACGACTGGGCCGGCGAGCCGGGCCGCACCGGCGTCGAGGTGTTCGAGCGCTTCGCCGCCGAGCTGGGCGAGCAGTTCGCCTCGTGGCGCGCGGCCGACCGGCTGCTGTTCGGGTTCGCCGAGCACCAGCTGACGAGCAGCTACCTCGCGTCCTCGACCGGGCTGCGACGCCGCTTCGACCAGCCCGACGGGCGGCTCGAGCTCAACGCGAAGTCCGGCGACATGAGCGGGTCGGCCTGGTTCGGCCAGCACTACCCCGACTACTCCGTCGTCGACATCGCCAGGGTCGCGGCCGACCTCGAGACGCGGCTCGGGTGGGCGCAGACCCGCATCGACCTGCCGGCCGGCCGCTACGAGACGATCCTGCCGCCGACGGCGGTGGCCGACCTCATGATCGAGACGTACTGGTCGGCCGCGGCCCGCGACGCCGACGAGGGACGCAGCGTCTACTCGAAGGGCGCGGGCACCCGGCTCGGCGAACGGATGACCGACCTGCCGCTGACGCTGCGCAGCGACCCCGACCACCCCGAGCTGCGGTGCTCGCCGTTCCAGGTGGTCACCGGCTCGGGGTCGATGACGTCGGTGTTCGACAACGGTGCACCGAACCCAGCCGTGTCGTGGATGCAGGACGGTGTGCTGACCGAACTGATCCGCCCGCGCGGGTACGCGGCGCGTGTCGGCGCGACCCCGGCGCTGGCGATCGACAACCTCGTGCTCGAGGGCGGCGACGACAGCGGTCTGGACGAGATGATCGCGGCGACCGAGCGCGGGCTGCTGCTCACGTGCCTCTGGTACATCCGCGTCGTCGACCCGCAGACGATGCTGGTCACCGGGCTCACCCGCGACGGCGTCTACCTCGTCGAGCAGGGGCAGGTGCGCGGCGCCGTGAACAATTTCCGCTTCAACGAGACGCCGGTCGACCTGTGGCGCCGGGCGACCTCGGTCGGGCGCAGCGAGCACACGTTGTCGCGCGAATGGAGCGACTTCTTCTCACGCACGTCCATGCCCGCGATGCGCATCCCCGACTTCAACATGTCGACGGTGAGCCAGGCGTCCTGAGGTTGCCTGCACATAAAGACGACGTGACGGTGTGAGCAGTGCCGCAACGTGACGGTTTCGGTCGTAAACGTTACCGGAGTTAGGCTTCGGAGATCCCTTGACGAGGGCCGACAACAAAGTCGGCGATCCAGTCATTGTCGACTGAAGCGAGGAGATCGACCGCATGACGACTAGCACGATCCCGGGGTTGGACAATGCCCCTACGACGCATTCGCAGCTGCTCGCCTGGGTCCGCGAGACCGCGGAACTGACCGAGCCGGACCGCGTCGAGTGGGTCGACGGCTCCCCGGAGGAGTGGACCCGCATCACCGATCTGCTCGTCGCCAACGGCACCTTCGTCCGCCTCAACGACGAGAAGAAGCCGAACTCCTTCTGGTGCGCCTCCGACCCCACCGACGTGGCGCGTGTCGAGGACCGCACGTTCATCTGCAGCCGTGACCCGAAGGACGCCGGCGCCACCAACAACTGGATGGACCCGGACGACATGAAGGCGATCCTCACGGAGCGCTTCCGCGGCTGCATGCGCGGCCGCACCATGTACGTCCTGCCCTACTGCATGGGCCCGCTGAACGCCGACGAGCCGATGCTCGGCGCCGAGATCACCGACTCGCCGTACGTGATCGCGTCCATGCACATCATGACCCGCCTGGGCACGAAGGCCCTCGAGCTGTTCACCAAGGACGGCGTCGAGCAGACCTTCGTCCCCGGCCTGCACTCGGTCGGTGCGCCGCTCGAGCCGGGCCAGCAGGACGTCGCGTGGCCGTGCAACGACACCAAGTACATCGTCCACTTCCCCGAGGAGCGGCTGATCTGGAGCTACGGCTCCGGCTACGGCGGCAACGCCCTGCTCGGCAAGAAGTGCTACTCGCTGCGCATCGCGTCGGTGAAGGCGCGCGACGAGGGCTGGCTGGCCGAGCACATGCTCATCGCCAAGGTCACCTCGCCCGAGCAGAAGAGCTACTACATCGCGGCCGCGTTCCCGTCGGCCTGCGGCAAGACCAACCTCGCCATGCTCGAGCCGACGCTGCCGGGCTGGAAGGTCGAGACGATCGGCGACGACATCGCCTGGATCCGCATCGGCGACGACGGCCGCTTCTACGCCGTCAACCCCGAGAACGGCTTCTTCGGCGTCGCGCCCGGCACCGACTACCACACCAACCCAAACGCGATGCGCACCATCGCGAAGGGCTCGTCGATCTTCACCAACGTCGCGATGACCGATGACGGCGACATCTGGTGGGAGGGCATGGGTGAGCCGCCGGCGCACCTGACCTCGTGGAAGAAGCAGGACTGGACGCCGGGCAACGGCGAGCTGTCGTCGCACCCGAACAGCCGGTACTGCACGCCGATCAGCCAGTGCGAGACCCGCGCGCCCGAGTGGGACGACCCCAAGGGTGTGCCGCTCGACGCGATCTTCTTCGGCGGCCGCCGGCGTGACACCGTCCCGCTGGTCACCGAGGCCCGCGACTGGCAGCACGGCGTCTTCATGGGCGCGACGCTGTCGAGCGAGACGACGGCCGCGGCCACCGGCCAGGTCGGCGTCGTGCGCCGCGACCCGATGGCGATGCTGCCGTTCATCGGCTACAACGCCGGCGACTACTTCAACCACTGGATCGAGGTCGGCAAGGGTGCCGACCAGGTCAAGCTGCCGAAGATCTTCTACGTCAACTGGTTCCGCCGCGACGCCGCGGGCAACTTCACCTGGCCGGGCTTCGGCGAGAACATCCGCGTCATCAAGTGGGCGCTCGAGCGGATCGAGGGCAAGGCGGCCGCCGTCGACACCCCGATCGGCCGCGTGCCGACGCCCGAGTCGCTCTACGTCTCGGGTCTCGACATGACCGAGCAGGCCCTGCTCGACGCCACCACCGTGAACGTCGACGAGTGGAAGGCCGAGATCCCCCTCATCGAGGAGTGGTTCGACAAGATCGGCGCCACGGTGCCGACCCTGCTCCGCGACGAGCTCGAGGCCCTCAAGCAGCGCCTCGACAGCTGAGTCGGCTGACCCCAGCTCCCGCTTGTCCCCCGTCCCAGTCATTTCCGAGGCCCGGATCTGACTGCGGCGGGGGACAAGTCGTTTCTCACCACGTCGTTCTCACCACGGACGCAGGTGGGCGCGTAGACGCTGCGAGGTGAGGTGCCACCCGCGGTAGACGTCGTCGGCCATCACGCGCTCGATCGCGACGGGGTGACGCCGCAGCCGGTTCTCGCGCTGCTTCTCTCGCAGGAGGGCGTCGCCAACGTACTTGTCCCCGCCGTCGGTCTCGACGACCAGTCGGCCCGCAACGAGGAAGTCGACGTACTCGACCAGTCCGGTCAGCGGGTCGCAGAACGGGTGCTGCTCGGCGATCTGCGGGAAGCGGTCGTCGATCATCCTGAGCCGGGTCACCGACTCGAGCGGCGACTCGGCCTTCGGGGACGCCACGCCGACGATGCCACGGGCCTGCCGGATACCCGGCCAGCCGGCGCCCGCCCGCAGCGGAGCCATCAGACCGAGGCGGGTCGTCAGTCCGTCGCGCAGTGCCGCGTCGGCGGCCATGATGCCGTCGAACCGGTCGTGACGAGCCAGATCGACCACCGTGCGGGCGGGCGTCAGCAGCGGCACGCCGAACCAGGTCGTCTCGTCCTCTGCGGTGAACGCGGCCCGGAACGACCGCGCAGCGCCGTGGCGGCCGAAGGTCGGGTCGTCGGGTGCAGTGAGCTCCGGATCGTCGGGGATGCCCAGCGTCGGCAGGCCGTGGACGATCGCGGCGCTGCGTGTCCCGATCCGGCGCTCCGGGTGCGTGAGCGCGACCGCCACGGCACTCAGCACGTGTCGACGGCGGCGTGACAGCCAGTCGTCGCCCTCGATGACGAGCGGCGACGCGGTGCCTCGTGCCGGCGACCACCACGTACCGCGGCGCCGTTCGCGACGAAGATCGTTGTCCGTCCAACCCAGTGCGCGCCGGAGTTGGCGGGTCGTCAGGACGAAACCCTGCCGCACCGCCGCATCACCGCCCGGGCGGTCGCGGATCTCCTCGGCGGCCGCGTCCCACCACCGTTGCCACTCGGCCGCGAGGTTGATCGTCGGTCGCATCGGCCAGCGGGCCACTGCTTCGCTCATGGCCGGTCATCGTGGCCGATCCGCGCCGTGCAACACGTCCGTCGTCCACAGGGAGACCGTCTTGTCCCCTGCCCCAGTCATTTCTCGTGCTCGTGGGTGACTGGGGCGGGGGACAAGCGGCATTAGGGTCTCGGGCATGCCGCTCGATCCGCGCGCGATGGACATGCAGCCGCATCCCGAGGGTGGGTGGTACCGCGAGACGTGGCGGCACGGGCAGTACCTCGACACCGCGGGCGGTCAGCGCCCCCTGGCCACGTGCGTCGCGTTCCTGCTCGAGCCCGGACAGAGGTCGGCGTGGCACCGGGTGCGGTCGCCGGAACTCTGGCTGTGGCAGGGCGGCGGGCCGCTGTTGCTCACGGTCGGCGGGTTCGAGTCGACGCCGGTGGCGGGGTTCTCGGTCGAGCTGACGATCGGCGGGCAGTACCTCGTGCGTGCGGACGAGTGGCAGACCGCCGAGCCCGCGACCGACGAGCCGGCGCTCGTCGCCTGCGTCGTCAGCCCGGGCTTCGACTTCGCCGACTTCGAACTGGCCGACTGAACCGCGCTTGTCAGGACGAGCGGTGCTGGTCGAGCAGGAAGAGGCAGGCCACCGTGTGGGCGTCCTTCAGTTCGCCGCGGGCGATCATGGCGCGCACCTCGGACTCGGGGAACCAGCGGTGCACCATGTCCTGCTCGGTGACCTCGCGCTTCGGCTCGCCCGGCGTGAGCTCGGTGGCGAGGAAGACGTCGTAGTGCTGGCCGCAGAAGCCGTAGCACGAGAAGAGCTGCCCGAGGTGTTCGAACGATCCGGCGCTGAAGCCGGTCTCCTCGGCCAGCTCGGCGGCGGCGAGCTCCTCGATCGTCCCGGAGTGACCCTGCGGCCAGGCGCCCTGCGGGAACTCCCACTGTCGGCTGCCGATGGTGTACCGGTACTGCTCGACGAGCCAGAAGCCGCCGTCGACGAACGGGATCACGACGACGAAGTCCGGCTTCTCGACGACGGCGAAGAGCCCGGGTGAGCCGTCGGGGAACTCGACCTCGTCCTCGCGTACCCGCATCCAGCGACTGCGGTACACCTCGCGGGACGAGACCTGCCGGATCGTGTCAGCCATGCCGATCACCCTCGCACAAGCCGCCTTGTCCGCCGTCCCAGGCATCCGGACGCGTCGTACATGACTGGGCCGGGGGACAAGCGGCTTCCCGTCAGTAGCGGTGGCCGCGGTGGCGACGGCAGAGGACGTGGGCGACGAGGGCCGTCCAGCCGGTCTGGTGCGTGGCGCCGAGGCCCTCGCCGGTGTCGCCGTTGAAGTACTCGTAGAACGTCGTGTGGCCACGCCACAACGGGTCGTCGGACGCCTCGATGCGGGCACCGTCCGCCGGTCGCCGCCTGGTGTACTTGTCGACACGGAACAGGTCGACGAGCCGGTCGTCCATCTCGTCGGCGGCCTCGCGCAGCGTGAGGTGATCCCCCGAACCGGTCGGGAACTCGATGGTGAAGTTCTCGCCGAGGTGGTCGCCGTAGGCGCGCAGCGCGTCGGCGAGCATGACGTTCACGGGGAACCAGATCGGGCCGCGCCAGTTCGAGTTGCCGCCGAACATGCCGCTGCGCGACTCGCCCGGCTCGTAGCCGATGCTGAACTCCTGCTCGTTGAACGAGGTCGTGTACGGCGTCATGTATTCGCGCGAGAGTGAGCGAATGCCGTGTGGCGAGAGGAACTCGGCCTCGTTGAACATGCGCTGCAACACCCGTTGCACCCTCTTGACGTCGAGCAGCGCGAGCAGCCGGTCACCCGTGGTCGGGTTGACGTCGATCATCGACACGAGCTCGGGACGCCGCTCGTAGAGCCAGTCGATGCGCTCGCGAAACTCGGGCAGCCCACGCTCCATGCCCGCCGGCGCGTGCGTCACCGCGAGCAGCGGCAGCAGCCCGACCATCGACCGCACGCGCATCGGCAGCGCACCGCCGTCGGGGTAGACGAGCACGTCGTAGCAGAAGCCGTCCTGTTCGTTCCAGAGCTCACGCGCCGACGACCCGAACGAGCTGACCGCCCGCGTGATCGACAGGAAGCGTTCGAGGAAGGTGATCGCGAGCTGGTCGACCGCCGGCACCTCGGCCGCCAGTTCGACCGCGAGCGTCAGCATGCCGAGCGAGAAGTGCGCCATCCAGCTGGTCGCGTCCGACTGCTCGAGCCGGGCGCCGAAGCCGGGCATCGACGAGCGGTCGAACAGGCCGATGTTGTCCATGCCGAGGAAGCCGCCCTCGAAGACGTTCGAGCCGGTCGCGTCCTTGCGGTTCACCCACCAGCCGAACGAGAACAGCAGCTTCATGAAGATGCGCGCGAGGAACTGCTTGTCGCGCCGCCCGTCGACGAGGTACACCTGCCACGCCGCCCACGCATGCACCGGCGGGTTCACGTCGCCGAAGGCCCATTCGTAGGTGGGTAGCTGGCCGTCGGGGTGCATCGCCCACTCGCGGCACAGCAGCAGCAACTGCTCCTTCGCCGCCGCCGGGTCGACCCACGCGAGCGTGACGGCGTGGAAGGCGAGGTCCCACGCCGCGAACCACGGGTACTCCCACTCGTCCGGCATGCACACGATGTCGGCGAGCTCCAGGTGCCGCCACGCGCCGTTGCGGATCGACTCCCGCGAGGTCGGCGGCGACGGCTGGGCGGGATCGCCGTCGAGCCAGTCGGCCACCGAGAAGCGGTAGAGCTGCTTGCCCCACAGCAGTCCGGCGAAGGCCTTCCTCGCGATGGCGCGGTCCTCATCGGTGAGCTCGGGCGGGATCACCTCGGCGTAGAACTCGTCCGCCTCCTCCTGGCGCACGACCAGCATCGCGTCGAAGCCGATGCCGAAGGTGCGCTCCGACGGGTCGCCGTCCGAGAGCCGCAGCCGCACCCGTTTGGTCTCGCCCGGCGCGACCGAGTCGAACGAGTACCAGAAGGCCGCCTTGGTGCCGATGCCCTCGTGGTTCACAGCGTCGACCTCGCCGTGCACCACGCGCCGGTTGATCGCGTCCTTCGGGTACGGCACGTCGTTGGCCGCCGCGCCGAAGACGGCGACCCGGTTGGTGTCGTTGTCGCACACCAGCACCTCGGGATCGCCCTCGGCGGCCAGCGTGTAGTGCCCGAGGTAGTCGTGCCGGCACGACACCGCCCGCATGCCGTCGCCCGTGTTGATCGCCTGCAGGCTGGGCTTGCGGGCGTCGCGTCCCCACGCCCAGGTGTTGCGGAACCAGATCTGCGGCAGCAGGTGCACCGGTACCGCGTCCGGACCGTGGTTGGTCACCTCGATCGTCATCAGCACGTCGTACGGCGCGGCCTTGGCGTAGGTGACCATGACGTCGAAGAACCGGTTCTCGGCGAGGATGCCGGTGTCGGCGAGCTCGAACTCGCTGTCGTCACGCGAGCGCCGCCGGTTCTCGTCGCGCAGCCGCTGGTAGGGGTACTCGCCCTGCGGATAGCGGTAGAGCCACTGCATCCACGAGTGGGTGGGCGTGCCGTCGAGGGCCCAGAAGTACTCCTTGACGTCCTCGCCGTGGTTGCCCTCGCCATTGGCGACGCCGAAGAGCCGCTCCTTGAGCATCGGGTCCTTGCCGTTCCACAGGGCCACCGACACGTTGAGGAAGCCGTAGCGGTCGCAGATGCCGCCGAGGCCGTCCTCGCCCCACCGGTAGGCGCGCTGGTGGGCGTGGTCGAACGGGAAGTACGACCAGGCGTCGCCGTTGGCCGAGTAGTCCTCGCGGACGGTGCCCCACTGGCGTCCGGACAGGTAGGGGCCCCACGCCCGCCAGCGACCGGACGGGTCGGGCGCGGTGAGGATGCGTGAGTGCTCAGCGGTCTGGTAGCTCGCGCGGCGTTTGTTCGGGCGGGGGCGGCTCACCCCGTCACCTTCCCACCCCGCGTCCGGCCACGCCTACCGACGAAGGTCGCTGACCGAAATCGACTGGACGAGGGCGCGTAACGTCGTCTGATCGTGACGGCCGACGCGGTACTCGATCAGGAACGCGACCATCTCGACCTCGCCCGCCGGTGTCTCGACGCCATGCGCGGACAGGCCGACCGCATCGCCGACTACGGCGTCGACGAGCTGGCGTCGCAGGCCCTCGGACGCATCCGGGCCGAGCGGTTGCAGGCGCTCACCGCCGACCCCACCGCGCCGCCGTTCTTCGGTCGCACCGACCGCGAGGCGACGGCCGAGCACGCCGCCGAGGTCTTCCACATCGGCCGCCGGCACGTGCGCGACGAGGCCGGCGACCCGGTGGTGATCGACTGGCGGGCGCCGATCGCGCGGGCGTTCTACCGCGCGTCGACCAGCGAGCGGATGGGCGTGCAGCTGCGCCGGCGCTTCGGCTTCGCGCACGGGGTGCTGACGTCGTACGAGGACGAGCACCTCGACCGTGGCGAGGTGCTGGGTCTCGAGTCGGAGCTGCTGCGCGAGGAGATCGAGCGGCCGCGCGTCGGGCCGATGCGCGACATCGTCGCGACCATCCAGCCGGAGCAGGACGAGATCGTGCGGGCCGGTGCCGCCACGACGGTCTGCGTGCAGGGCGCGCCCGGCACCGGCAAGACCGCCGTCGG
>NZ_JBQCEE010000140.1:0-31463 GCF_051960575.1 Jatrophihabitans sp.
GCCCTCGACCCGCAGCATCACGGTAGGGTGGCCGCGGCGGGTGACGGATCCCGGACGTCGTGCGGGCGCAAACCGCCGCACCGAGATTCGGGATCCGTCACGAGATCCGGGATCCGTCACGAGATCCGGGATCCGTCACGAGACGAGGACGCGGCGCGGCAGGCGCGACGTCAGCGCGAGGCGGCGGCGCGGGCCGGGGCGAAGGTGCCGAACTGCTTGCAGTGGCTGCCGACGTAGATGGTGGGCATGCAGCGGTTGCAGTGGATGCACTTGGAAGCGACGGCGGCGTCGGCCTGCATGCGGCGGACGAGATCCGGCTCGGCGAGCAGGGCGCGGCCCATCGCGACGAACTCGAACCCCTCGGCCAGCGCCTTGTCGATCACGGCCCGGTTGGTGACACCGCCGAGCAGGATCATCGGCAGCGACACCGCCGCGCGCACCCGCTTGGCGTCCTCGAGCAGGTAGGCGTCGGTGTACGGGTAGCTGTGCAGCCGGGTGCGGCCGAAGATGCGGATGCCGGTACGCACCGGTTCGCGCATCTGGGCGGCGAACTCCTTGAGCGGCGCGGGCCCCTTGAACAGGTACATCGGGTTGAGCAGCGACGAGCCGGCCGTCATCTCGAGGGCGTCGAGCGATCCGTCGGCCTCGAGCCAACGCGCGACCTGCACCGCCTCGGCGAGCCCGAAGCCGCGCTTGACGCCGTCGTCCATGTTCAGCTTGGCCAGCACGGCGATGCGGTCGCCGACCGCGTCGCGCACGGCCCGCATGATCTCGCGCGGGAAGCGCGCCCGGTTCTCGAGCGACCCTCCGTAGCCGTCTCGACGCCTGTTGAGGCGCGGCGACAGGAAGGCGCTGGCGAGGTAGTTGTGACCCAGGTGCACCTCGACGGCGTCGAAGCCCGCCTCGATCGCCCGCCGGGCCGCGTCGGCATGCGCGGCGGTGATGCGCTGCAGGTCGGCGATGGTCGCCGCCTTGGTCGGCATCATCGCGAGCGGCGAGATCATGCGGCTGGGCGACAGCACGGGCAGGCGGTTGCTGCGCCCGTCGGCCACCGGCCCGGCGTGACCGATCTGCGCCGAGATCGCAGCGCCCTCGGCGTGCACCGCGTCGGTGAGCCGGCGCAGCCCCGGCATCGCCTCGTCGCGCCAGTGGATCTGGCGCCGCTCGGTGCGTCCCTCGGGCGCGACCGCGAGGTAGGCGACCGTCGTCATGCCGACGCCGCCGACCGCCATGGTGCGGTGGAAGTCGATCAGCTCGTCGGAGACGAGCCCCTTCGGCGCACGCCCCTCGAAGGTCGCGGCCTTGATGGTGCGGTTACGCAGCGTGATCGGGCCGAGCCGCGCCGGCGCGAACGGGTCGGGGGTCATCGGCTCGGGGTTCAACGCAGGGCCACCTTCGGCAGTCGGTCGGTGAGCGGTGTCGGCAGGTAGTGGAGCAGCACCCGTGATGGTGCCGGACGCACCGAGTACCGGGCTCGAGGCCGCGGCGAGGTGACGGCCTGCCACACCACGTCGGCGAGCAGCGCGGGGTCGTGCGCCGAACGTTCCTCGCGCGCTGCGGCGCGACCGACCTTCGCCACCAGCCGCTGGAAGGGCGAGCCGGGCCGGCGGGCGGCAGCGAACTTCTCGGCGATGCTGCCGGTCATCGCGGTGCGGAACGGACCCGGCTGCAGGGTGATCACCGGGATGTCGACGAACATCAGCTCGCGGCGCAGCGCATCGGAGTACGCCTCGATCGCATGCTTGCTCATGGCGTAGGGGCCGTTCAGCATCAGCGCGTGCTGCCAGCCGGTCTCGGAGCTCACGGTGACGACCCGGCCGCCGCCCGAGCGCACGAGTGGGAACATCGCCTTGTTGACCCGGTAGGTGCCGAGCACGTTGACGTCCAACACCCGTTGTAGCGCCGCCTCATCGACCTCGACGAGCGGCCCCACCTCGAGCACGCCGGCGAAGTTGACGACGGCGCCGAGCCCCTCGGTGTGCGACGCGATCCGGTCGGCCGCCGCCGCGCAGGAAGCCCCGCTGGTCACGTCCAGTTCGAGACCGACCAGCCCGGGACGATCGGCAGGGGCCTTGAGGTCGGCGGCGAACACCTGCCACCCGCCGGCGACGAACCGCTCGGCCGTCGCCGCCCCGAGCCCGCCGGCGGCGCCGGTGATCAGCACACTGCGGTGCACGCCCTCAGCCGCCGCGGACCTTGTCCAGCCGCGTCATCGCCTGGTCGAAGTCGGCGACCAGTTCGTCGATGAGATCGGCGACCGGACGCACCGCGTTCATGCGTCCGACGATCTGGCCCACCGGCATGGCCACCACCGACGGGTCGTCGGCGACGGCGATGCGCTTGTGCGCCTCGGCCACGAGCAGATTCTGCAGGGGCATCGGCAGCGGCGACGGCGCACCCTCCTCGGCCCACGCGTCCGTCCAGCGCGTCCTCAACAGGCGTGCAGGCTTGCCGCTGTAGATGCGCGAGCGCACGGTCTGGTCGCTGCCGGCACCGACGAGCGCCTGCTGCATCGCGTGGCTGTTGCCGAGCACGTACTCCTGCGTGGTCAGCCAGTACGACCCCATCCAGACCCCGTCGGCGCCGAGCGCGAGGGAGGCAGCGATCTGCCGCCCGGAACCGATGCCGCCGGCGGCGAGCACGTGCCCGTCGGCCCCGACGGCGTCCACGATCTCGGGCACGAGCACCATCGTCGCGATCTCGCCGGTGTGACCGCCGGCCTCGGTGCCCTGGGCGATGACGATGTCCACGCCGTTGTCGATGTGCGAGCGCGCATGCTTGGCCTTCCCGGCCAGCGCTGCGACCGGCACGCCCGCGGCGTGCGCCTCGTCGATCACGTCCTTCGGCGGCGAGCCGAGGGCGTTCGCGATGAGGCGCGGCCGGTGCTGCAGCGCGACGTCGACGTGCGAACGGGCCACCGAGTGCAGCCAGCCGAGCACTCCCCCGGCGTCCGGGTCGTCGTCGGCGGGCAGCGGGGGCACCCCGAGCTTGTGCAGCGTGTCGTTCACGAACCGGCGGTGCCCCTCGGGGATGTACTGCCCGAGGTCGGTGACGGTGCCCTCGGTCGGTACCTTCGCCGGCATCACGATGTCGACGCCGTAGGGCAACCCGAGAGTGTTCGCGTCCATCCAGTCGAGCACGGCGTCGAGCTCGTCGGCCTCGTTGAACCGCACGCAGCCGAGCACCCCGAGCCCGCCGGCGCGGCTGATCGCGGCGGCCACGTGCTCGGACGGCGTGAAGCCGATGATCGGGTAGGTGATGCCGAGCTCGTCGCAGATCGGGGTGTGCATCAGACGGCCCCCGCCAGCTCGGCGCCGAGGTGCTGCTTGGCGTACTCGCCGGCCCAGCGGTAGTCGGCCTTGCCCGTCGCCAGCCGCTGCACCTTGTCGACCAGCCAGATCGCCCTCGGCACCTTGTACCCGGCGAGCTCGGCGCGCACGTGCTTGGTCAGCTCCTCGAACGTCGGGTGCGTGCCCGGCCGCGGTTCGACGACCGCCGCGACCCGCTGGCCCAGCCGCTCGTCCGGGACGCCGATCACCAGGACGTCGAAGACGTCCGGGTGCGACATGAGCGCCGCCTCGACCTCCTCGGGGAAGACCTTCTCGCCGCCGGTGTTGACGCAGGTGTTGCCGCGGCCCAGCAGCGTGATCGTGCCGTCGGCCTCGTGCCGGGCGAAGTCGCCGGGCACCGTGTAGCGCTTGCCGTCGACCTCGACGAACAGCCGCGCGGTCTTCTCCGGGTCCTTGTAGTACCCCAGCGGGATGTAGCCACCGCGCGCGAGCCGGCCGATCTCGTCCGACCCCGCGGGGATCGGTCGGTTGTCGAGGTCGATGACGATGGTGTCCTTGCCCGCCGAGACGCGTGGGCCGCCGACGCCCTGCTCGCTGTCCTTGGTCACCATGCCGATGCCCATGAAACCGGTCTCGCTCGAGCCGATCGCGTCGGTGATGATCACGTTCGGCAGCGCCTCGAGGTACTCGTTCTTCACCGCCTGCGAGAAGAGCGCGGCGCTGCTCGAGATCGCGAACAGGCTGGACGTGTCGTAGCTGCCGGCGCGGTACGCCTCGATCATCGGGCGGGCCATCGCGTCGCCGATCAGCACGATGAGGTTCGACTGCCGCCGTTCGACCGTGCGCCACACCTCCGCCGGGTCGAACTGCGTCAGCAGGTTGACGGTGTCGCCGCCGAAGAGCGCCATCAGCCCGGCCCACTGGGCGTTGCCGTGGATGAGCGGCGCGAGACAGAGCCGCCGCAGCCCGCCGCTCGCCTTGCCCGCCTCGGCCTGCGCCCACTCGCTCTCGAGCGGCGTCCCGGTCAGGAAGTCGATGCCGCCGCCGAGCGTGCGCCACACGTCCTCGTGCCGCCAGAGCACGCCCTTCGGCTGCCCGGTCGTCCCACCGGTGTAGAGGATGTAGAGGTCGTCGCCGCTGCGCTGCTCGAAGTCGCGGTCGCCGCGGCTCGACGCGAGCGCCTCGGTGTAGGCGACGCCCTGGAACGGCAGGTCGCTCTCGTCCTCGATCACGACCGTGTGCGTGACGCTCGGGGCGCCCGGCAGCGCCTCGGCGACGCGGTCGCTGAACATCCGCTCGTGCACGAGCGCGACGACGTCGGCGTTGTCGAGCACATACCGGATCTCGTTGGCCGTGTAGCGGTAGTTCACGTTGATGAGCGCCGCCCGCAGCTTGTAGACCGCCAGCATCGTGACGATCGACTGCAGCCGGTTGCGGGTGCACATGCCGACGTGGCTGCCGGCGCCGACCCCGTGCGCGGCCAGGTGGTGGGCGAGCCGGTTGGCCTGGTCCTCGAGCCCGGCGTAGGTCAGCTCGTCGTCGCCGCACGTGACGGCGAGGCGTTCGGGGAACCAGTCGACCGCGTGCTCGAACAGGTCCGCGATGTTGTAGGCCACGTGTTCCTCCCGCGTCGGGCGAGCCGGTTCCGGTCTCGCGGCAAAACTAGAACGTGTTATCGTTCGCCGCAAGACGCAGCTCGTGACAGGAGCGACCGATGACCGCGCCGACGCCCGACGACCAGCACCTGCTCACCGAACAACGCGGTGGCGTGCTCATCGTGACGATGAACCGCCCGGAGGCGCGCAACGCCCTCTCCCGGCCGATGCTCGACGGGCTCACCGCGGCGTGGAACCGGGTCGACAGCGACCCGTCGATCAGGTGCGCCGTCCTCACCGGCGCGGGCGGGGCGTTCTGCGCGGGCATGGACCTCAAGGCCATGAACAGCTCGCACCCGGGCGACAACGCGGGCTCGTTCGACCCGTCGTTCATCGAGCCGCTGCTGAAGGGACGCCGACTCACCAAGCCGCTCATCGCGGCGGTCGAGGGTCCGGCGATCGCCGGCGGCACCGAGATCCTGCAGGCCACCGACATCCGCGTCGCCGGCGAGTCGGCCCGCTTCGGCGTCTCCGAGCCGAGGTGGGGGCTCTTCCCGCTCGGCGGCTCGGCGGTGCGTCTCGTGCGTCAGATCCCGTACACGATCGCCGCCGACCTGCTGCTGACCGGCCGGCACATCAAGGCGGACGAGGCCTACCGCATCGGCCTGATCGGCCACGTGGTGCCCGACGGCACCGCGCTCGACAAGGCCCTCGAACTCGCCGGCATGATCGCCGCGAACGGGCCGCTGGCCGTGCAGGCCGTGCTGCGCACCATCCGCGACACCGAGGCGATGCCCGAGAACGACGCGTTCCGCATCGACGCCAAGCTCGGCATGCAGGTCTTCCAGAGCGAGGACGCGAAGGAGGGCCCGCGCGCCTTCGCCGAGAAGCGCACGCCGAACTTCCAGGGTCGCTGACGCCTTCCCTCGCGAGACCCGACCGAGATGCCGCAGGCGGGACGGGTCCCGGCGTCGACATCAAGATCCTTTTCTTGACCGAGCCGGATCACGGTGCCGACGGGCCCGCTCGCTACGCCCAAGATCGAAGTAGCTCCGTGGTCGGATATCGACCAGCGAGCTACTTCGATGTCGCGCGCCGCTCGTCCGCTGATCGCGGAGGCCCCCCCGCAGACCCCGCCGGAGTGGCAGGATGCGCTCACGGAACCGCGGTCGACGACGCGGGTGGACGGGAGCCTCGGGCGATGGACGCAACCGGCGCGGCACCACCGCGCGGCGTGCTCGTCGCAGGTCGTGACGCGTGGGCGCTGCTCGACCTGCCGCCGGGCGACCCGGTGGTGGCGCAGTGCCGGCAACTGCTTCGCGACCGTGCCGAGGCGGTCGACATCCGGGCGGTGCTCACGGCGTCGGCTGCCCCGCACTGGGCGATCGTCCGGCTCGACGAGGTGGGCGGACGCGTGCTGGTGCGCGGCGGGGCCACCGTGCAGGTGCAGGTCGGCGCGACCCGCGCGTCCGTGCGCAGCGCCGGGCGCGACGACGTGCGCACGCAGGTGCTGCCGGCGCGGCCGAACCACCTCGACCTCGCGCTGCCCGAACCGCATCCGGTGATCGGCGAACTGGCCCCCGATGCCGACACGGTGGCCTGCCGCAGTGCCGGTCTGACGGTGCAGGCGCCGTCGGTGCCGGACGCGTCGCCGGCCGGGTTGCCCACGGCCGGCCCGTGGCCGCCCCCGGCCCCGCACCCGCCCGCGCCGCCCACGGCAGCGCCGCAGGCGACAGCGCCGCAGGCGACAGCGCCCGCACCTGCGCGGCCGATCCCGCAGGCCGCACCCCCGCCACCGGCCGCACCGCGTCCGGCAGCCCCGGTGCGGGCCGACAGCACGCAGTACTTCGCCGACGCGGCGAGCTTGTTCAGCACCATGCCGGCGCCGGTCATCGAGACCCTGCCGCAGGAGGCGGCGCGCGGGGCGGACGTGCAGGCGGTGCGCTGCGAGCTCGACCACCTCAACCCGCTGACCAACCCGCTCTGTCGTGTCTGCGGGCGCCCCGTGCCACCGCAGCTCCCGGTGACCGTGCCGCAGCCGACGCTCGGCGTGCTGCGCTTTTCGACCGGCGCCGTCGTCCCGCTCGACCGCAGCGTGCTCGTCGGCCGCGACCCGGTCGACCCCACCCCGGGCAGCGGCCGCCACCTCGTCCCGGTCGACACCCCCCGGCGCGACGTCTCGCGCACCCACGTGGCGGTGTCGGTCGACGGCTGGCAGGTGCTCGTCACCGACCTCGGCTCGATCAACGGCACGCTCGTCACCGCGCCGTGGCAGCAACCCCGCCGCCTGCCCGCCGGCACGCCGACTCCGATCGAGCCGGGGACGACCGTGAGCCTCGCCGACGAGGCGGGCTTCCGCTACGAGGCCACACCATGAGGCGGCGGGGCGCGGGGCTCGCCTGCGCCCTGCTGGTCGCCGCCGTCGCGGTCGGGCCGTCGGCGCCGGCCGCCGCTGCCGATTGCGCACCGGCCGCCGGCGTGCCCGAGAGCACCGCGGTGCCCTTCGCGCAGACCCGGCTCGGCTTCCAGGACGTCTGGCCGGTGACCACCGGCGAGGGCATCACGGTGGCCGTGATCGACAGCGGCGTCGACACGGGCAACCCGCAGATGGAGGCGATCCGCTACCGGGCGGGCATCAGCGAGGTGCCGTCCGAGGCGACCGTGCGCGACTGCGTCGGGCACGGCACCGCCGTCACGGGGATCATCGCGGCGCCGAAGGTGCCGGGCACCGCGTTCACCGGGGTGGCGCCGGGCGTCACCGTCGTGCCGATCAAGCAGACCAACAGTGACCAGCGCGACCCGAACGGCACGGCCCGGCTCGCGGCCGCCATCGAGGCCGCGCTCGAGATCCGCGCCGTCCGGGTCATCAACGTCTCGATCGCGGCCGATGACGCACCGGCCCTGCGGCAGGCCGTGAGCGACGCGCAGCAGCAGGGCGTGGTCATCGTCGCGGCCGCGGGCAACGACGCGCAGGGCAACAACGCCGTGCCCTACCCCGCCGGCTACTCGCAGGAGTTCGACAACGTGCTCGCCGTGGCCGCGGTCGACCAGACCGACCAGACCGCGTCGTTCTCCGAGCACGGCCGGTACGTCGACATCGCCGCGCCGGGTGTCGGGATCGAGGCACCCGCACCCGGCTCGGGGTACTCGCTGAACCTGCAGGGCACGAGTTTCGCCACGCCGTTCGTCACCGGCGCGGTGGCCTTGGCATGGTCGGCCCACCCGGAGCTCACCGCCGCGCAGATCGTGCGGCGGCTGGAGGCCACCGCCGCGCCGCCGCCGGACTCGGTGCCCACCACGTCCTACGGCTACGGGATCGTCGACCCGGTGCGTGCCGTCGTCGCCCAACCGGCAGCGCTCGTACCCGCCTCGCCCGTTGGCGCAGACCGGGTCACGCTCCCGGCGCCGTCGGCCACGACCGACAGCACGACCGGCGTCACGTCCTTCGCGGTCGCGGGCGGCCTGCTCGGCCTGGCCGCGCTGCTCGGCGCCGGCGCCGCCCTGCGCCGCCGCCGCGCACCGTTGCGCCCCGCCGGGTGACGGCGCCGTCCGCTCACACCAGCAGCTCGGCGACCACGTCGTCGAGGGCCTCGGCCAGCGCACAAGTCTCGATCGCGAGCACCTCGACGGGCGGCAGCGAGGCGGTGCTGACCGCCGCCGCGGCCCGCCGGTCGGCGACCTCGTCGGGCGTGAACGCCTGGGCGCCGAGATCGCGCCGGACCCGCTCGGCGACGGCGAGCAGGCGCACCGCCTCGGCGGGTCGCCGGGCCGCGACGGCGAGGTAGGCGAGGGCCTCGAGGACGTCGGCCTGGCCGGCCGGCAGTTCCAGTTCGCGGTAGAGCCGGAGGCTGCGCAACGACATCGCGCGCGCCTGGGCGAGATCACCCCGGCGGCGGGCAGTGACACCGAGGTTGTAGGACGCGGCCGCGACGCCCCGACGGTCGCCCCGCCGCTCGAAGCGCCCGACGGCGGACACGAACGACTCGTCCGCGTCGTCGATCCGGCCGAGGCAGCGCAGCGTCACCCCGAACGCCATCTCCGCCGCAGCGATCGCCGCGTCGTCGCCGGTCGACACGGCCGTGCGCAGCGCATCGGTCGCCGAGCGCAGCGAGGCATCGAGGTCGCCGGATGCTGCCGCCGTGGCGCCCAGTTCGGTGAGACCCCGGGCGACGCCGACGGTGTCGCCGTGGTCGCGGTAGCCGTCGACGGCCTGCGTGGCCAGGCGCCACGATGCCGGCAGATCGAGCTCACTGCGGGCGAGGACGGCCGCAGAGAGCAGCGCGTCGGCACGCTCCGGCGCCTCCGGCGGTGCCGCGTCGAGCAGCTGTGCGAGCCGACGGCGCCCCTCGGCCCCACGGCCGGCCAGCGCCCAGAAGTCAGCGACGGACACGGCGATGCGCAGCCCGAGGACCGGGCCGGCCGTGACGCACCAGTCGAGCGCCGCGCGGACGTTGTCGTACTCGGAACGCAACCAGGCCAGCTGCGCGCGGTGCGCGGCGCCGCCGAGCGGTGTCGCCACCGAGGCCGCCACCCAGTCGGCGTGACGGCTGCGGATGTCGCCGGCCTCGGGAGCGTCCGCGAGCCGTTCGGCGGCGAATTCCTCGATCGTCTCGAGCATCCCGAAGCGGGTGCCGTCCGGCGTCCCGGTGACCACGAGCAGCGACTGGTCGACGAGACGGCGCAGGCCCTCGCCGATCGTCGCGACCTCGAGCGTCCCGTCCGCCACCACCGTCTCGACGGCCGGCAACTGTGCCCCGCCGGCGAACACCGACAGGCGCCTCAGCAGGCGTTGATCCGCTGGATCGAGCAGGGCGTGGCTCCAGTCGACGGCGGCCCGCATCGTCGCGTGCCGGCCGTTGCCGCCGGCGCGTGCGGCGAGGTCGAGGCGGTGCACGAGTCGCTGCTCGATCTCGTGGATGGTCATCGCCCGCAGCTGCGGTGCGGCCATCACGATCGCGAGCGGCAGACCGTCGAGCCGGCGGCAGACCGCGACGATCGAAGGGAGCGTGCCGGCGTCGACGGCGAACCCGGGACGCACCGCCGCGCCCCGGTCGGCGAGCAGGCGCACGGCATCGGCCTTCGCCAGCGCCTCCGCCGGCGCACCCTCGGCAGGGAGCGCGAGCCCGTACACGGTCCAGACCGCCTCGCCCTCGACGTCGAGCGGCACCCTGCTCGTGGCGAGCACCCGCACGCCACTGCAACGCGCCAGCACCTGCACCACGGCGGCGCGCACGTCGGCCAGGACGTGCTCGCAGTTGTCGAGCACCAGCAGGCTGCGGCGCCCCGCGAGTGCAGAGGTGATGACGTCGAGCTCCTCGCCCGGACGCTGCCGGGCGCCGAGCGCCGCCGCGACCGTGGCGACGACGTCGCTGCCGGTCGTCACCTCCGCGAGGTCGACGATGTTGGTGCCGTCGGGGTGCGCACCCTGCTGCTCGCGCGCCAGCTGCAACGCCAGGCGGGTCTTGCCCGCGCCGCCCGGCCCCACCAGGCAGAGCAGGCGGTTGCGGGCGAGCACGCCGGCCAGGTGGTCGAGCTCCCAGCGCCGGCCGACGAACCGGCCGGCCGGTGCCCGCAGCGACGCGGGCTGCACGTCGAGCGTCGGGTCGCGCACGGTGATGGCCCGGGCGAGCGCGACGGTCGCCTCCGCGGCCTCGGCGCCGATGGCCGCGAGCGCCCCACGCAGCCGCTGGTAGGCCTCACCCGCCTCGGTGACCCGCCCGCAGCGGTAGAGCGCGAGCATGAGATGGGTGGCCAGCCGCTCGTCGTCCGGATGGTCGAGCACGAGGGACGCGAGGTCGTCGACGATCACGGCGTGCCGACCGCGGGCGAGCTCGACCCCGAACAGGTCCTGGGCGGCGGCGAGCCGCGCGCCCTCGAGCCGGCGTCGCTCGGCCCGTGCCGCCGCCGTCTCGCTGCCGTCGTAGGGCCTGCCGCCCCAGAGCGCCAGCGCCTCGCGCAGGGCCGCGGCGATCTCGTCCGGCCGCTCGAGGTCGCGGCGGCGGCGCAGCATGTCGTCGAAACGGTGCACGTCGATGTCGTCGCGGTCGACCTCGAGCGCGTAGGCGCCGCCGGTGTGGCGCAGCCGGTCACCCAGCGTCTTGCGCAGGGCGGACACGTGCACCTGCAGCGCCGTCGTCACGGTCGCGGGCGGCTCGTCGCCCCACAGTTCGTCGATGAGCCGCTCGACCGGCACCGGCTGCGGCGCGTGGATGACGAGCAGCGCCAGCAGGTCGCGCCGCTTGCCGACGGGCACGGGCACGGCGCGCCCGTCGTGACGCACGGCGAGCGGCCCGAGCGCGGTCACCGCCACCTCGACCACGGGCCGACTCGCGAGTGCCGAGCTGCCCATGGCTCACCTGCCCGCCTCGCGGTCTGGCGCGCAGGCTACCGCCGACGGCGTCGCACCGGGAGCCCCGCGCAACGCCGTCGGCCGCACCACGCGTCCTCGATCAGGACGTGGACGGCGGGGTGACCCCCGATCCGTGGCCGGACAGGAAGTCGGACCCGATCTCCTTCAGGCCGCCCGTCAACGATCCGGCGAGCGAGTCGCCGAGGTTCCCGCCGCCGGCCAGGTGGCCGAGGGCCGCCGCCGCCTGCCGCACCGCGACCTTGACAAGCATCTGCAGCGCGTTGTCGAGGATGTCCTTGATCTCGGTCTTGATCGCCTCGACCGCCGCCTCGATCGCCGCCTCGACCAGACCGCGGACGAAGAGGATGAAGCCGGGAATGGAGGCGGTGGATGCACCGAACGTCGCCCACGCCGCCGCGAGGGCGCTGAGCACCTCGATGAGCAGCTGCACGAGCTGGATCACGCAGTAGATCTTCAACGCGATCACGACGCCGGCCATGACGTAGCACGAGAGCCGGATCAGGTCGGAGCCGACGCTGTCGTCGCTGAGTCGCTTGAGGGGTCCGTCGTCGCCGTAGAACCAGTCGGTGAACGCGGCGATGTCCGAGTCGCTCACGTCCTGACTGTCCATGCCTGCCACCATCTTGGCGGTCTGCTCGGCCTTCTGCGCGATGCTCAAGGCATCGCCCGACATGCCCGACCAGTTGTTCGCGATCTCGAGCAGCTGGAACTCGTCGACGTCGGGCCAGTGCACGCCGATCCAGCTCAGCGGCGGGATGAGGAACCCGGGCAGGGTGTCGAACGCCATCACGAGCCCCCGTTCTCGACGGCCTGCATGAACGTGTTGAACGCCTTGGCCAGGTCGTCGTCGGTCGCGCCGATCGCGTCGGCCCAGCTCTTGACCGAGTCGGACGCGAACTTCAGCAGGTCACGATGCGAGGCGAGCGCCTCCTCGAACCAGCTGGCGGCGAAGGTGTACAGGGCGCTGAAGGCCTGCGAGACGATCTCGCTGCCGAACGGCAGGGCGTTGATCGTCGACTGCAACTCGTCGACGCCGTGCTGCACCTCGTCGGCCAGCCCCGAGAACTCGTAGACGGCCTTGGCCATCGTCTCGAGGTCGACCGAGATGCCGGTCATCGCGCACCCGGCCGGGTGCGGGCGGCGACGTCGGACGCCAGGGACAGGATCTCGTCCAGCCGTCGCTGGGCCTGGAACCCCATCTCCTCCAGCGTGGCCTTGAGATCCGCCGGCACGGCCGAGGGCGGCGGCGCGGCCTGAAGTTCGGCCTGCACACCCGCGCGCGCCGCGTCGAACGCCTCGCGGATCGCCAGGGCGAGATCCTCAGCCGCCAGCCGCATGGCCTTCGGCGCGATGACCAGGTCGGTGATGCCCCCCGTGCCGTCGAGCGTCACCGACACCATGCCGTCGGCGGCCTCTCCCCGGGCGCGCAGTTCCGCGAACCGCGCGACCAGTCCGGACACGTCGGCGAAGGCGCCCCCACTCGGTGGCGTAGTCATGTCAGCTCCTCAGGTGATCACGTTCGAGGGGGCGTCGCCGCCACCCCAGATGTCGTCGTCCTCGTCGAGCCAGGTCGAGCGCTGCCGCTCCTGCTCGTCGTTGCCGGCGCCGCCACCGCCGGCGAACGGCGGCAGGAAGCCACCCCCGCCGGTGCCGGTCGCGCCGACCCCGCCCGGCGCACCCGCGCCGGCCAGTCCGGCCCCGGTCGCGCCGGCGCCGAGGCCGGTGCCCGTGCTGCCGAGTGCGGCGTCCCCGAGCCCGCCGACGCCCGCGCCGGCCAGGCTCGAGCCGCCGCCGCCGAGCCCGCCGATCCCGGCGCCCCCGCCCGCGTGGAACGGCGGCGGGGTGTACGCCGGTCCGGTCGGGACCTGGCCGAGCGAGCCGGGCCCACCGCCCGCGCCCGGATGCGCGCTGTGCGAGAACGGCAGGTGCGCGGTGAGGCTGTTCGGCATCCCGTGCATCGCGTTCTCCTCAGCGGTGGTGAAGTTGCTGAAGATCGTGTGCGCATCCGTGTCGTTGTCGTCGCTCAGCTGCATCGCAGCGTTGCGGTAGGCCACCCAGGCGCCGTGGAACGTGTCGAACGATGTCGCGATCTGCTTGGCGTTCGCCGCGATCGTGCCGGCATCGGTCTTGAGGATGTTGATGATCGCGAGCGCGTCGTCGGCCTGCTTGCCCTGCCACGCGTCGGCGAGGTCGGCCGCGATGTTCGCGAGCCGGGTCTGCACCTCGCCGCCCATGAAGGTCGCCGTGTCGTTGAGCTGGTTCACGATCGCCGCGAGCTGCTCGGGATCGCTCTTGGTGAACTGGTCACGGACACCGGGCGCGTTGCCCTGGTGGGCCACGATGATGCCGAAGGAGTTGGCGTCGGTCGTGTAGGTGACCGAACGATCGGTCGGGTCGGTCATCGCGGTCAGCCTCCCTGCTGCTGCTTGAGCTTGTTCAGCTCGCCGGCCAGGTTCGTGTCGCTCGCCCCGTAGCCGCTCGCCGTGGCGGACGCGGCCTGCTGCAGCTTCTGCAACTGGGTGGTGATGATCTGGAAGGTCTTGTCGAGCGCGCCGTACTCCTTCTCGTACGCGTCGGCGAAGATGTCGTGGTTCGGTCCCCAGAACGGCGCGAGCATCGTGCGGATGTCGCGGGCGTTCGACAGCGACGGGTAGCTGCCGGGGATGTAGTTGCCGGTGATGTCGTCCGACAGTTGCTGGATCTTGTCGGCCACGGCCTGCAACTTGTCGGTGTCGACCTTGAAGCCCGTGTCGGTCGTGCCGCCCGACCCGCTGGGTTGCGTCATGGTGCTCCTCCCCGGACCGGTGTCAGCTCCAGTTCGACTGGGCGGCGCGCTCGGCCTGCTGGTAGTTCTCGTGCGCGGTGCCGACGGCCTGGCCGATGGTGCTCAACACCTGTGCCAGGGCCTGGGCCGCGTCGTCCCACTGCTTCTTGCACTGCAGGTAGGCCTCCTGCGCGGCGCCGCTCCAGGACTGGATCATCGGCTGCAGGTCGGACTCGAGCTGCTCGAGCGTGCTGGTCAGCGCCGAGAAGGTGCGGTTGATGCCCTCCTGGCCGGAGGCCAGGGACTCGAACTGGACGTGGATCTCACCCATGGTCGTTGCTCCTCTTCCGGTGATGTGGGGTGGTGGTCGGGGTCAGCCGTTGATCTGGCCGGCGAGCCCGGTCAGCGACGAGCTCTGGTCGGACTCGTTGGTGCCGTAGGTGCGCTGCGTCGCGACGAGCGACTCGTGCATCTGGCCGAGCGCGGTGACGATCTTGTTGGCCTGCTGCTCGAACGCGTCGTGCACCTGGACGAAGGCGTTCGCGGCCTCGCCGCGCCAGCCGCCCATCATCGTCTCGACCTCCGAGCGCAGGGTCTGGATGTGGCCCTGGATCTGGGTCTGCGCGTCCTCGACCTTGACCGCGCCCTGGGCCATGGCCTCCTGGTTGGTGGTGTACTGCGCCATCGCTGCCTCCTCTGTTCGCCGAGTGGTGCTGCTGTGCCCCGGACTGCTCGGTGAGGCACACCCTGCACCGCCGCGCTAAAGCACGGCTTAAACGAGGAGGTTGTGTTCGCGGTCCGTAATACCTGCCGCCGGCGGTCATGCCAGAGGTCGCTCACAGGCGAGGTCAGGACGCGGTGGTGCGCGCCTTCGCCGGGTCGAGCGCGGGGCCGCCGGGCAGCGTCGAGAGCAGGAAGTCGGGCACGACGTCGGCCGTCACGTCGGCGTAGCCGAGCATGCCCTGCACCTCGGCCGAGGGCAGCGCGTAGCGGCGCCCCGGGTCGGCGACGAGGAAGACGGTGGCGCTGTGCGCCGAGCGGACGAGCGCGGCGCCACCGGGGGGGACGACGATCGAGTCGGCGGTGCCCTGCTGCGCGGCGCTCGACTCGGTGACCGAGCCGAAGCCGGTGACGCCGGTCGTCGACGGCAGTGCGAACGTCGGGGTGGGGTCGGAGGGCTTCGCATACACGGCGCAGAGACCGCCGCGCCGTGCGGGGTCGCCGTCGAGCTTCGGTACCGACGGCGGCAGCAGGCGAACCTGCGAGGCGATCGGCTCGCTGTCCCACTGCTGCGAGCGCGGTGCACCCACCAGCGACGCGGCGCTGACCGTGGTGGCGTTGCCGCCGAGCAGCACGGCGTCGAGCGGGTCGATGGGTGCGATGCCGTCCGAGAGCACGACCCGCCAACTGTCGTCGTCTCTGACGTGCAGCACCAGACCGACCGGTCGGTCGGTGCCGTTGATCGACACGGCGGTCGAGGCGCCGCTGCTGTCGAGCCGCGGCTTGGTGAGCCGGCCGCCGAACGGCACGGCGTCGAGGAAGGCGTCCGTGACGACGAGGGGTTGCGCCGAGTCGAGCCCGAGTTGCGTGGCCACCCGGTCGTCGGCGAGGTCGTAGCGGCGGCCCTGCCACAGCAGCGACCGCGTGCCGCCCGGGGTCTGCACGACGACACCGACCGCTGTCGGCAGGGCCGTCGTGGACGGACGCACGCCGAGCGAGACGTCGGTGCGGGCCTGCACCCCGTCGACACCGTGGCGCACGAGGCGGCTGCAGCTGACGAGCGGCTTGTGCACCAGGCCGGAGGCCGCGGGCAGGGAGTCGGGCAGACCGGCGATGCCGATCGTGGCGCCGCGTCGGCGGTGGGCGAGGTCGGCACGTGCTGCGGTGACGACGTCCGGACCCTTCCCGCTGCCTGCGGCGAGTTCGGCCGAAGTGAAGTTGAGCGCCGGGTGCAGCACGCCGCCGAGCACGACGTAGCGGGCGCCCGTCTCCTCCTCGATCACGACGGTGCCGTCCTTGCTCGCCGTCGTGGCAGCACGGCCGCCGAGCAGTCCCTTGAGCGCGGCGCCGCCGACCACGAGCAGCGCGACGAAGACGCTGACCAGCGTGATCGTCGTGAGGCGGCGCATCGGGGCATCGAGGGTGTCGGGTTCGCCCGCGACGAGGGCCGACTGCGCGCGGCGCGTGAGGAAGCGGTACGCCTGCAGCTGGTCACGGCGGGACTGCGCCACGGTGTGCCCTCCCCCTGCCTGTGATCGCGGGTGCTCCCACGGCCGGTCGCGGCTCATCGTAGGGCTCAGGGGCCGCGCGCGGGACGGCTTCCGCGGACGACCTCGTGGTGGCGCGACGATGGCGCCGCCCGCCGCGAACTGCCATGATGCGGCGGCACAGGACCGACCCACCGCTGTCGACGATCCGAGGTGGTGCATGCCCCAGCCGACGCGAGAGCAACTGCTGCTCGTCGAGGTGGCGGGTGCCGCCGGCGTGGGCGGTGTCGCCGCGGGCGGCGTGTGGCGCATCGTCGGGGTGGCCGCCGGCGTGCTCGTGCTGCTGGTCGCGCTGGCTCCCGTGGGGCGGCTGTGGCTGTACCAGGCGGTGCCGGCGTGGTGGTCGCTGCGAGGGCGGCGCCGGCAGGCACGCTCGGCCGGGCTCGTCGGGCTGGTCGGCGAGTTCGAGGTGGTGCCCGTTCCCGCCACGACGCGCGGCCGGGCGTTCGCGGCGATCAGGTCGGGCTCGACCTGGAGCGTGCCGCTCGAGGTCGCGCTCGACGGCGTCCTCGCCGACGACCGGCCCGTCCCGCTCGAGGCACTGCGCTCACTGGTGCGCGTCGAGGACGTCGTGCTCGGTAGCGTCCGGCTGCTCACGGTCGCGCACACCGCATCGCCGGTCGCGGCGGCGCCACTCGGACCGCTGCCGCCGCTGCCGCACCGCGCCGGCCGCTACGTCGTCCTCACCCTGGACGCGTACCGCTCGGTCGACGCGATCAACGCGCGCGGCGGCACGGACGCGGCCGTCACCCAGATCCTCCGGCGCTGCAGCGTGCGTGCGGACGAGGTGCTGACCGCCGCCGGACTGCGCGTGCGGCTGCTGGACGAGGCGGCGACGCAGGACCTGCTCGCCGAGGTGTTCGGGCCGCCCGGCGGACCGGTCGCCGCGGACGAGACCCGTGGCGGTGTGCGCATCCCGGGTGGCTGGTCGCGCACCGGCGGCCTCGACGCCGCACACCGCACCGCGGACCTCGGTGGGCTCTATGCCGCGCTGCCCGGCCGCACCGTGGTCGACGCCGTGCTCGCCACGCCCGAGGGCGACGGCGTGCGGGTCGAGCGGGTCGTCCGCGTCATGGGCGGCGAGCAGCCACGCGAGCTCGCCGACGGCGCCCGCCGCGCCGGCGTGCGGCTGCGCACCGCGCGCGGCGACCAGGCGTCGCTGCTGTGCGCGACCTCCGCGCTGGGGTGGGCGTGACTGCCCCGACGCGTCGCCCGACGCCGGTGCCCGCGCCGCCCGCGAACGGACTGCCGCCGACGCCGCCGTCCGCACCGCCCCCGCAGGTCGAGGCGGTCGCCGCGCCGGTGACGGGGCTGCACCTCGGGCGCGGGCGCACCGGTCCGGTCGTGCTGCGGCTGTTCCGACGCGACGGCACCCGCGTCGCCGTCCTCGGTGCCCCGGCGCCGGCGCGGCTGCTCGTGCTGCGTGCGGTGGCGGCGGGCGTACCGACGGCGGTCGTGACCCCCCGCCCGGCCGGCTGGTCGGCGCTGGGTGGTGTCGTCCTGGCGCCGCCGGGATCGGCCCCGGACGCTGGCCTGGTGGCCGACGAGGCCCGGACGAACGACGTCGGCCCCGTCGGCGCGGTGAAGGCGTGGCAGTGCCGGGTGGAGTTCCGCACGCCGTTCGTCGCGAACGACGTCGTCGCCCTGACCAACGCCGACCTCGTCGTCACCGCACGACTCGACCCCGAGGTGTCCGGCGGGATGCGCGGGGCGTTCGGCCTGTCGCGCGACGACGCCCGGGTGCTCACGTCGCTCGACCCGGGCTCGTTCGCCGCGGTGCACCGCGGGCGGCTGCAGGTGATGTCGCTCGACCCGACACCCCCGGAACAGGCGCTGCTCGCCCGACTCGGGTGACGCCTCAGCCGACGAGGTTCTCGATCGTGCCGTAGACGCCCATCACCGCGAGCGCGAGCGGGATGACGGCGAGCACCAGCAACGCCTCGAGGACATCGGCCGAGCGGGCGACGGGCGGCGACGAGCGGCGTCCGGGCACGACCGCCGCGGCCAGCAGCAGCACGACCGCGACCGCAGCGGCACCGCCGGCGAAGCCGACGACCGCGCCCGGCGAGGTCTGCCGTGACGTCTCGACGAGCACCAGCGCGAGCCCGGTGGCGAGGCCCGCGCCGATCAGCGGCCAGCGTTGGGCGCGACGGCCGAACACGCGGGCCCGCAGCAGGCAGACCAGGGCGATCACGACGGTGAGCCAGGGCGCCGAGCCGTGCGCCGTGCTGAGCACGACCCCGGCACCGCCGAGCACGACCGCGACCGCCGCCGACAGGCCGGTGAGGTACTGGTCGGCGCGCAGCGTCCGGCCGAGGATGACGGCCGAGTCGATGCGTCCGATGTCGGCGCGCAGGTCGGCCGCGGACGTGGGCACGAGGGGCAGCGGCAGCCGGGCGAGCCGGAACGACGTCATGGGCAGCACCGGCGCCACGACGAGCGCGATGCCGGCGACCAGTCCTGCGGTGCCTGCGGCGTCGAGGTCCGTCCAGCGGGCGACGGCTGCACCGACCGCGGTGAGGGCGCCCGCGCCGATGACGGCGATGAACCCCGGCACGGCCGTGCCGATCAGCAACACGGCCACGACCGCGACGAAGACCGCGGCGGCGGCGGCGGGCAACAGTTGCAGCGCGCCGAAGTCGGCCAGCTCGCGATGCTTGCCGGTAGCAACAAGTCCGGCGACGAAGGCGTGCACGATCGCGAACGACGCCGCCACGACGGCCGCACCGGGCAGGCGGTCACCGCGGGCGAGCTGCGTGGCGACGAGCAACAGGACGACCGCGAGCACCGCAGCGGCGAGCAGGGAGGGCAGCCAGCCGGGTCCGGCGAGCAGCAGCGCGATCGTCGCGGCGCCGAGCACGACGCCGGCCGAGACGAGCAGCGCGGTCCGGGTGGACGCGGGCTGCCAGCGCGGCGTGCGGTGCAGCACCCCCTCGCCGACCGCGTCGAGGACGTCGTCGAACGCCACTTCGGGCAACTGGTCGGATCGCCGCCGAAGGTGCAGCAGCTCGCCGTCACGGATGCCCGCTGCGGCGAGCGTGACGCCGGGGTCGAGCGGCGCCTCGCCGGTGCGCTGGATGACCAGGCCGCCCTGCGCCGCGCCCTCGTCGGCGAACTCGGGGCCGAGCCGTCCGACGATGATCGCGATGAGCTCGGAGACCGGCAGGCCCGAGGGCACCGCGAGATCGACCCGCACACGCTGGGTCATGACGGTGAGCCGGCACGTGTTCGCGACGACACTGGACGTCATCGGCGTGCTCCGTTCCCAGCGACTGTTCAGACGAGGGTTGTTGCGGCACCATAGCGGACATTCGAGCGGCTGGGAGGTGCCGTGGGAACGGTCATCTTCTCGCGCCCGCCACGCCGCACGCCGCCCCCCGAGCCACGCGGCGAGATCGTCCTCGAACCGCCGCCGGAGCTGCCCGAGAGCGTGTCCGGCGGCGGCGCGGCGCAGGCACTGCAACTGCTGCCGCTCATCGCCGGTGCCGGCGCGACCGGGCTGCTCGTCACCGGCAGCGGCGGCAGCCCGCTCACCTACCTCGGCAGCGGCATGCTCGTCGTGTCGATGGGCGGCCTGGCGTTGAGCAACGTCGGGCGGGCCTCGTCCGAGAAGCGCCGCAAGCTCGACGGCGACCGGCGCGACTACCAGCGCTACCTCGGCCAGGTGCGGGCGCGGGTGCGCAAGGCGTCCGACCAGCAGCGCACCGCCACGAACTGGCACCACCCGTCGCCCGAGGCGCTCTGGCTGGTGCCCCTCGGCACCCGGCTGTGGGAGCGGCGCGCCGGTGACGGCGACTTCCTCTCCGTCCGGGTCGGGCGCGGGCCCGCGAAGCTGGCCGTCACCCTCGTCCCGCCCGAGACGAAGCCGATCGAGGACCTGGAACCGGTGTCCGCGGGCGCCCTGCGCCGGTTCGTGCGGACGCACAGCCAGGTGCCGGACCTGCCCGTGGCGGTGTCGCTGCCCGCGTTCGGGCGGGTGAGCTTCGGCGGTGACCGTGACGACGCGCGGGCGCTGGCACGGGCGATGCTCGGTCAGCTCGCCGCGTTCCACTCCCCCGACGACGTCGTCATCGCCGTCTGCGCCGAGGGTTCGGTGCTGCCGCAGTGGGACTGGGTGAAGTGGCTTCCACATGCGTTGAGCGCGCTCGACCACGATGCCGTCGGCCAGGTGCGGCAGGTCAGCGACGATCTCGTCGCCGTCGAGGCGATGTTCGGCGAACAGTTGACGGCCCGCCCCCGGTTCGGCAGCGGCGGCCAGTCGACACCGCACCTCGTGCGCGTCCTCGACGGCGGCCGCGTGACGCCGGACGCACAGCTCGCCACCGGCCTCGTCGAGGGCGTCACGGTGCTCGACATCACCGGCGCGCTGGGCCGTGACGCCGGTGAGGGCGTACTCCGCCTCGAGGTGGGTGCTCAACGCGCGTTGAGCATGGTGCGCGCCAACCGCCGCGGCGAGAGTCAGCGCACCGCGATCGGCACCGCCGACCGCATGGCGGTCGCCGAGGCGGACACGCTGGCGCGGCGGCTCGCGCCGATGCGGATGTCCGCCGCCGCCGACGCCACCGACGCGTTCTCGATCGACCTCACGCTGCCCGACCTGCTGCGGCTCGGCGACCCGTACCAGGTCGACACGGCGGTGACGTGGCGACCGCGCGCCCCGCGCGACCGACTGCGCGTGCCGATCGGGCTCGGCGCGGACGGGCAGCCCGTAGATCTCGACATCAAGGAGTCGGCACAGGGCGGCATGGGCCCGCACGGGCTGGTCATCGGCGCGACGGGCTCCGGCAAGTCGGAACTGCTGCGCACGCTCGTGCTCGGACTCGCCATCACCCATTCGTCCGAGACCCTGAACTTCGTGCTCGTCGACTTCAAGGGCGGCGCGACGTTCGCCAGTCTCGACGTGCTTCCGCACACGTCGGCGGTGATCACGAACCTCGAGGACGAGCTCATCCTGGTCGACCGCATGCGGGACGCGATCCAGGGCGAGATGGTGCGCCGACAGGAGGCCCTGCGCGCCGCCGGGAATTACGCCTCGCTGCGCGACTACGAGCGGGCACGTGAGCAGGGCGCGGCGCTCGAGCCGATGCCGTCGCTGTTCATCGTCGTCGACGAGTTCAGCGAGCTGCTGTCGGCGAAGCCCGACTTCATCGACCTCTTCGTCATGATCGGCCGGCTCGGACGTTCGCTCGGCGTGCATCTGCTGCTGGCGTCGCAGCGGCTCGAGGAGGGCAAGCTGCGCGGGCTCGACACGCACCTGTCCTACCGCGTCGGCCTCCGCACCTTCTCGGCGCTCGAGAGCCGCGTCGTGCTCGGGGTGCCGGACGCGTACGAGCTGCCGAGCGCGCCGGGCAACGGTTATCTCAAGCAGGGCACGGAGGGGCTGACGCGCTTCAAGGCCGCCTACGTGTCGGGGCCGTACACGCGGGCGCGAGGCGCGGGCCCCGTGCTCGGCGACGAGATCCGCAACCGGGTGCTGCCGTACCAGCTCTACTATCTCGCGCCGCGCGCCGAACCGGCCGCCGAGCCGGACACACCACCCGCCGACGAGACGAGCACCGGGCCGGCGGACACCCTGCTGGACATCCTCGTCGCGCAACTGCAGGGGCGCGGCACGCCGGCGCGCGAGGTCTGGCTGCCACCGCTCGGTGTGCCGCCCACGCTCGACGAACTGCTGCCGGCGTTGACCGAGACCGATCACCGGCTGCGACCGGCCGAGTGGGAGCAGGTGCCGGCGCTCACGGTGCCGATCGGTCTCGTCGACAAGCCGTTCGACCAGCGCCGCGACCCATTGTGGATCGAGTTGGCGAGCTCGCACTTCGTCGTCGTGGGCGGTCCGCAGAGCGGCAAGAGCACGGTGCTGCGCACGCTGATCGCGTCGCTCGCGCTGACGCACTCGGCCGCCGACGTGCAGTTCTACTGCCTCGACTTCGGCGGCGGCACGCTCACCGGCCTCGCCGACCTGCCGCACGTCGGGTCGGTGGCGACGCGCCTCGAACCCGAGCGACTGCGCCGCACCGTCGCCGAGGTGACGGCGCTGCTCAACGAACGCGAGCAGCTGTTCACGTCCAGGCGCATCGACTCGATGGCCTCGTACCGCCGCTTGCGTGCGCAGGGGCAGGTGCCCGGCGACGGCTTCGGCGACGTCTTCCTCGTCGTCGACGGCTGGGGCACCGTGCGGCAGAACCACGAGGACCTCGAGACGGCCATCACCCAGATCGCGATCCGCGGGTTGAGCTTCGGCGTGCACGTCGTGATCTCGTTGCAGCGCTGGCTCGAGGTGCGGCCCGCGCTGAAGGACCTCATCGGCACCCGCCTCGAGCTGCGGCTCGGCGACCCGTCGGAGTCGGAGATCGACCGCCGTGTCGCGATCAACGTGCCCGAACGCACGCCCGGGCGCGGCCTGCAGCGCGACAAGCTGCACTGGTTGTCGGCGCTGCCGCGCATCGATCACGATCCGCAGACCGAGAACCTCGTCGACGGCGTCGCCGACCTCGTCGGCCGGGTGAGCGGTGCGTGGGCCGGCCCGAAGGCCCCGCCGGTGCGGCTGCTGCCGACCGACCTGCCGGCCGACGACCTGCCGGCCGTGGCGACGACCGGGGCGGCGATCCCGTTCGGCCTCGACGAGGAGACGCTGTCGCCGGTCTTCGCCGACTTCGACGCCGAGCCGCACTTCCTCGTCGTGGGCGACGTCGAGTCGGGCAAGTCGAACCTGCTGCGGCTGCTCGCGCAAGGGATCACCACCCGCTGGACGCCGCAGGAAGCGAAGATCATCACCTTCGACTACCGCCGCGGCCTGCTCGGCGCCGTGCGCAGCGAGCACCAGATCAGCTACGTCATCAATTCGACCTCGGCGTCCGAGATCGTCGGGAACATCGCGGCGGCGCTGCGCGAGCGGCTGGCGAAGATCGTGGTCGATCCGGAGGCCGGCACGGTGCCGTCGTGGTCGGGGCCCCGCCTGTTCGTCCTGATCGACGACTACGACCTCGTGGCGGGTGCGGCGGGCAACCCCGTGCCGTCCCTCGCCGAGTTCCTGCCGCAGGCCCGCGACATCGGCCTGCACTTCATCGTCAGCCGCTCGGCCGGTGGCGTCGGACAGGGCATGTTCGAGCCGCTCATGCGCCGCCTGCGGGAACTGGGCACCCCTGGCGTCCTGCTCAGCGGCAGCAAGGACGAGGGCGCCGTCATCGGCTCGACGAAGCTCGAACCGCTGCCGCCCGGCCGGGGCAAGTACGTCTCGCGCCGCCTCGGCGCCCGCCTCGTCCAGACCGGCCACGTCGCCTCCGCCCCCCGCAAGTAGCCGCGCCGCAACCCCTTGATCAACAGACGCTCTCGACCAGATACGACGCTCAGCGCAAGTTGATGAAGGCTTTTGGACGCCGGAGACCTGGGATCACGAGCGGCGGCGGCGCTTCACCCGGCGGACGGACGAACGGGCCGCGTCCGCTCGGCGCAGGCAATCCGAGTTCGACCGCCCGACGCCGGACGAACTCGCGGACACCGTCGCCCCACCCCGGCCGCTTGATCACGGACGGCGCGTCATGCACGAGAGCGATGCCGTGGACGGTCAGGGCCTTGTGCTTGGCCATCGTCGCCAGCCAGGCCGCTTCGTCCAGGTGGTACTCCCTGCTGTCGACCTCGAGCACCGCCCGCAACATGCGCCAGAGCACGTCCACTTCGAAGAGCAGTTCACCGAATTCGTTGTGTACCGGCACGTTGAGCTCGTAGGTGGGCACCCGCGCCGCTGTCATTCGTTGCGACGCGTCGGCTTCGGCGATCGACTTCGCCCCGGCGATCGCATCCTTCAGTGCCTGCCGCAACCAATGACTGCCGTTCCGCGGACCCTGCTCGTACTCCCGCACCAGGTCCGCTACGCCGACCCGTCCACGCTGGATCGACGCCGTCACTGCGGCTCGAACCTTCCGCGGATCGTTCGACCACAGTGCGAAGTCGGCGACAGCCCGCGCCGCCGGGGCAAGACGGATCAGACGACGGCCAGGCGCGTAGGACGTCTCGAACGACCTGGACGTGGGACGCAGATGCACGCCGCCGACCGTGCGCAACCGACCGCTGCGGGTGAGCACGAGCACCGGCCGGTCGGGCGCCGGCCCCGCGCGCGGACCGAGGTGGCCGAGGGCGTCCCAGCCGCTGACGCCCGCGCCAGGTCCTCCGAGCAGGATGCCGGTCTCGGCCCAGTCCTCGCGGGTCGGTTCGTGAGCATCGGTCAGCACCACACCCTGCGCCAGTCGCTGCCAGTTCCCGCGACGGAGCTCCGTGCGCGTCCGTGCCGGGGTGACGCCGTGGTCGACCGCACGCGTCGGTGTGAGCAGTCGAGGAAGCTGGCGCGGCGACGGCACGCGGCACACCCTGCCCCAATCGAGGACCTCTCGATCGAAGCTTGTGGACAAGCCCTTGATCAAGAGACCGTGGCGACCACATACGACCGTGGCGATCTGTTGATCAACGATTCTGGGCGGCGGGGATGCGGGGCGGGGTGGAGCGCGGGGCGCCGGGTGAGGTCCGGTCAGACGGGGAGGGACTTGACGAACTCGCTGAGCTGGGTGAGGTTGCGGCACTCGTGCATCGGGGCGATCGCGGCGTACTTGGACGCGACGGAGTCACCGGTGTCCCAGGCGGAACGCCGTTCGGGGTTGAGCCAGTAGGTGTGGCGGGCACGGCCGACCAGGTCGCGGAAGACGGGCAGCGCGGGATCGCCGTAGTTCGAGCGCGCATCGCCCAGCACGAGCAGCGAGGTGCGGGTGCCGAGCGCGTCGAGGTACCGCTCGCGGAACAGCTCGAAGGCGCGGCCGTAGTCGGTGCGGCCCAGCAGCCAGTTCACGCGGGCCTCCGACGACAACCGCGCGACCGACTCGAGCACGTCGCCGCCGGGCGCGAAGAACCGCGTGATCTCGTCCAGGTCGTCGACGAAGCCGAACGCGCGCACCCGCGAGAACTGCTCGCGCAGGGCGTAGACGAGCAGCAGCGTGAAGTGCGCGAACGTCGTCACCGACTGCGACAGGTCGCAGATGATCACGAGGTCGGTCTTGTGCGGACGCCGCGGCCGGTGGTGCGTCGTCACCGGCACTCCCCCGGTCGACAGCGACGCGCGGATGGTGCGGCGGAAGTCGAGCTGCCCGCGCTGTCCGGCACGCTGCTGCTGGGCCACCCGGGCGGCGAGGCGTCGCGCCAGCGGCTGGATCTCGCGCCGCAGCTCGACCAGCTCCGCCCGCGTCGCAGACAGGAAGGCGACGTCCTCGATGCTGCGCCGCACCCCCGTGCGTGCCACGGCCGCCACGTCGCGGTCGTCGGCCATGCGCCGCCGCACGTCGGCGTCGACCAACTGCTCGAAGCGGCGGATGCGGTCGTTGATCGTCGACCGGGCCACCTGTTCCATCATGCCGCCGCGCTGGCCGCCGAGGAACGCCTCGAGCAGTGCGCTCATCAACGTCTGTGGAGACAGCCGGTCGAGCACGGTCATGCGCGACCACGACGTGCGCCCGCCACCGCCCGGCCCGGCACCGGTGCCCGGCAACGCGCCGAGCCGCGCCACCGCCTCGCGCGCGATGTCGGCCAGCGCCTCCTCGTCCCCCCACCGCAACGCCTGTTGCAACTCGGCACGCAGCCGCACACGGTCGGGGTCGTCGGTCTCCCACGGCAGCGGCGCCTCGCGCACCTGATCGCCGCGCATACCCGCGCCCCACACCCGCGGGAAGTAGAGGTCGAACATCTCGTCGAACGTGCGCCGGTGCTGCTGGCGCTTCACCAGCGTCGCCGCATAGGTCGCCCGCAGCACCTCGCGGTCGGCCAGCGGCGCACGCTGGACCGCCTGTGCGGCGTCCAGCGCCTCGGCCAGCGAGATGGTCAGCCCGGCCGCGCGCAACGCCTCGACGAACTCGATGTGGTGATCGAGCAGCGACGAGGGCGTCTTCACGAGCCGAGACCTGCGGTGCCGAGTCCCAGCTCCTTCGCCGCGCGCACAAGATCGGTGCGGTGTTTCAGCACCACGTTGAGCGTCGAGGCGGTCGTGGCGTCGTCCAGCTCACCGACGCCGAGTGCGAGCAGCGTGCGCGCCCAGTCGATCGTCTCCGACACCGCCGGCGCCTTCTTCAACTCGAGCGCACGCAGGGTCGCGACCACCTGCACGAGCTGCTCGGCCAGCCCCTGCTCGATCTCGGGCACGCGCGACAGCACGATGTCGCGCTCGCGCTCGGCCGAGGGGTAGTCGAGGTACAGGTAGAGGCACCGGCGCTTCAACGCCTCGGACAGCTCGCGGGTCGCGTTCGAGGTGATCACCACGAAGGGCCGCCGGGTGGCCACTACGGTGCCCAGCTCCGGGATCGTCACCTGGAACTCGGCGAGCACCTCGAGCAGCATCGCCTCCACCTCGACGTCGGTCTTGTCGGCCTCGTCGATCAGCAGCACGGTCGGGTCGGTGCGCCGGATGGCCGTCAGCAGCGGCCGGGTGAGCAGGAACTCGTCGGTGAAGATGTCGTCGTGCGTCTCCTCGCACGAGTGGTCGGGCGACGCGGCCTGGATGCGCAGCAGCTGCTTCTTGTAATTCCATTCGTAGAGCGCCCGGGCCTCGTCGAGCCCCTCGTAGCACTGCAGCCGCACCAGCTCGGCCGACGTCGCCACGGCGACCGCCTTCGCCAGCTCGGTCTTGCCCACCCCGGCCGGCCCCTCGACGAGCAGCGGGCGCTCGAGCGTGGCGGCGAGGTAGACCGTCGTTGCGGTGGCGGTGTCGGTCAGGTAGCCGACCGAGCCGAGCTCTCGGGCGACGTCATCGGGCGAGGCGAACACAGCGTCCACAGTGCCAGACGGGGACGGGCGACGGGGCCGGCGGCACCACCCACCGGCCCCGTCGTCACACCGCGGACGTCGGACGTCAGGCGCTGCAGTTGAACCCTGCGTCCAGCCCCTTGTCGAACGGGCTGGTGAACAGGCCCGTCACGCCGTCGAGCACGACGTCCGGGATGATCCCGAACGGGTTGGCCGTGACGACGAACTGCGTCGTCGAGCCCGGCGTGCCGTCGACCTCGAAGCCGTCGTGGCCGGTCGCGATCCGCTTCGGTGTCAGGAAGACGTCGATGAAGTACACGCCCGGGGGCACGACACTGCACGGCACCGGCACGATCGGGAAGATGTGCAGGATGCGGTTCTGCTCCTGGCTGTAGATGCCGAAGTCGACGTGCACGTCGGTCTGGATGACCGCCGCGAGCGACGCGAGCGTGGGCGACACCTCGATGCCACCACCGAAGTCGATGTCCAGGTCGACGTTCACGGCCGCGTCGATCGACACGTGCAGGCCGCCCCACCCGAGGCCGAAGCTGCCGAAGTCACCGGTGATCCCGCTCGAGAAGCCGGGCTTCAGGTCGATGTGGTGCACGTCGGTGAGCGTCATGCCCGCGTCGGCGATGTCGACCGTCACGTACACGTGCCCGTTGGCCGAGATCGAGATGAAGTCGTGCCCGGACGACGGGTTGCACGGGTCGGGGGCCGACGTGTCGAAGTCCAGGTTGATCTTCACCTGGGCGTTCGGCACGTGCACCTCGAACGAGTCCGTGCGCGGCGTCGAGTCGAGCACGAGATCGGTGCCGTCCCAGCTCGCGTGCGTCTCGTGGCCGAGGTTGGTGATGCCGGCCGTGACGCGTCCGGACAGGCTGCCGCTCAGCTGCCCGAGGTCGACCGCGGCGGTGATGTCGAGCGTGTCGGCGGGCGGGTCGACGGTGACCGGGTTCCCGTCGTCGTTGCTCGCCGTGTAGTCGACCGTCGGCACCGGCGGCTTCGGCGGCGGCGGCGCACACGGGTCACTCGACGGCTGGTCGCCGATGGTGAGCTGACTGAACGAGAAGTGCCGCGGGATCTGCGCCAGCGACCCGGTGAGCGCCCAGTTCGCCGCACCCGTCGGCTTGTAGAACGCCTGGATGAGGTCGATCGGGTCCTGCAGGTCGCCGGTGACGACGATGCCGTCCGGCCGCGTCGTGGCGGCGAAGGTCATCGTCGCCGGCACGTTGCTCACCGTGACACGGGCGGTCTTGTCGCCGTACACGACGGACGCGTCGAGCGGGCCGACGGCGTGGTTGCCCGTGTACTTCACGGTCGTCGTCTCGGACTTCTCGACCGGACCGGGGGTGGTGGTGATCGGCCCGATCTCCATGTTCGTGCCGGTCGGGTCGATGCCACCGAGCGACAGCGTCGCGGTGATGTGCTTGCCCGGGTCGGGGTCGCTCACGAGCGCGACGTCGGCGTCGAACTCGTTGTGTGCGGCGGGCGGCGCGTAGTGCGTGATCGAGTAGTCGACCTTCGACAGGTCGGCGTGCAGCTCGCTCGGGAAGCCCTGCAGGAACAGGTGTCCCTTGAGGCCGGTGGCGCAGCCGCCCGCGTCGCAGGCACGCCCGTCGCGCAGCGAGACGCCCCGCACGACCGGCGGCGCCGGCGTCACGGCCACCGCGTCGGTGCGGCCGATCTCGACCGAGGCGTCGATGTCGGGACTGGTGTCGGAGGTGTAGTCGAGCACCTGCCCGTGCTGCGTGAACGTCATCGACGTCGGCAGCGGCGAGATCGTCACGTCGGCGGCGATGCGGTCGGCGTGCGTCGACGCGGGGTTCGCGTCCGGCAACTGCACGGTGCCCTTGAGGTGGAACGGCTGGTGGCCGCCGAGCTCGGCGTGGGCGACGAACCCGCTCGCGTCGGGCGTGTAACTGAACGAGTGCACGGCGGACATGGTGAAGCTCGCGTCCAGGTCGCCGCTCGCGACGTCGTAGTCGGCGAGGGCGTGGTTGCCCGACTCCGTCGGCACCGTGCCGGTGTTGGTGAGCGACGCCGCGAGCAGCCCGAGCGTCTCGGGCTGGGTGTCGGTGCCGGCGGTGAAGGCGTACTGGTTCGGCGCGAACGACAGGTGCCAGTGCTTCGGCACCGAGGACAGGGTCGCGCCACCGACCCAGTGATGTCCCAGCGCGTCGGCCTGCCCGCTGAACCCGAGCGAGGCGACGGTCGACGACGCCGTCCAGTCGACCTGCCCCGCCACCTGGTCGGCCTTCAGCACGATGTCGTCGGGCACCCCGGTGATGAAGGCACCGACGGACGCCTGCGCGCCGGCCTTCTCCGTCACCGCCGCGGTGATCGAGTCGATCGTCGAGGACGCGTGGTAGTGCAGGTCGGTCTCGGTGCCGACCTTCGCGTAGTCGAGGGTCATGTCGGCCGGCAGCGAGTCGACGACCGAGTTCACCGACAGCGCAGGCGTATCGCCGACGAGGGTGAGCTTGCGCGACTGCGCGTTGCGCAGTTCGGCCGAGACGGTGTCGTGGTCGGCGGCGGTGACGTCGTCGTGCAGCGCGTAGTGCACCAGCGCGAGGCCGGTGTACTTGAGCGCGGCCTGCACGTCGGCGGCCGTCTCCTTCATCACGACGTAGTCGGTGCTCGGCAGGTCGGCGTCGGCGAGCTGTGTGCCGGTCGAGGTGTACTTCAGCGTGATGGGGCCGACCGACGACGAGCCCGGCGCATCGCCCGGCGCGGTGCGCGCGTCGAAGGACGCCTCGCTGTCGTGCGGGTGCTTCGCGACGCTCACCTGCAGGTACTTCGGCAGCTGCTGCGCGGTGGTATCGACGAAGGCGTGCAGGTCCTGATCGTCGAAGAGACGGAAGTGCACGTTCGGGATCGACGAGTCGGCGGTGTACTGGAACGCGGCCGTGAAGTCGTCGCCGGCGCCGTTCACGTCGCCGTGCAGGTGCACGTTCGCCGGCACCTGGTCGACCGAGCCGAAGATCTCCGAGTGCACCACGCCGCCGCGCACCGACTGCAACGACACCTGGCTCGCGCCGATCGGAGACCCCGTCGAGAGCACGGCGTCGTAGGGCTTGGTGACGACCAGGTGCATCGTCGCCGGGATCTGGGTCGCGTCCGCCGAGAGCAACGAGTACGTCGTCAGGTCGCTGGTGTCCGGCACCGATCGCGCCGACAGCTTGAGGTCGTCGATCTTCGCGTTGGCGTTGTAGTCGGCGACGATGTTGCTGCCGTTGTTCTTGACGTCGACGGTGAGGTCGGTCGGCAGCTTCGTCACCTGCGCGTCGACGGCCGTGAGCGTGTGCGCGGCGGTCGAGGCGATGTCGGCGTGCGCCGTCAGCACCGTCGGCACCGTCGACCGCACCCGCACGGTCACCTCGGGTGTCGAGGTGTTCTGCAGCCGCGCGTCGACGGTGAACTTCGTCGGTGTCGGGTTGAAGCCGATGGACGCGTGGATCGGGTCGGTGAGCGTCGGGTTCGTGCCGAGGATGTTGGACGAGTTGATCGTCGCGACGTCGACGGTGAGCGCTGCTGTCGGGCCGGGATTGCTGTACTCGAGCTTCATCGTCGTGTCGATGTCGCCCTGCACCGCCCGCAGGATGCTGTTGAGGATGAAGGTCACCGTCTGCGAGTCACCGAGCCGCGAGCCGCGTCCGTCGAAGCCGACGGCGAACTGGCGGTAGGTGCCCGGCAGGGTGAAGAGCGCGAAGACATGCGCGGGCTTGGCCGAGACCAGCGAGGTGACGTTCAACTGCAGTTGAGCCCCACCGTTGGGGCCGAGGTTCGGCAGCAGCGTGCCGGTCACGTCGGGCAGGCCGTTGCCGTCGACGTCCATGAGGATCGGCGTCGCGATCGGTTGCGGCAACGAGCACTTCAGCGGCTGGGTCGCACTCTCGGCGCAGAGCCGGTACAGCGTCGACTGCAGGATCGAGCCGAGCAGCGCGAGCAGGTCGGGGACGGACGGCAGCGGCGGCAGCAGCGAGCCGAGGTCGAGCGACGGGCTGTAGGTCGCGCCGGTGTGCGTGGTGGTGAGCCCCGTGGCGACCGGTCCGTTGCCGAGCACCTGACCGCCGGTGAGCGTCGTGGACGATGCGGTCGGCAGCGTGCTCGTCGTCGTGGACACCGTGGTGTGCGGCAGCACGCTGCGCAGGTCGGCGAGCCGCTGGTCGAGCGGTGACGTCGGGGCGGCGCTGTCGGGCACCGGCGCCGTCGGGTCGGCGGCCGGCGGCGTCGCGCCGCGGTCGAAGACGATGCCCCGGAGCAAGCCGCGCACCAGCGCCGGGTCGCGGCCGTTGCCGAAGCCGGGGTGGCTGACCGCGAGGCCGTCGGCGAGCGCGTCGGCGAGACACGCCTGCTCGTCGGCCGTGGCCGACGGCGGTGCGCCGTTGCCGCCGAGGT
>NZ_JBQCEE010000141.1:0-15743 GCF_051960575.1 Jatrophihabitans sp.
GGCGGGCGGGCCGCCCCCCCCCGGCCCGGCGGCCCGCCCGACTCGAGAGCAGCACCGACCCGACGACGAGCACGCCGCCGGCGAGTCGGGCCGCGGTGAGCGACTCGCCGAGCACGACCACCGCGCCGGCGAGCCCGAAGACCGGGATGAGGTTCACGACGACCGCGGTGACGTGCACGTGCGCGGCACCCATCGCGTGGTTCCAGAGAGTGCCGAGCCGCCCGTCCAGCCGGCCCCGTCGATGACGACCGCACCCGCCAGCCCACCGGCCAGGCCGGCGACCAGTCGCACGGTGAGCCGTTCGTGCAGCACCGCCAGGGCGAGCGCCACCACCAGCGGGGCCTCGAGTCCGGCGATGAGCGCGCCGTTGCCCGCGCTGGTGCGCGCGAGGCCCAGCGTCTGGCAGAGGTAGGCGAGGCCCGGCTCGAGCGCGCCGAGCACGACGACCGCGCGCCACGACGACGGCGGCCGGTATCCCCGCCGCAGCAGCATCGCCCAGAGCGCCGCTGTCGCGGTGACGAGCTCGACCGCGAGCAGGGTGGCCGGGCCGAACGCCTGCACGGCGAACTTGGTGCCCGTGACCGCGGCGCCCCACAGCGCCGCGGCGACGACGAGCAGGACGGCGGGGCGCAGCGTGCTCATCGCGACCTCCCGTCCACGACAGGAGCACGGCACCCAGTCGGTGATACGGGAACCCGGGTCGCCGGGCCGGGGGCTCAGCGCCCGACGGCCTCGGCGCGCTCGGCCCGCCGCGAGCGGTAGCGGCGCACGAGCACGACGGCGGCGATCACGACCAGCAGGGCGATGCCGACGTAGTTCGCATACCGCTCGACCCGGTGGTACTGCGACCCGGCGAGGTAGCCGATCAGGACGAACGCCGTGGCCCAGATCGCGCCCCCGGCGACGTTCCAGGCGAGGAAGCGTCCGTAGGGCAGCCGGCTCATCCCGGCCAGCCCGGGCACGAGCGCGCGCAGTGCCGCCGTGAACCGACCGACGAAGACGCTCTTGCCGCCGAGTCGCCGCAGGCTGTCCTCGGCACGGTGCAGCTTCTCGTCCGACAGCAGGCGGTCGGGGATGCGCCGCAGGATGCGCTCGCCGTAGCGCTGGCCGACCCAGAAGCCGATCGAGTCGCCGATCACCGCGCCGGCGATCCCTGCGACGAGCACGGCCGTGAGCGAGAGCTTGTGCTGATTGGCGAGCACGCCGCCGAGCACGACGCCGATCTCGCCCGGCAGCACCACCCCCACGAACGCGGACGCCTCGAGCGCGGGCAGCAGGAACACGAGCGCCAGCACCAGGGCGGGAGGCAACCGCAGGATGCCGTCGAGCACATGTCCCATGCGTCGTGCGTACCCCTGTCCGACGCCGCGCAACCCTGGTCACATCCCAAGTTTGAAACCTGTGCAAGTGAGGTAGGCTCCGCGTCAGGGTCGGACGATGTGGAGCGCGCGGTGGCACAGGCAGTCGGGGCTGACGGGTACTCGATCGGTGCCGCTGCCGCACGCCTGGGTGTGGCACCCGAGACGCTTCGCAGCTGGGGGCACCGGTACGGCCTCACGCCGTCGGCCACCACGAGCGGGGGTCACCGCCGGTACAGCCGCGCCGACCTGCGCCGGCTCGCCCGCATGCAGCAACTCGTCGCAGCGGGCGCGACACCCGCACGCGCCGCGGCGGCCGTGCTCGCCGCCGACGCGGATGCCGGGCTCGAGAGCCTGGGCGACGTCGAGCTGCCACAGCGTGGCGGGCCGGGCGGTCGCGTGCTGGCCGTGCCCGGCGCGTCGCCCGAGAGCCGCGGCATCGCGCGGGCCGCGAGCCGGCTGGACGCCGAGGCGACCGGCGACCGCATCCGGCAACTCCTCGTCGAGCGCGGCGCCGTCGAGACGTGGCAGGAGATCCTGCGACCCGTGCTCATCGCCGCCGGCGCCCGCTGGGCGCGGACGGGCGAGGGCATCGATGTGGAACATCTGTTGAGCGAGGTCACCGCCGACGAGCTGCGGGCCCACCGCAGCCGCCAGCCACCGCCCGTTCCGGGCCGCCCGGTGCTGCTGGCCTGCTTCCCCGAAGACCTGCACGTCCTGCCGCTGCACGTGCTCGCCGCAGCACTCGCCGAGGCGCGCGTGCCGCACCGTCTGCTCGGTGCGCGCCTGCCGGTCGAGGCGCTCGCCGCAGCGGCCAGGCGCACCGGCCCGCGCGCCGTCTTCATCTGGCGGCAGATGCAGCAACCGATCCTGGACGAACCGGTGCGCGGCGCCGAACTGCTGGCCGCACTCCCCCGCACGCGTCCGGCCATCCAGGTCGTCGTCGGTGGCCCGGGCTGGAGTCGGGGCGCGCTGCCCGAAGGCGCGCGTCTCGCCGCCAGCCTGCCCGACGCCCTGGCACTCCTCGGCGCGGGCGCGCGGTGACCGCCACACGGCGCGGACGTTTCGCGCCACCACAATCTGTGCAAGTTTCCAACGAGGGCGCGTCGCCCTCCTCGTCACAACCCCGCACCAACCCCCTCACCGATCGGACACCGCGATGACCTCCACGCTCAGCCACCACACCCCGGCGCCGATCGGCCGTCCGGCCCGCGCGACGTCCTGGCGGGCGGTGACCGGCGAGCAGCGCAGCGCCGTCCTCGCCCGCATCGACGAGGTGCTGCTCTCGCTCGGCGGCCCGCTGGTGCGACCGGCTCGGCGCCTCACCCACGCGTCCAGCAAGATGGTGCGTCCAGGGCTGAGCCTCGCGGTCGCCGGCCTGGTCGGCGACCCGACCCCGGAGGCCTACCGCGCCGCCGCAGCGGTCGAGCTGCTGCACTGCGCGACGCTCGTACACGACGACATCATCGACCGCGCCGACGAGCGCCGCGGCCGCCCGACCGTCGCCGTCGAGGACGGTGACGCCACGGCGATCGTCACGGGTGACTTCCTCATTGCGGCCGCGAACACCGCCGCCCTCGGGCTCGGCCCCTTCGCGCTCGCCGAGCTGATCGCCACCCTTGCCCAGCTGTGCGCGGGGCAGGCACGCGAGGACGAGCACCGCTTCGACATGACCACCACCGTCCTCGACGCGCTCGAGATCGCGAACGACAAGACCGGCAGCCTGCTGCGCGCAGCCGCCGTGCTCGGCGCGATGGCCGCCCACCTGCCGGACGGTGTCATCGAGGCGCTCGGCGAGTTCGGTGCCGAGTTCGGCATCGCGCTGCAGGTGGTCGACGACGTGCTCGACCTCGCGTCGACCACCGAGCTGCTCGGCAAGCCGGCCGGCGCCGACGTGCGCGCCGGGGTCATCGGTGTGCCGACGGCGATCGCCCTCGAGCGGGTGCCCGAGCTGACCACGCTCATCACGCCGGCCGCGACGAAGGACGACACCGATCGCGCGGTCGCACTCATCCTCGACTGCGGCGCGGTCGCCGACGCGGTGGTCATCGCGCGACGGCACGCGGCCCGCGCCGAGGCGGCGGTCGACGCCGCCGGCCTGGCCACGATCGCCGACTTCGCCGACTGGCCGCGCCGGTACGTCGAGACGCTGCTCGCGACGCGGGTCGCGCCGCACCTGCGCGTCCGCCTCGGCATCACCGTCGCCGACGCCGAGGTCGTCGGATGAGCCTGCGCACCGTCCCCGGACGCACCGATCGCGTCGTCATCGTCGGCGCGGGGCTCGGCGGGCTCTCGGCGGCGCTCAACCTCGCCAACACCGGCCGGCAGGTGACGCTGCTCGAGGCGGCCGACGTCCCTGGCGGGCGAGCAGGCATCCTCGAGCGCGACGGGTACACCTTCGACACCGGCCCCAGCGTGCTGACGATGCCGGAGATCGTCGCCGACACTTTCGCGGCCGTCGGCGAGTCGATGGACGACTGGCTCACCCTCGACCGGCTCGACCCGGCGTACCGCGCCCGCTTCGCCGACGGCACCTCGCTCGACGTGCACACCGACACCGAGGTCATGGCCGAGACCATCCGCGCCACCAGCGGCGCGAAGGACGCCGAGGGCTACCGGCAGTTCGTGAAGTACCTGCGCCGGCTGTACGACGTCGAGATCGACAGCTTCATCGACCGCAACCTGGACGCGCCGTGGCAGCTGCTCGGCCGGCCGGCGCTGCAGCTGCTACGGCTCGGCGCGTTCGGCAGGCTGGCGCCGCGCGTGGCCCGCTACGTCGACGACCCGCGGCTGCAGAAGCTGTTCTCGTTCCAGGCGATGTACGCGGGCCTCGCGCCCGCCGAGGCGCTCGCCGTTTACGCCGTGATCACCTACATGGACTGCGTCCGCGGGGTGTTCTTCCCGCGTGGGGGCATGCACGCGCTGCCCCGCGCGCTCGCGTCCGCCGCCGAGAAGCACGGCGTCGAGGTCCGTTACGGCACGCGCGTCAGCCGGATCGAGACCAGCGGTGGCCGCGCGATCGCCGTGCACACCGCCGCAGGTGAGCGCGTCCCGGCCGACGTGGTGATCGTCAACGCCGACCTGCCGACCGCCTATCGCGAGCTGCTGCCGCCCGAGCTCGCGCCGCGACGGCTGCGGCGCCTGCGGTACTCACCGTCGTGCGTCGTGCTCTACGCGGGCGTGCGCAAGCAGTACCCGGACGCCCGCCACCACACCATCTCGTTCGGACGCGCGTGGGACAGCACCTTCGACGAGATCATCCACGACGGCCGCACGATGAGCGACCCGTCGGTGCTCGTGAGCATCGGGTCGAAGACCGACCGGTCGCTCGCGCCGGACGGCGCCGACAGCTGCTTCGTGCTCTTCCCGACGCCGCACCTGCAGCACGACCGGCCGATCGACTGGCAGCGCGAGGCCCCGCGCTACCGCGACCACATGGTCGAGACGCTCGAACAGCGCGGTTTCGAGGGCTTCGGTTCGGCGATCGAGGTCGAGCACCTGGTGACGCCCGCCGACTGGCAGGCCCAGGGCATGGCGGCGGGCGCGCCGTTCGCGGCGGCCCACCTGCTGCGGCAGAGCGGCCCGTTCCGCCTCCCGACGCTCGACCGCCACGTCGAGAACCTCGTCTTCTGCGGTTCGAACACCCAGCCGGGCGTCGGCGTGCCGATGGTGCTGCTCTCCGGCCGGCTTGCCGCCGAGCGCGTGACCGGGGCGGTGCGGCGGCGCGTCGGCGGGTGAGCGCCGCGGCGGCCGCCGCGAGACCGGGGTCATCGCCGCCGGGTGCCGTTCCCGGATGTTGTCGGTGGGTGGAAGTACTGTCGCGCTGACACCTGCTGCTGCAACGGGAAAGGCCGCATCGTGAAGGCCGCGACGGCACTCGACGACTCCTACGACGCCGACGACATCGTCCACCTGCGTGGGCTGGACGCCGTCCGCAAGCGTCCCGGGATGTACATCGGCTCGACGGACAGCCGCGGGGTCAACCACCTCGTCTCCGAGATCCTCGACAACAGCGTCGACGAGGCGGTCGCCGGGTTCTGCTCGCGGATCGAGGTGACGCTGCACCCGGACGGCTCGGTGGAGGTCGCCGACGACGGCCGGGGCATCCCCGTCGGCATGAACACGAAGGCGCAGCGCTCGGCGCTCGAACTCGTGCTGTCCGAACTGCACGCCGGCGGCAAGTTCAGCTCGAAGACCTACAACACCTCCGGCGGCCTGCACGGCGTCGGCGCCGCGGTGGTGAACGCGCTGTCGCTGCGGCTCGACGCGACGGTGCGCCGCGACGGCAAGGTGTACGAGGTCTCGTTCCGCCACGGTGTCGCCGGTGAGTTCGCCGGCCCCGGCCCCAAGGCGAAGTTCACCGCGTCCCCCGGCCTGCGGGTGACCGGCCGCTCGCCCAAGGGCCGCACCGGCACCTCGATCCGGTACTGGTACGACCCGGCGTACTTCGACCGCGAGGCCGCCTTCCAGGCCGACGTGCTCGTCGCCAAGATGCGCAACACCGCGTTCCTCGTGCAGGGCCTGACGCTGGTGCTGCGCGACGCGCGCGAGGGCTCGATCGACGAGCAGACCTTCCACTACCCCGGCGGCCTCAGTGAGATGGTCGAGTTCTACGGGCCGCCCGACGAGCGGCCGGTCACCGACACGGTCATCTTCACCGGCACCGGCAGCTACCGCGAGAACGCCGCCGACGAGCACGGTGTCATGCAGAGCAACGTCGAGCGCACCTGCGAGGTCGAGGTCGCGCTGCGCTGGGGCACCGGCTACAGCACCGTGGTCGAGTCCTTCACGAACGTCATCGGCAACGCCAACGGCGGCACGCACCGCAAGGGCTTCGAGCGCGCGCTGACCCGCACGATCGTCGAGGCGGTCAACGGCACCCGCGGGCTGCTGAAGCCGAAGGAGCCGGCGCCGGTGCTCGACGACATCGTCGAGGGCATGACCGCCGTCGTGCACGTCCGTGTGCCCGAGCCGCAGTTCACGTCGCAGACCAAGGACGAGCTCTCGACGGCGGGTGTCGGCAAGGCGGTGCAGGCCGTCGTCGAGCAGGGGCTCAAGGGCTGGCTCACCGACCGGAAGTCGAAGGCCCAGGCCCGCGTCGTCCTCGAGAAGATCGTCAACGCCTCTCGGGTGCGCATCGCCGAGAAGGGGCACAAGGACGCGGCCCGGCGCAAGACCGCGCTCGAGGGCGCCTCCATGCCGGCGAAGCTCGCCGACTGCCGGTCGACGGGCGTCGAGCGGTCCGAGCTGTTCCTCGTCGAGGGCGACAGCGCCGCGGGCAGCGCGAAGAAGGGCCGGTCCGCCGAGTACCAGGCGATCCTGCCGCTGCGCGGCAAGGTGCTCAACGTGCAGAAGGCGTCGCTCGCGGACGCCTTCAAGGACAAGGAGATCGCCTCGATCATCCAGGTGCTCGGCGCCGGGTCGGGGCGCAGCTTCGACCTCGCGTCCATGCGCTACGGCCGGGTGATGATCATGGCCGACGCGGACGTCGACGGCTCGCACATCCGGGTGCTGCTGATCACGCTGATCTACAAGTACCTGACGCCGGTGATCGAGTCGGGGCGGCTGTTCGCGGCGATGCCGCCGCTGCACCAGATCACGACGAAGGGCCGCACCCCGGAGACGATCTTCACCTACACCCAGGCCGAGATGGAGCAGACCGTCGCGCGGCTCGAGGCCGAGGGCAAGCAGGTCGTGAAGCCGATCCAGCGGTTCAAGGGTCTCGGCGAGATGGACGCGGCCGAGCTCTGGGCCACCACGATGGATCCCGCCCGCCGCACCGTCCGCCGCATCACGATGGAGGACGCCGCCGAGGCCGAGCGGGTGCTGGAACTGCTGATGGGCAACAAGGTCGAGCCGCGGAAGGACTGGCTGGTCGAGTACTCCGACCAGGTCGACCGCGAGGCGATCGACGCGTGAGGGCACGGGGCTGATGGCACGCAGGGAGAGCACGAAGCAGACGATCAACCTGGCGGCGTTCGACACGCCGGGCGCCCGGGTGATCGACACGCCGCTGCACGAGGAGGTGCAGAAGTCCTACGGCGAGTACGGCTACTCGGTCATCACCGCGCGGGGGCTGCCCGACGCGCGCGACGGCCTGAAGCCGTCGCAGCGGCGGATCATGTTCGCGATGGCGCAGATGGGACTGCGTCCCGAGCGCGGCTACGTGAAGTCGTCGCGCGTGGTCGGCGAGGTGATGGGCAAGTTCCACCCGCACGGTGACGCGTCGATCTACGACACGATGGTCCGGATGGCGCAGGACTTCCAGCAGAACACCCCGTTGATCGACGGGCACGGCGCCTGGGGCACGCTCGACGACGGCGCGGCCGCGTCCCGGTACACCGAGTGCCGCCTCTCGCCGGTCGCGACCCTGCTCGTCGACGGCACGGACGAGGAGACGGTCGACTTCCGCCCGACCTACGACGGTTCGGGCGTCGAGCCGGTGGTGCTGCCCGCGGCCTTCCCGAACCTGCTGGTCAACGGCGCCGACGGCATCGCGGTCGGCATGTCGACGAACATGATCCCGCACAACCTCGGCGAGGTGATCGCCGCGACGCGGTGGCTGGTGAAGCACCCGAACGCGACGCTCGACAAGCTGATGAGCTTCGTGCCGGGGCCCGACCTGCCGACCGGCGGCATCCTGCTCGGCCTCGACGCCGTGCGCAGCGCCTACGAGACCGGCCGCGGTGTGGTGCGCATCCGCGCCCGCGTCGAGATCGGGCCGCTCGCCGGCAGCCGCGGGCGGCAGGCGATCACGATCACCGAGTTCCCGTACGGCATCGGCCCGGTGAAGGTGATCGAGGCGATCCAGAAGCAGACCGGCGAGAAGCGGCTGCAGGGCATCGCGGACGTGAAGACCCTGACCGACATGACCACCGACGGTGAGCGCATGGTCATCGAGTGCAAGGCGGGCGTGAACCCGCAGGCCCTGCTCGCCGACCTCTACCGGCTCACGCCGATGGAGGTGTCGTTCGGCATCAACAACAACGTGCTGGTCAACGGCAAGCCGCAGGTGCTCGGGCTCAAGCAGCTGCTCGAGGTCTTCCTCGACCATCGCTTCGAGGTCGTCACCCGCCGCACGCGCTACCGGCTGCGCCGCGCCGAGGAGCGGCGCCACCTCGTCGAGGGCATGCTCATCGCGCTCGACAACATCGACCAGGTCGTGCGGATCATCCGCGCCAGCTTGGACACGGCGGAGGCGAAGACCCGGCTGGTGGCCGAGCTCGCCGGCGTCCGGGTGCGGCTGGGTGGCCGGCAGGTGACCCGCAGCCTCGACGAGGTTCAGGCCGCGCACATCCTCGACATGCCGCTGCGGCGCCTGGTCAACCTCGAGGTCGAGACGCTGCGTACCGAGTGGGCGTCGCTCACCGAGCTCATCGCGCAGCTGCAGGCGATCCTCGACAGTGACGACCTGTTGCGCACCGTCGTGTCCGACGAGCTCGCCGCCGTGGCGAAGGACCACGCGTCGCCGCGGCTCACGACGCTGCTCGACGGTGACCTCAAGCAGGTGCTGGCGGCGTCGGTGCCGGCCGGCCCGCTCGAGGTGGCCGACGACCCGTGCCAGGTGGTGCTGTCGGCGACCGGCCTCGTGGCCCGCACGGCCGCGGCGTCGGAGGAGGTCACCGAGACCGGACGCCGCCGCTCGGCCCGCACCAAGCACGACGTCATCGCCGCCACCGTCGAGGCGACGGCCCGCGGACAGGTGCTGCTGCTGACCAACCACGGGCGGGCGGTCAAGACCGACGTGCTCACCCTGCCGACGCTGCCCGAGCACGCGGGCGTGCTCTCGCTGCGCGGCGGTGTCTCGGGCACCGAGATCGCGAGCGGTCTGCGTCCCGGCGAACGCGTGATCGGCCTGGCGCCGCTGGCCGTGCCCGACACCGCCATCGGTCTGGCGCTCGGCACGAAGCACGGTCAGGTCAAGGTGACGCGTCCGGAATGGCCGGTGCGCTCGGACGTCTTCGACGTCATCGGGCTCGCCGACGGCGACGAGGTCGTCGGGACGACGTGGCTGTCCGGTCCGGCGGACATGGTGTTCGTGTCGAGCGACGGGCAGGTGCTGCGCTTCGACGCGGCGAAGGTGCGCCCGCAGGGGCTGTCGGGCGGCGGCATGGCCGGCATCAACCTGGCGGCCGGTGCGCACGTGGTCTGGTTCGGCGCGGTCCGCACCGACGACACCGCGCACGGCGAGCCACAGGTCGTCGTCTCGAGCGGCGACCAGGTGAAGGTGACGCCGCTGTCGGAGTACCCCGCGAAGGGACGCGCCACCGGCGGTGTCGCGACGCTGCGGTACCTCGCCGGGCAGAGCACCACCATCGCGGTCGGATGGGCCGGCACGCGTCCGATCGGCTGCACCCGCACCGGTGACCCCGTGACGCTGCCCGATCCCGACCCGCGTCGCGGTGGTTCCGGCGTCACCATGACGGGCCCCGCTCTGCTCGGCCATCAGATCGAGCGCGAGTAGTCGAACGGCCGGGATGGTCAGGTGACGACGGACCGCCTGAGGCGGCGGCGCCGGCGCCAGGAGTGGACGACCAGGTAGGCCGCGAGGATCACGCCGGTCAGCGCGTGCCGGCGGATGCGGGTGCGCCCGTCCAGCCAGTCCCACAGGCCTGAGACGAGCATCCCTGCGGTCAGCAGGGTCAGGATGGCGTCGGACGTCGCGAGCCTGCTGCTGGGCGACGCGAACGGTCGAGGTGGGGCCAGCGACCGCAGCAGCCGCCGACCGGTTCGTCGGCGCTGCGCGAGATGGACGACGACCAGCCAGACGAACGCGAGTCCCAGGCCGATGTGGAGCGCCAGGTCCGGCTCGAGGACGAGGGACAGGACGGCGGTGCCGATCAGACCGGCGTGCACCAACGTCCGCGTCGCACGACTTCGTCCGATTGGGTGAGCCGCGGCGGAACGCACATCGCGATCCTCGTGCGGACAGGTGTTGGCGGCATCGGGGGAAGGCCCGAGATCGACCCTGGTCGTCCGGGCCGCCGACTGACCGACCAGAGCGTTGCGCCGCGCGACGACAGTGGCACGGTCCTTCGCAGGCACAGCGGCCGTCGTGATCAGGAGCGTCGCGCGACGACGTAGATCGGCACGATTACACGAAGACCAACAAGCAGGCCACGGCCCAGGCCTCAGGGGTCTCGATCGTCAGGGCGCCGAGACGGAGGACGACCGGCGTTCCCCGCCTCGCCCACTGCCGCGCATCCAGCAGTACCCAGAGGTCGAGGCAGACGACGACGCCCACGGCGAGCAGGACGCCCAGGACCGTCACGCGGCGCAGGGTAGCAACGCTCGGCCTCCCGCCGAGATCATGCGGGAAGGCGGCCGCACGACCGAGCGCGGTCGAGGTCAGGCCTGGTCGGCGCGAGGGACAGCCCGGTAGCCGGCCGCAGCCAACCACTCGCGAGCCCGACCGCGGCGGCGGTCGTCGGCGAAGGTGAACCACTCGTCCCGGTCCTCCGGCGAGTCGGCCAGCGCGTCCCTGAACCGCCGGAACGCGCCGCGGCCTTCGATCGCGGACTCGAGACGACGCCGCAACCGGTCGTCGGTGCGCGTCGCGGCGAAGTCGACCATGTCGCGGTAGGCCGCCCGCGACCCGAGCGGCTCGACGTCGAGCCAGCGGGCGTCCTCGTCGGTCACTCCCCCGTCCTCGTCGCCCCCGAAGACGTCGAGTCCGGCGTCGTCGTCGAAGGTGGACTCCGGCCAGCTCTCGCCCGTGGTCAGGTCGAGTCGTCCGCCCTCAGCGTCGGCGCCACCGTCGAGCAGATCGGCAAGCTGGTCGAGGTCGGCGTGGAGCGGCGTGAGGTCGGGAATGCCGTCGCGGATCCCGCGGGCATGGTCGATCGCATCCGCGAGCTCCTCGTCGCCGGCGGCGCCGCGCCGGTGCAGCGCGGCAGCGCACCGCCGCGCGAACAACTCCGCCGAAGCAGCGTCGCTCGCCAGGGCGACCAGGACGAGCTCGCCCACCCGCTGCAGCGGGCCGTCGAGTCCGAGCTCGACCGCCAGCCGCAACGCCGCCTGACCGTCGCCGCCGTGCAGCACCGCCCGCACCGCTCGCGCCCGCTCGTGCTCCACATCGCCATCCTGCCCCGCCAAGCCCCCACGTCGTCCGCGAATGGGAACGTCGATACCCGACCCCGCCTGGTCGATGCCGAGGCGACTCAGCGCTCGGTAGGCCACTGTCGCAGCGGCGGGAGCGCAGCTGCACCGCCTTCGACGTGGTGTCGAGGTGCATCAGGGGGTTCTCCGGCCTGACGAGGTCCTGCCGGCGCCAGTCCGAAGGCACTGCTGACACGGCGTACCGGCCACTACGCTGCGGCGGTGGCCCGTCTCGAGTTGGTGGATCCCCACGCTGAGGCGCACCGGGCAGGCCGCCATGAGCGGCGTGTCATGCCTCGGCTCGGGTGATCGGCACATGCTGTATCTCGCGGCCGCCGGGATCGTCTTCGGGATCAACCTGATTCCGGCCTTCGGTCCACCGTCGTGGGCCGTGCTGGTGCTGCTCAAGCTCCACTGGCACCTCAACGGTGTTGCCCTTGTCGTGGTCGGCGCGACGGCAGCAGGCTCTGGACGCTACCTGCTCGCCCTCGCGACGAGACAGGTCCGCGGCCGCTTGAGCGAGCGCCGGCGCGAGAATCTCCAGGCCGCGAAGGACGCGCTGACAGGTCACCGTGTCGGGGCGGCGGTCGGGCTCGGCCTCTTCGCGCTGTCGCCGCTCCCGTCTGCTCAGCTCTTCGAAGCCGCGGGGATCTTGTCCGTTCCATTGTTGCCGTTGACAGCGGCATTCTTCGCCGGGCGGGTCGTCAGCTACTCGATCTACGTCGGGGCGGCGTCACTGGCTCAACACACCTACGGCTCGGTCCTCACGTCGACTCTCCGCTCCCCATGAGGGATCGCGCTGGAGACCGCCATGATCATCGGGGTCGTGGCACTCACCCAATTGGACGTTCGCCGTCTCTCTGCGCGGTTGCATCCGCGCCGCAAATGACGTCGGCTCGGGCGGAACGCGTCGCGCAGCATGACGACAGGGATGCGCCTTACCGGTCGATCTCTCGCGAACTCGAAAACGACTGAACCCCCCAGGGCACTGGGGGGTTCAGGGGTGTAGCCCCGACCGGATTCGAACCGGCGCTACCGCCTTGAGAGGGCGGCGTCCTGGGCCACTAGACGACGGGGCCCCAGAAACTTCCGTACTGCGATCGTGCTGGGTCGAGCTGCACTGCGCTGGGGTACCAGGACTCGAACCTAGACTAACTGAACCAGAATCAGTTGGGCTGCCAATTACCCCATACCCCATGGGATGCGGCCTGGGTTGTCACCCGGACCGACAGTGAACTCTACCCGATGCCCGCGCGGCCGACGTACACGCCCCTGTCGCCGCTCATGGACGCCGGACGGTGACACGGCTCGGTGAGCCGCGACGGTGTCATGGGTACCCGTTGAGCGGACAACCAATTCCGATCGACGACGGGAAGATCATGCGCGCAGTGCAGGTGGCACAGCAGGGTGGCGGTTTCGAGCAGGTCGAGCGCGAGCGCCCGGAGCCCGGACGCGGGCAGGTGCTCGTCCGGGTCAACGCCTGCGGCATCTGCCACAGCGACTCGATGGTCTCGGGCGGCTTCGCCAGCGCATACCCGCGCGTCCCGGGTCACGAGGTCGCCGGCGAGGTCGAGGCGGTCGGTGACGGCGTCGAGCAGTGGCGACCCGGGCAGCGGGTCGGCATCGGCTGGTTCGGCGGTGCCTGCTTCGTGTGCGCCCCGTGCCGCGACGGCGACTTCATCTCCTGCCAGGTCGGGAGGACGACGGGCCTGACTTCGGACGGCGGGTACGCCGAATACGTCGTGGCACCCGCCGACGCCCTGGCCGCCATCCCCGATGCGCTGAGCGACGAAGAGGCTGCACCGCTGATGTGCGCGGGTGTCACCACGTACAACGCGCTGCGCGAGAGCGGCGCGCGGCCCGGCGACGTCGTCGCGGTCATCGGGCTCGGCGTACGGGGACACCTGGGCGTCCAGTACGCCGCGAAGATGGGCTTCGAGACCGTCGACATCGCCCGCGGCGCCGAGAAGCAGCAGTACGCCGAGCAGCTCGGCGCGCACCACTACCTCGACAGCACGGCCACGGACGTCGCCAAGGCGCTCACCGACCTCGGCGGGGCGAAGACCGTGCTCGCCACGGTCACCAACAACGACGCCATGACCGCCACCGTCGGCGGCCTGCGCGCCCGCGGCCGGCTCGTCGTCGTCGGCGTGCCTGACCAGCCGCTGAGCGTGAACGCCGTCGATCTCATCATGGCCAGCCGCGCCGTGGCGGGGCACGCGTCCGGATCGGCGAAGGATTCGGAGGACACGCTGCGCTTCGCCGCGCTCACCGGCGTGCGGCCGATGGTCGAGACGGCGCCGCTGTCCGACGTCGACGCCGCCTACCAGCGCATGATGGACGGCAACGCGCGGTTCCGGATGGTGCTGACGACCCGCTGACGCGGGCGCGGCTGCACAATCGCGTCGTGGACGAGTTCGGACGTCACGCCGGGTGGTGCGCTCGCGGGCAGCCGGGCGACGGACGTCGTCGGCTCGATCTGTTCCCCGACTACGCCGCCGAGCTCCCCGTCTGGGATCGCGGCGTCGGCAGATCCGATCTGCAGCTGTCCCCGCAGCTGCGAGCCGACCTCGCCGCCTGGGGTCGCGAGTGGGAACAGCAGGTCGTCCCGTTCGAGGAGCGCACGGAGCCGCCTGGGTGGCGCGAGCGATGGACCGAGGACGGCCGGCGCCTCGGCCGCCGATTGGAGGCCGAGACGGGCTGTGTGGTGGTCGTGCTCGAGCCGGACGACCCGGCTCGCGCCGACGACTGCCCACAGTGCGGCCGCCCCTGGCTCACCGCGCACGAACCCGACTGAGGCCGGCGTACCCGCGACCCGCGGTCAGCCGAGGATGAGCTCCGCCGCCTTCTCGCCGATCATCATCGACGGTGCGTTGGTGTTGCCGCCGGTGATGCTCGGCATGATCGAGGCGTCGGCGACCCGCAGGCCTTCGATGCCGCGCACGCGCAGCTGCGGGTCGACCACGGCCCGCTCGTCCACGCCCATCCGGCAGGTGCCGACCGGGTGGTAGACGGTCGTCGCCCGGTTCAGCACCTCCTTCGTTAACGACTCACGGGTCGGATACTGCGGGCCCGGCGCGATCTCGCAGTCGACTCCCCCGGCGATGTGGTGGGCGGCCATCGTCTCGCGGATGAGCTCCATGCCGGCGACGAGCGTGTCGATGTCCCGCTGCTCGTCCAGGTAGTTCGGGTCGATGCGCGGGGACGCGAGCGGGTCGGTCGAGGCGAGGCGGAACGTGCCGCGGCTCTGCGGGTAGATCAGCGTCGACATGATCGTCAGCGCCTGGCGCGGGTCGGGGATGTGGCGGATCGGGGCGTCCTGGTTCGGCGAGGGGTACGACCACGGCAGCACGTGGATCTGCAGGTCGGGGATCTCCTGCGCGTACTGCGTGCGCACGAAGCCGACGACCTCGAAGACGCTGCGGGCGAGCCACGTCGAGCCGGTGCTGAACCGCTCGCGCGCGAAGGCGCGGGCGAAGTAGAACGGATTCGGCTTCCGCAGGGCGGTCGGCATCGCGAAGCTCATCGGCACGAACAGGTGGTCGTGCAGGTTGTCGCCGACGGGCAGGTCGGCGTGCACCTCGATGCCGAACGCGCGCAGGTGGTCGGCCGGGCCGACGCCGCTGAGCATCAGCACGTGCGGCGAGCCGTAGACACCGCCGGAGAGGATCACCTCACGCTCGGCGCGGATGGTCTCGCGTCCCTGCTTCGTCAGGATCTCAACACCTGTTGCGCGACCGTTCGCGATCGTCACCTTCGCGACGTGCGTCTTCGGCAACACGGTCAGGTTGCCCGGCTTCGTGTCGAGGTAGCCGACCGACGTGCTCGACCGCAGCCCGTTGCTGTTGCTCTGCTGGAAGATCGAGACGCCCTCCTGCTCAGCGGCGTTGTAGTCCTCGTTCTTCTTGACCCCCGCAGTGTCGGCGAGCGCCTCGATGAAGCTCTCGGACGCGGGCGTGAGCTCCTTGGCCCGGATCACCTTGATCGGACCGCTGCCGCCGCGGTAGTCGGTGGCGCCGTCCTCGAAGGACTCGAAGCGCCGGAACGCCGGCAGCACGTCCTCGTACGACCAGCCGGTGTTGCCCTCGGCGGCCCAGTCGTCGTAGTTCTTGCGATTGCCGCGGACGAAGACCATGCCGTTGATCGAGCTCGACCCGCCGAGCACCTTGCCGTGCGTCTGCGGGATCTTGCGGCCGAGCGCGTGCTTCTGCTCGACGGTGTAGTGACCCCAGTCGACCGTCTTCTTCAGCTGGGGGACGCTGTGCATCGGCCCGATCATCCCGGGCT
>NZ_JBQCEE010000142.1:0-15036 GCF_051960575.1 Jatrophihabitans sp.
CGCAGAGGCACACCGGGGTGTGCGTCAGCGCGTGATCATCGCGCGGTTCGGGTCAGTGCTTGCGGCGACGCGCGATGACGAGCAGCACGATCAGCAGCACCGCGACGACCGGCGCGAGCCGCTTCGCGACGGCGGGCCCGGCGTGCTCGAGCAGGTCGATCGGCTCGGCCTCGCGCCGAGGCCGGGCCGGGGCGCCCTGCGGGGTCGCCGCGGGCGCGACGGGGGAGCGGTCGGCGTGCAGCGGTTGCACCGACGGCACGGCTGCCGCCTCGCGCTGCTGCGCCTCGGCCGGCGTCGCCGCATTCGCCGGGGCGAGCACCGCCTCGCCGCCCTCGGGCACGACGGCGGCCTCGGCGGACGGCTCGGCCGCTGCGTCTGCGGCACCACCGTCGCCGACGCGGATCTCCTCGGCCAGGCACGCGGCGAACTGGCCGATGAGCTTGTTCCCGACGTCGACCATGACACCGCGGCCGAACTGTGCGGGCTTGCCGGTGATGTCGAGGTCGGTCTCGACGAGCACCACCGTCTGGTCGCCCTGTTGCGTCAGTGTCGCCGTCACCTTCGCCGACGCCGTGCCGGCGCCGCGGGCATCCTTGCCCCGCGCGTCGATCACCGCCCGGTGGGCGGCGGCGTCCTTCTCGATGAACGCCGCCTTCCCCTTGTACGTCAGGTTGATCGGGCCCAGCTTGACCTTCACGGAGCCGGTGAACTCGTCGCCGTCGACGGTGTCGAGCGACGCGCCCGGCATGCAGGGCGCGATCCGCTCGATGTCGAGCAGCACGTTCCATGCGTCCTCGACGCCCGCCGGCACCGTGAAGGAATGCTCCAGCTGCATCTATGCTCCTGCCGCGCTGAGCACGGCCCGCTTGGTCAGCACCCGTGCGAGGTGCTCACGGTAGTCGGCCTGCCCGGAGAGGTCACTCGGCGGGTTGGTGCCCTCGGCGGCGTGCTCGGCCGCCGCTCCGACCGCGTCGAGCGAGGCACCCGCGAGTGCCGACTCGACGGCTGATGCGCGCAGCGGCGTGTTGCCCATGTTGGTCAGACCGATGCGTGCCTCGGCGATGTGCCCGTTCTCGCGCCGCACCAGCGCCGCCACGCCGACGATCGACCACGCCTGGGCGACGCGGTTGAACTTCTCGTAGTGCGACGACCAGCCGGCACCGAGCTTCGGCACCCGGATCGCGGTGAGGATCTCGTCCGGGCTCAGTGCCGTGGTCAGGTAGTCCTGGAAGAAGTCGCTCGCGGCGATGGTGCGCGGGCCGCCGGGACCGTTCGCGACGAACTCGACGTCCAGGGCCAGTGCCACGGCACCGAGGTCGCCCGCCGGGTCGGCGTGCGCGAGCGCGCCGCCGAAGGTGCCCCGGTGGCGCACCTGCGGATCGGCGACCGTCTGCGTCGTCTGCGCGATGAGCGGCGCGTGCTCGGCGACCAGCGGGTCGCGCAGCACCTCGTCGTGCGTCGTCATCGCCCCGATCACGATGTGCGAGCCGTCGTCACGCACACCGCGCAGCTCGGGCACCCGGCCGAGGTCGACGACCGTCGACGGGTACGCGAGCCGCAGCCGCAGCACGGGCAGCAGCGACTGGCCGCCGGCCAGCAGCTTCGCGTCCTCACCGGCCTGACCGAGCATCGTCACCGCCTCGTCGATCGAGCCGGGACGGACGTACTCGAACGGTGCTGGAATCACTTGGGGCCCCCGCGGAATCGTGGAGTGCTGTTTGCGGAACGAGTTCGTGGGGTGTTCATTCGCCACGCCCATCGGACGAGAAGGTGCGACTGCCGCCGTAGGCGTTGGTGCCCTGCGCGGCGCGGTCCTCGGTCGACGCGCCGTGGATCGCGCGCCACACGCGCTCCGGCGTCGCCGGCATGCGGATGTCGTTCACGCCGAACGCCCGCAGGGCGTCGACGACCGCGTTGACGACCGCCGGGGTGGACGCGATGGTGCCGGCCTCGCCCACACCCTTCACGCCGAGCGGGTTGTCGGTCGACGCCGTCACCGTGCGGTCGGTGACGAAGCTCGGCAGGTCCGCCGCCGACGGCAGCGTGTAGTCGACGAACGTGCCGGTGGTGAGGTTGCCGGCGTCGTCGAAGACGGCCTCCTCGAACAGCGCCTGCGCGATGCCCTGCGCGAGGCCGCCGTGCACCTGCCCCTCGATGATGAGCGGGTTGACCGGGTTGCCGATGTCGTCGACGCAGACGTACTTGCGCAGCTTGGTGCGTCCGGTCTCGGTGTCGATCTCGACGGCGCACAGGTGCGTGCCGTGCGGGAACGAGAAGTTCGTCGGGTCGAACGTCGCCTCCGAGTCGAGGTTCGGCTCGACGCCGTCGGGCAGGTTGTGCGCCATGAAGACGGCGAACGCGATCTCCTGGATCGTCACCGCCGAGCCCGGCGCGCCCTTCACCGAGAACTTGCCGGCGTCGAACTCGAGGTCGTCGGCGTCGGCCTCGAGCAGGTGCGCCGCGATCGGACGCGCCTTCTCGATCACCTTGTCGGCGGCCTTCACGATCGCGGTGCCACCGACGGCCAGCGAGCGCGAGCCGTAGGTGTCGAGACCGCGCGGCGAGCTCTGCGTGTCGCCGTGGATGATCACGACGTCCTCGAACGGCACGCCGAGCCGGTCGGCGACGATCTGGCTGAACGCCGTCTCGTGCCCCTGCCCGTGCGCGCTCGCGCCGGTGACGACCTCGACCTTGCCGGTGGCCAGCATGCGCACCGACGCGTGCTCCCACCCGCCGGCGCCGTAGCTCAGCGAGCCGAGCACACGCGACGGCGCGAGCCCGCACATCTCGGTGAACGTCGAGATGCCGAGGCCCAGCTGCACCGGGTCCTTGCGCTCACGCCGCTCGGCCTGCTCGCGGCGCAGCTCGTCCCAGCCGATCAGCTCGAGCGCCTTGTCGGTGGCCGCCTCGTAGTTGCCGCTGTCGTAGGTGAGGCCGCAGACCGTGGTGAACGGGAACTCCTCGTGCTTGATCCAGTTCTTGCGGCGCAGCTCCATCGGGTCCATGCCGAGCTCGACGGCGAGCTCGTCCATGATCCGCTCGATGGCGAAGGTCGCCTCCGGCCGCCCGGCGCCGCGGTACGCGTCCGTCGGGGTCTTGGTCGTGAAGACGCCCTCGCAGGTGAACCGGTAGGCCGGGACCTTGTAGATCGAGTTGAACATGAACGCGCCGAGGATCGGCACGCCCGGGCCGACCAGACGCAGGTAGGCGCCCATGTCGGCGAACAGGTGCACGTCCAGGCCCGTCACCGTGCCGTCGCGCTTGGCGGTGATGGTGATGTCCTGGATCTGGTCGCGGCCGTGGTGCGCGGTCATGAGCGACTCGGAGCGCGACTCGGTGAACTTGCACGGCTTGCCGAGCTTGCGCGCGACGAGCGTCGTGATGATCTCCTCCGGCGTCACCGGGATCTTGCCGCCGAAGCCGCCGCCGACGTCGGGCGCCGTCACGCGCACGGCGTGCTCGGGGATGCCCAGGGTCAGCCCGACCATCGTGCGCAGGATGTGCGGGATCTGCGTGGCACTGGTGATGTGCACGCCCTCGCCCACCGGCTGCACGACGACCGAGCGGGGCTCCATGAACGCGGGGATGAGGCGCTGCTGGATGAAGCGGCGCTTGACCGTCACCTCGGCCTGCTCGAGCGCGGGTTCGATCGGCTCGCCGGTGCCGGCCGCGCCGGCCTCGAAGACCCACGTGTAGCTGCGGTTCGACTCGGTGTTCGGGTGCACGAGCGGCGCGCCCTCGGCCAGCGCGGCCTCCATGTCGAGCACGGCGGGCAACGGGTCGTAGTCGACGTCGATCGCCTCGAGCGCGTCCTGTGCCTCGGCCTTCGTGCGTGCGACGACCACCGCGACGGCCTCGCCGACGTGGTTCACCTGGTCGACGGCCAGCGACGGCGCGCCGGGGTTGACCATGTCCGGCGTGACCGGCCACGCGCACGGCAGGTTGCCCTGCGTCTCGGCGAAGTCCCGGCCGGTGAAGACGGCGACGACGCCCGGACGCGACTTCGCCTCGGACGTGTCGATCGAGGTGATCCTCGCGTGCGCCATCGGGCTGCGCAGCATCGCGAGGTGCAGCATGCCCGGGAGCACCAGGTTGTCGGTCCAGGTGGTGCGGCCGGTGACGAGGTGGCGATCCTCCTTGCGGCGGCGCGCGCGACCGATCTCGGGGCCGGACTCGGCGGTGCGGTCCTCGGCGAGCGTCACTTGAGGCCTCCGCGGAATCGTGCAGCGTCGTTTGCGGAGCGATTTCGTGGAGCGCTCATGCGGTCACCTCGCTGTTGGCAGCGGCCTGGATGGCCTTGACGATGTTGTGATAGCCGGTGCAGCGGCAGAGGTTGCCCTCGATGCCCTCGCGGATCTCGTCCTCGCTGGGGTTCGGGTTGTTCTTCAGCAGGTCGCGGGCGGCCATGATCATGCCGGGCGTGCAGAACCCGCACTGCAGGCCGGGCTGCTCGCTGAACGACCGCTGCAGCGGGTGCAGCTCGCCGTCCTGCTCGAGGCCCTCGATGGTCGTCACGCTGCTGCCGTCGGCCTGGACGGCCAGCAAAGTGCAGCTCTTCACGCTCTGGCCGTCGAGGTCGACGGTGCAGGCACCGCAGTTGGACGTGTCGCAGCCGACGACCGTCCCGACCTTGCCGACCTGCTCACGCAGGTAGTGGACGAGCAGGGTGCGTGGTTCGACGTCGTCCTGGTACTGGACCCCGTCGACGGTGATCTGGATCTTCATGCATCGCTCCGCACAGGTTGTGACGCGCAGGTTTCGGGAAGACGCTGCGAACGTATCGTGACCGCGCTCACAAGGCGAGGGTCACCTCCTGTGCCACCGTTCAAGATCGTCTGGAGTGTCCAGGTCGCGGGGATCACCGTCAACCGCGACATCGTCGATCAGCCGCGGATTGGCCCGCAGATACGGACGCGCACCGCCGTCCGCGTCCGCGACTTCGAGTGCTCGGAACCAGCTGTGCATGCCCATCACGAGCGGGTGAGCGGCCCCGGCGCCTGCATAGGTTCCGCGTGTGATTCGTCCCGGACGCCACGCCCCGGCCACCGCCCGCACGGCGTCCGCCTCGACCCCGGGCAGGTCGACGAGCATCAGCAGCAATGCGTCTGCCCCCGCCGCCGCGGCGGCGTCGACCGCGAGGGCGAGCGACGACCGCTGACCGCGCTCGGGCTCGGGGTTGATCACCGCCGTCGCGCCGATGACCTCCGTGCCCGGCCGCACCACCGCCAGCACCGGGTCGCACCCGCCGTCGCGCAGGGCGTCGACGGCGCGGTCGAGCAGGCGCCGGCCGTCGGCGACGACCTCGGCCTTCGGCCGCCCCATCCGGCTGCCCGCGCCCGCGGCGAGCACCGCCCCGGCGATCCGCGTCACCGCGCGAGTATGCGTGCCATGCTCGATGCCATGACGAGCGACCCGGCGACGCCGAGCCCCGACCCGCAGCGGCAGCAGTGGGACGGGCCGGAGGCCGTGGCCGAGGCGCTGCGCGCGGTCGGCTACCTGCCCGACGCCGGCGTGGCGGCGGCGGCGTACCTCGCGATGGCGATGCAGCGGCCGCTGTTCCTCGAGGGCGACCCCGGCGTCGGAAAGACCGCACTCGCGCAGGCGCTCGCCGAGATCACCGGCACCCCGCTCATCCGGCTGCAGTGCTACGAGGGCATCGACGCCTCGCAGGCGATCTACGACTGGAACTTCCCGCAGCAGATCCTGCACCTGCGCGCGGCCGGCGAGCGTCCGGACGAGACGGTCGAGCGCTCGCTGTACGAGCGGCGCTTCCTGCTCGCCCGGCCGATCCTGCGGGCGATCGAGTCGGCGCCGTGCGTGCTGCTCGTCGACGAGATCGACCGGGCCGACGACGAGTTCGAGGCGTTCCTGCTCGAGGTGCTGGCCGACAACGCGGTGACCATCCCCGAGTTCGGCACGGTGCGGGCGTCCACCCCGCCGCTGACAGTGCTGACGTCGAACCGCACCCGCGAGGTGCACGACGCGCTCAAGCGGCGGTGTCTCTACCACTGGGTCGAGCACCCCGACTTCGCGCGCGAGGTGGCGATCGTGCGCGGCCGGCTGCCCGAGGCGGCCGAGCGGCTGGTGCAGGACGTCGCCGCGGTCGTGTCGAGGCTGCGCGAGGCCGACCTGCTGAAGCCGCCGGGCATCGCCGAGTCGATCGACTGGACGCGCGCCCTGCACCTGGTCGGCGCCACCTCGCTCACCGGCGACGCCGCCCGCGCCACCCTCGGCGCCGTGATCAAGTACCGCGAGGACGCCGTCCGCGTCGAGCGCGACATCCTGCCCGACCTGCTCGAGCGCCTGGGGTGAGCGGCGCCCTCGCGGTGTGTGGCGACCCTGCGGGCGGACACGCCGTGGCGACCCACGCAGCGTCGCCACGCACACCGCACCCGGGCGCGCTGTGTGGCGACCGTGCGGGCGGACACGCCATGCCGACCCCCGCAGCGTCGCCACACATGCCGTGGGCGGCGGCGTGACGGCACCCGCGGACGTCGTCGTCGCGATGACCGGGTTCGCGCGCGCCCTGCGCTCTGCGGGGGTCGCGGCCGACCGGCACCGGCTCGGCACGGCGCTCGAGGCCATCGCGCACGTCGACCCGTTCGTCACCGACGAGGTCTACTGGGCCACCCGGCTCACCCTGTGCAGCGAGCCCGACGACCTGCCCGTGTTCGACGCGGTCTTCGACGCCTGGTTCCGCGGACGCCGGCCCGACCTGCCCGTGCCCGGTGGTGCGCCGCGGCAGCGCACCGGCACCGTGCGCACGCTCGCGACCGCGTCCGCGGGGGAGCAGCAGACCGACGACGACGCGCTGCGCACGGCCGCCAGTGAGGCCGAGACGCTGCGCCACCGCGACGTCGCCGACCTCAGCCCGGACGAACGGGCCGAGGTGCAGCGGATGATCGCGCTGCTGCGCCCGCGGGTGGCCCGGCGCCCCGGCCTGCGCCGCGCACCGCACCGCCGCGGCGAGGTCGACGTCGCGCGCACGGTGCGGCGCATGCTGCGCAGCGGCGGCGAGCCCGGTGCGATCAGGCACCGGCGGCGCCGCGAGCGCCCGCGCCGGCTCGTGCTGCTGCTCGATGTGAGCGGTTCGATGAGCCCCTACGCCGACGTCCTGCTGCGCTTCGCGCACGCCGCGGTGCGGGTGTCGCCGGCGACCACGGAGGTCTTCACCGTCGGCACGCGGCTCACCCGCGTCACCCGGCAGCTGCGGCTGCGCGACGCCGACCTCGCGCTGCGCGCGGCCGGCGACGCCATCGCCGACTGGAGCGGCGGCACCCGGCTCGGCGAGGCGCTGCAGGCGTTCCTCGACCGGTGGGGCCAGCGCGGCACCGCGCGGGGAGCGGTGGTGGTGCTCGCGTCCGACGGCTGGGAGCGCGGTGACGCGCTGCTGCTCGGTGAGCAGATGGCGCGCCTGCAACGGCTCGCGCACGCGGTCGTCTGGGTCAATCCGCACAAGGGCAAGGACGGCTTCGCTCCGGCGACCGCCGGTATGTTGGCGGCACTGCCGCATCTCGACGAGCTGGTCGCCGGCCACAGTCTCGATGCGCTGCACCAGCTCGCGGAGGTGATCGCCCGTGCGTGACGTGATGACGGACGTGCTCGCATGGTGGGAGGCCGGCGAGAGCGTCGGCGTCGGCACCGTCGTCGGCACGTGGAAGTCGGCGCCCCGCCAACCGGGCGCGGCGATGGCCGTCGGCCCCGACGGGTCCGCGGTGGGCAGCGTCTCCGGCGGGTGCGTCGAGGGCGCGGTGTACGAGCTCGCCGACCTCGCCCGGCAGGACGGCGCGAGCCACCTGCAGCGCTACGGCGTCAGCGACGACGACGCCTACTCGGTCGGCCTCACGTGCGGCGGCATCATCGACGTCTTCGTCGAGCAGGTGAGCCGCACGTCGTTCCCCGAGTTCGGCGAGGTCGCGGCCGACATCGAGGCGGGGCGTCCGGTCGCCGTCGCGACGCTCATCAGCGGTGACGCCGAGCGGCTCGGCCGGCGGGTGATCATCCGGCCGGACGGCACGACGGGCAGCTTCGGCAGCGACCGCCTCGACGACGCCGTCCGCGACGACGTCACCGGCATGCTCGCGCAGGGGCGCACCGGCATCGTCCACTACGGGCCGGACGGCGAGCGGCGCGGCGACGACGTGGCCGTCTTCGTCAACAGCTACGCGCCGCGTCCGCGCATGATTGTCTTCGGCGCGATCGACTTCGCCGCGGCCGTCGCGCGGATCGGGTCGTTCCTCGGCTACCGGGTCACGGTGTGCGACGCGCGGCCGACGTTCGCGACGAAGAAGCGCTTCCCGGACGCCGACGAGGTGATCGTCAGCTGGCCGCACAAGTACCTCGCCAAGACCGAGGTGGACGAGCGCACCGTCGTCTGCGTCCTGACGCACGACCCGAAGTTCGACGTGCCGCTGCTCGAGGTCGCGCTGCGACTGCCGCTGGCCTACGTGGGGGCAATGGGTTCGCGGCGCACCAACGACGACCGTGCCGCGCGGCTGCGCGAGCGCGGCGTGACGGAGCAGGAACTGGCGCGCCTGCACGCGCCGATCGGCCTCGACATCGGCGCGCGCACGCCGGAGGAGACGGCGGTGTCGGTGGCGGCCGAGATCGTCGCCCTGCGTTGGGGCGGCACGGGCTCGCCCCTGCGGGCGACCGAGGGGCCGATCCACCACGAGCAGCCGGTCGGTGTCGGCTGAGCACAGCCCTGACCGAACGCTGACATCGCCCGCACACAGGGTGAACCGGGCGCCCGTAGACAGGCAGGCGTCCCGTTCATGGCCGTCCCCGGCCGCCCCGTGCGAAGGAGCACCCGATGTCCACCACCCGTGTCCGTGCCGTCGCCGCGCTGAGCGGCCTGTCCGCCGCCGCCGCGCTCGTCGCCCTCGCCGCACCGGCGAACGCCGCCACGACCACACGCGCCCCGTCATCGACCGCAGCTGCCTGCGACCGCACCGCCTGGGAGGCCGCCGTCCAGGGCCGTCCCGCGAGCTTCACCGCCGGCGCCCGGGGCGGTGACTACCTGTGGCACGACGCCCACGGCTTCCACCTGCGGGTGACGCATCGCGGCGACCACCGCGCCGTCTACACCGGCGTGATCACCGCGTCGGCCGCGATGCGGCTCGACCCTGTCCGGCTCGAGCGGGGTGACGTCGTGCGGCTGTCGGCCGACCGGCGCACCCTGAGCTTCGCGTTCGTCGACTACGGCCACATCGACGGCGTCGACTTCCACACCGACTGCGCGGCATCGCTGCGGGTCGGCCGCCTGCACGTCGGCAACGCGAACCTGCCCGCGTGGCGGGTGTACCTCGGCTCGAAGGAGCGCCACCCGGCGGCCGTGCCCTTCACGGTGCACCGTCGCCCGGCGCCCGCGACGGCGTAGCACCGATCGTACGACTGCGGCGTCCCTGCGTACCGGGAGTACGCTGGGACGCCGTGGCGTCATGACCACGCCGCGACCAGCCTCGCGAAGCGGTCCGTCCGCCGGTCCCCAGCCTAGGAAGGCGGCGGCCGGGCGCGGCAGTCCCATCCGGACGCAGCCGCGGGGGCCGAAGGTCCCGGCCCGGGCGCGTCCGACCGATCGGGCGACCGTCCGCGCGCCCCGGAGGGGCCGTTCGCCCCTGCTCAACTTTCGACCCGTCCGGAAAGGTGAGACGTCAAGGATGGGCGGCGACCGGACCCCGGCGGCGCGCGACGAGCAGGAGGCCGGCGGCATGACAGCGACCGATGCCGCGGTGCCGTCCGTGCTGCGCCGCGCCGCCCGCCGCGGGGCGTCGGCCTGGTCGGTGTGCCACACCCAGCCGTGGCGGTTCGAGCTGCACCCCGACCACGTCGACCTCGTCGCCGACCCGTCGCGCCGGCTGGAGGCACTGGACGCATCGGGACGACTGCAGACGGCCAGCCTCGGCGCGGCCCTCTACGACCTGCGCGTCTCGCTCGCCGCGGCAGGTCACCGGGCCCACGTCGAACGGCTGCCCGAGCCGCGCCGGCCCGATCTCGTGGCGCGCGTCTGGCTCGGCCCGGACGGTGTGGGCGACGGGGTCGACCCGATCGCGGCCGACGAGCCGATGCTCGACGACCGACGGGCGGAGGCCGGCGAGTTCACGTCCGGACGCCTGTCGGCCGCGGCCGTCGCCGCCTTCGACCAGGCGGCGGCCGACGAGGGCACCCCGCTGCTCGTGGCGCAGCCCGAGGCCGCCGCGCGGGTGCACGCCCTGTGCCGGCAGGCCCGGGACATCCAGCTCGTCGACCCGGCCTGCCGCGCCGAGCTCAAGGCCTGGACCGGCTCGGTCGAGCGCGAACCCGAGTACGCCGACCCTGCGACCGCGCCGGGCCTGCTGATCATCGGAGGCGCCGAGGACGACCGCACGCACTGGGTGCGCGCCGGCGAGACCCTCGAACGGCTCCTGCTCGTGGCGGTGCGGCACGGGCTGGTCGCTGCCGCGACCGGTTGCGTGCTCGAGGTGCCGGTCACCCGCCTCGCGCTGCGCGAGGACCTCGGCCTGTCCTGGTACCCGCAGCTGGTGGTGCGCATCGGCCGCGGCAAAGCCCAGGCCGCCCCGCACCGCCGCCGCCTCGTCGACGTGCTCTTCGAGGGGGACTGAGGCGCGCTTTTGCGCGCGCACGCGACTAAGGTCGGGATCATGCGGGACGGCGACCCGAGCGACGGACCTCCGACGGTCGCGTTCGCCGACGTCCCCAAGCTCGAACTCGACCAGCTCATCGACCAGCTGGTGGCCAGCGCCGAGGGTGTCAAACGGGCGCAGGGGCGGCTACGGGTGCTGCTGCGGGCGGTCGAGATGGTGAACGCCGACCTCACCCTCGAGACGGCGCTCGGGCACCTCGCGTCCGCGGCGCGCTACGTCGCCGACGCCGGGCGCGCCGCCATCATCGTGCTGACCGACGACGGCTCGATCGCCGAGGCGGCGGCGATCACCGCGGCCGGCGAGCTGCGTCGTGTCGGCGCGCGCGTGGTGCCCGCCGGCACGATCGGCGACGCGGTCGGCGCCGGCCGTTCGCTGCGGCTCGTCGCGGACGGTGAGCGGTTCGACGTCCGCGCGCTGCTCGACGACCCCACCCCGGCGACGTCGCTGCTGACCGCCCCGGTGCGGGTGCGCGGCGCGGTCTTCGGGCAGCTCGTCGTGCTCGACAGCACCCACGGCGAGTTCACCGCCGAGGACGAGCAACTGCTGCACCTGCTCGCGACGGCCGCGGGCACCACGCTCGACAACGCGCGGCTGTACGCCGAGTCGCGCTCGAACGCGCGCTGGCTGCGGGCGACGGCGGACGTCACCGCCCAACTGCTCAGCGACACCGGCGAGGACCCGCTGCGCAGCGTCGCCCGCCACGTGCGCCAGGTGGCCGACGCCGAGACGGTCACCGTGTCCCTGCTGACCCAGGACGGCGAGCACGTGGTCATCGAGGTCGTCGAGGGCCCCTCGGACGAGGACCTCGTCGGACGCCGGCTCCCGCTCGTCGGGTCGTTCACGGCCACGGCGCTCGCCGAACGGCGGCCGGTGATCGTGCGGACGGGGGCGCGTCCGGGGTCGGCCCTCGTCGACGAGCTGCTGACGTCGATCGACGCCGGGCCGATGGTGATCGTGCCGCTGCTCGGCACGTCCGACCCGCTCGGGGCGATCGGGTTGATCCGGCCGAACGGGGCGCCGGCGTTCACCCGCATCGACCTCGACGCCGTCGAGCAGTTCGCGAACCAGGCCGCGCTCGCGCTCGAGCTGGCCACCGCCCGGGCCGACCGGCAACGCATCGAACTGCTCGAGGACCGCGACCGCATCGCCCGCGACCTGCACGACCACGTGATCCAGCAGCTGTTCGCCATCGGGCTGTCCCTGCAGGGGCTCACCGCCGGCTCCGTCGACAACCCCGAGCTCACCGACGCGCTCGAGGACAAGGTCGAGTCGATCGACCGCACGATCCGGCAGATCCGCACGACCATCTTCGCCCTGCGCAACCCGGGCGGGTCGCAGGCGGGCCTGCGCAGCGACCTGCTGGCGATCGGCTCGGAGCTGACCCCGACCCTCGGCTTCTCTCCCGGGTTCACCTTCGCCGGGGCCGTCGACACCATGCTCGGGCAGGCCGTCGCCGACGACATCCGCACCGTCGTGCACGAGGCGCTGGTCAACGTCGCGCGGCACGCCCGTGCCCGGCGAGCCTTCGTCGACGTCACCACCGACAATGTCAGTGTCACCGTGCGGGTGACCGACGACGGTGTGGGTATGGCTGCTGACGTCAGCCGACATGGTCTGTTGCATCTGTCCGAACTCGCCCATCGGCGGGGAGGGAGCCTGGAGGTCCAGTCCCTGCCCACCGGCGGCACCGAACTGATCTGGAAGGCGCACACCTCGTGACCGAGAACCCAGCCGCTCCTATCCGGGTGTTCCTCGTCGACGACCACGAGGTGGTCCGACGGGGGCTCGCCGACCTGCTGTCCGCCGTGCCCGGCATGGAGGTGGTCGGCGAGGCCGCGACCGCGGAGCAGGCGCTCTCGCGCATCCCGGCGTCCCGGCCGGACGTCGCCGTGCTCGACGGGCGACTGCCGGACGGCAGCGGCATCGACGTCTGTCGCGACATCCGCTCGTCGATGCCGCAGACGTACTGCCTCATCCTCACGTCCTACGACGACGAGGACGCGGTCCTGGCGGCCGTGCTCGCCGGGGCCTCGGGCTACGTGCTCAAGGAGGTGCGCGGCAGCACGCTCATCGACTCGGTGCGCCAGGTCGCCGCCGGCCGCTCGCTGATCCCGCCGGAGGTCATCACCCAGGTGATGGATCGCGTGCGCCACGGCAGCCCGGCCGACGCGAAGCTCGCGGCGCTCACCGAGCGCGAGCGCGAGGTTCTCGACCTCATCGCCGAGGGCCTGACGAACAAGCAGATCGGCGAGCGGCTGTTCCTGGCCGAGAAGACGGTGAAGAACTACGTGTCGAGCCTGCTCGGCAAGCTCGAGATGACCCGCCGGACGCAGGCGGCGGTCTTCGGCGCCGAGGTGCGCCGCCAGCAGCAGTAGCCGCCGCAGGCCCCGCTCACCGGTCGGCCGGGTCGACCCAGCCGCCGAGGTCGCGCTCGAGCTGCCCTGCGACGGCGATGGTGAGGTGGTCGCGTCCGGCGGCCGAGACGACCTGGACGCCGAGGGGGAGGCCGTCACCGGTCAACCCGAGCGGTACCTGGGTCGCGGGCAGCCCGTAGAGATTGAAGATCGCGGTGTTCGTCGCGAGCCAGGGCTGCCCGATCGTCGTGCGGTGCTTCGGCGCGAGCCGTGGAAACGGCGGGTAGAGCAGCACGCCGTCGCCGATGGTGTCGAGCAGCGTGTCCTGTGCCTCCTGCGCCGAGTCGATCAACCGCCGGGCGGCCAGTGTGCGCACCGAGCGCACCGGGGCCGACTCGACCACGCGCAGCACGGCTGCCGGCCCGCGCACGAGCAGCGGCGGCTTGTGCCCCGGCCGCGTCGGTGCGGTGATGCCCTCCCAGCTCAGCAGCAGGTCGAGCTCCGCGATCGCGGTGGCGCCGAACTGCGCCAGTGCCCAGCGCAGCTGCTTCAGCGGCGCCTCGACGACCCGGGCGCCGGCGCGGCCGAGCGCCGCGGCGGCCTCGTCGATGCCGCGCTTGATGTCCGCCCGCACGGGGAAGGTCGACGACTGCGTCGCGACCGTCACGGGCAGGCCGTCGAGCGACACGTCGGCCGGGTCACCGAGCGGTTGGGGCTCGGTGTGCGGGTCGTCGCCGTCCGGCCCGGCGATGATGCGCAGCAACGGCATGAGGTCCTCGGCCCGTCGGGCCAGCGGTCCGGGGGAGAGGCGCCGGCGCAGGTCGCCGTCCGGCATCGGGAAGTGGCCGGTCAGCGGCACCAGCCCGGGCGAGGGCAGGTGCCCGAAGACGCCGTTGAAGAAGGCCGGGATCCGGATCGACCCGCCGAGGTCGGACCCGAGGGCGAACGGTGCGCCGCCCGACCCGACGATCGCGCCGTCGCCGCCGGAGGAACCGCCCGCGGTGCGTGACGGGTCGTAGGCACTGCCGGCGCGTCCGTAGATCGGGTGGTTCGACTCGATCCACACCAGGAAGCCGCACGTGTTGCCCAGGCCGAGCACGATCGCGCCCGCCTCGCGCACGCGGCGCACGACCGGGGCGTCGGCGGCCTCGCGGAACGAGCGCCGGTGCGGGTAGCCACCGGTGTGCGGCATGCCCTCGACCGCGAGCATCTCCTTGATGGTGCAGGGCACCCCATGCAGGGGTGGGAGGTCGGTGTCGCCGGCGGCGACGCGGGCGTCGGCGGCAGCGGCCTCCGCGCGGGCGAGGTCGAACCGGTCGACGGCGAGGGCGTTGAGGTCGCCGATGCGTTCCAGCACCTCGATGTGCGCCTCGACGACCTCGACGGACGTGGTGTCACCGCTGCGGATCGCCGCGGCGAGCTCGGTGGCGGAACGCTGCGTGAGCGGCGTCGTCGACGTTCGGGGCCCCATGGCCACGATCGTCGCAAGCGGCAGCCCTCGGCGCAGGTCGAACGACGTCGGCAGTGTGCAGCGCCACGGTGGTGATCAGGACCGGCTGATCCTCACGGCGCGGGCGGGTCGTGGCGGTCGCGGCTCCAGTGCGCGGCATCGGCGCCGTCGAGGGTGAAGCAGACCTGCACGAACTGTTCGCCGAACGCGGTGAGGCGCACGCTGCGGTGCACCGTGCGGGTGCGCGCCCCGGCGCGTGCCTGCAGCGTCGACGGCTGCGCCTCGAGCAGTGCGTAGCGGCGCACGTCGGGCAGCCGCGGCCCGGCAGGGTCGACGAGGCCGAGCCGCTGCAGGTTGCCGAGGTACTCCGGCCCGCGCGCGGGATCGGCACACCCCGCCTGGCGCGCCACCAGCGTGAGACCGGCGGCGAGGGTCTCGGCGGGCCGTCCGAGCCGGTCCCTGCGGCGCACCTCGAGCGCGGGCTGCGGGCCGGACGACGCCAGCAGCCGCAGGATCCGGGCCTCGTCCGGGCTGAGCTCGTCGAGCACCCGGGCGAACGCCGGGTGGTCCTCCGGGCGCTGCGGCGCCG
>NZ_JBQCEE010000143.1:0-31851 GCF_051960575.1 Jatrophihabitans sp.
ACCGGCGTCGGGCGCTCGATGCCCTGGGCCGCGAGCGCGGTGATGAGTGCACCGGGCAGGCCGAGGCCGGTGAACGGCGTCGTGGACGTCGCGACCTCGGCCCGCGGACGCGTGGGCAGCGGCTCACGCGTCGGGCGGGGCGCCTCCGCGGCGAGGGGGCGGTGCGGGCGTTGCACCGACGCGGGCCGGCGGCTGCGGGCGGGACGCCCGCCCTGGTTCGGCGCGGCGGCGCCGGTGGCCCCTGCGGGGCGACGGCGACGGTTCGGGTTGGACGGACGGGTGGACGAGGACGCGGCAGCGCGCGGTGACGACACGGGATTCCCAACTTCACGGCCCGCGATCCACGATCGCTGCGACCAGGCTGCGCTGACGGATCAGCGGCGGCGGGTGCGCGGCGGACGGCGGGTGCGGCGGCGGGAGACTCACCCGCCGGGAGTGCGGCGTCTGCGCCGCTACCCCCACGGTAGCAGCCGGCGGCGTCCCGGGCGCCGCTCGCACAGCGCCGCCCGTCCGCGATCATGTGCAGGACACGCGCAGGACGCCGGCGTGTCTGCACATGATCCGCGGCGGTTGCTCAGCCCTTCGGTGCGTACAGCTCGAGCGCGATGTTGTCCGGGTCGCGGAACTCGAGGATGTCGCCGGTGCCGAGGTCCTTGATCGGCTCGTGCGCGATGCCGAGCCCGTCGAGGGTCTCGACCGCCCGCTCGAGCACCGACCGGTCGGCGACGGTGAAGGCGACGTGGTCGAGCCCGACGCGGTCCTCGTCGAACCGGTCGGTGCCGACCGGCCGCAGCCCGAACAGGCACTGGCCCAGCCGATAGATGACGCCGCCGTAGAGGAACGACAGCGCCTCACGCGTCGTCTCGTCGGCGTCGTCCGGCACGGCATAGGCGACGGGCAGGCCGAAGACCTTGTCGTTGAACTCGCGCGAGCGCGCGATGTCCTGCACGGTCAGGCGTACGTGGTGGAGGCCGGAGACATCGATGGGCATGACGTCAGTCTCCCAGCGGCGGATAGTTCTCGGCCTTGAGCAGCCGCGCCAGGTGCGCCGCGTTGCTGGCGGCCTGCTTCGTCGTGTGGGCCACGGCGTCCGGTGTGCCGTCCAGGTCCTTGTAGTCGGTGCCGGTCATCGCCTCGCCGTTCCAGTAGCTGACGCCACCCGCCGGGATCGTGAAGCCGACGTCGTTGAGCGACTGGAACAGGATGCCGCTGATGTGGTGCGCGCCGTCCTCGTTGCCGACGACCACCGCGAGCGCGACCTTGCCGTAGGTCTGCAGCCGGCCCTGGTCGTCCTGCTCGGACAGCTCGGCGTCGAGCCGCTCGATGACCCGTTGGCACACACTCGAGTGCTGACCCACCCAGGTCGGTGTCGCCAGCACGAGGATGTCGGCGGCCATGATCCGCTCGCGGATCGCCGGCCATTCGTCGCCGCCGCCCATGTCCAACTCGACGCCCGGACGCACGTCGTGGTCGACCACGCGCACGCTGTCACTGACGACGCCGTGCTCGGCGAGGGCGTCCAGCACCTGGCGGGTGAGCAGTTCGGTGCTCGAGTCGGCGGGCGACGGGCTGAGGGTGCAGTTGAGCGCGATCGCGCGCAACGGCTCGGTTGCGGTCATGTCGTTGTCCTGCCCGTGTTCGCCGTCGTTGCAACGCCGCTCATTGCAGTGCGACGAGACCGACGACGCCGAGGGCGTAGAGCACCAGCACGGCGATCGAGTCGGGCCCCATGCGGCCGTACTGCCGTCTCGGCCGGAAGATCAGCCCGGCGATGTAGACGATCGTCAGCACGGCGCCGAGCGCGGTGAGGTAGATGTCGCTGCGGTGGGCGTTCGGCAGGACGGCGGCGCCGGAGATGATCGTCGCCGGCAGGAACAGCACGGGCAGGAAGGCGTTGCCGCCGAAGATGTCGCCGATCGACAGCTGGTAGTCGCCCATCCGCGCCGAGGTGATGCCGGTCGACAGCTCGGGCAACGAGGTCGCCGCGGCCAGCACCGTCGAGCCGAACAGCACGCCGGACAGCCCGATGTTGCCGAAGAAGACGTCACCGCTGCGTTCCATGAGCACGCCGCAGACGAGGGTGGCGACCGCCGCGACGCCGAAGACCAGCGCCGCGCGCGCGGTGCTGACGCCCCGCTTCGTCGCGGCCGACTCCTTCTTCTTTCGCCGCACGCCGCGCTCCTCGGGCTGCGTGTCCGGCGCGTCACCGCTGTCGCTCCACGGCAGCGACGACGACGCGCGGTTGATGAGCAGCAGCCCGATCACCCAGGCCGCCGTGATGAGCAGGACGTCCGGCGTCACCCGGAAGTGCAGCAGTGACGCCGGCAGCTGCGCACCGGCCACGACGATGAGCAGCACGAGGACGACCAGGGCGCCCTCGAGGACGAGCACGAGGGACGCGGCCTGGTAGGTGAGCGGTTTGCGCACCCGCACGCCGAAGGCGTCGAGCGCCACGAGCACGACGGTCTGGATCGCGATGCCGCCGAGGATGTTGCCGACCGCGACGTCGATCTGGTGCGACGCGGCGGCGCTCACCGTGATCGCGATCTCCGGCAGGTTCGTCGCGACGGCCAGCACGATCAGACCGCCCAGCGCCGAGCCGAGGTGCAGCCGCTCGGCGAGCACGTCGGTGGTGTCGGACAGCTGCACGCCGCTGACCCAGATCACCGCCGCCGACCCGAGGAAGATCAGCAGCAGCAGCCAGGACGGGAGACCGGACATTTGTTGTTCCTCCGAACGATGATGGCCGTGCGGGTGACCGGGTGTCGTGATCGTTCGGGCCCTTCGGCCCTAGGGGACCCAGCGGACCTCACGCGATATTCACACTGCGGTGTGGAACGCCATGCCGGACGCGGACGGCAGGCGGACGATGACGAGCTCGGCGTTCATGACGCGACAGCGCGGGCTGTGGCTGCTCACGACGGCCGGTACCGCGATGCTGACGTTGTCGCTCGGGTGGCTCGGCGCCGAGTACCTGCTCGACCCGGCGCTCGGCGCCTCGGCGCTGTGGCCGGCCGCTGCGGCCGCGCTGGCGGCGTTCGTGCTCGTGCCGCGGCCGTTGCGCACGGCGGTGCTGGTGGGCGTGGTGCCCGGCGTGACGATCGCCAACCTGCTCGCCGGGACGGCGGCCGTGACCACGCCGGCGTACGGCGTCGCGAACGCCCTCGAGGTGGGCGTCGGCGGCCTGCTGCTCGTGCGGCTCACGGCACTCGGCGACGGCCGGCACTTGCTGCGCCGTGGGTATCGCGATCTCGCCGCCCTCATGCTCGCGCTCGCCGCCGCCGTCGTGGCCGGTGCGCTCGCGCTGGCTGCCGGGCTCGTCGAGGTCGGACGACCGCACGTGCTGCTCGCGGCCCGCGGGTACGCGCTGGCCCACCTGGTCGGCGCGCTCGCGCTCGGCCCGCTGCTGCTGGTGCTGCCCCGCACTCGGGCGGCGTGGCGGGCTGTCGCCCGGCAGCGGCGGCTGAACCTGCAATGGGCGTTGAGCATCGCCGGCGTCGCGGCCACGACGCTGTTCCTGTTCACCGCCACGGTCGACGACGCCTTCGCGCCGCTGCTGCTGGTGCCGCTGCTCGCCGCGGCCGCGCTGCTCACGCCGATGCGCGCGTTGACCACGCTGCTCGTCGCCTGCGTGGTCGCGACGGTCGCGACGGTGCGCGGCCACGGACCGCTCGCCGGCATCGGCGACGCCGCGCTGCGCACGCAGGCCCTCCAGGGCCTGCTCGCCGGCTACTGCCTGCTCACGCTGACGGTCACCCTGCTCGCCGACGCCCGCGTGCGCGCCACGGCGAGACTGCGCGCAGCCGAGCGTCTCGCCGAGCTCGCCTTCGCCGACGCACCCACGGGGATGATGGTCAGCAGCCTCGAGCCCGGACGCGTTGGCGAGATCGTCGCCGTGAACCACGCCCTCTGCGAGCTGCTGCACCGCGAGCCGGCCGACCTCGTCGGCCGGCACGTCAAGGACCTCGCCCCGGTCGACGACGCCGACGCGGCCGACGACCACATCGCGGCGATGCTCGCCGGCACGCTCACGAGCTACCACCGCGAACGGCCGTTGCTGCGTGCCGACGGCCGGCTCGTGCCCACCAGCCATGCGATCAACGTCGTGCGTCCCGTCGACGCGGCGCCCTACGTGATCAGCCAGATCACCGATCTGCGCAGCCGCATCGAGGCCGAGCAGGCGATGGCCGACGCGCTCGAGGCGCAGGTCATGGCCGTCGCGAAGTTGAAGGAGCTCAACGCGGCGCGCGTCGACGCGGCGGCGCGGCTCGCGCACGACCTGCGCAGCCCGCTCACCTGCGTGCGCGCCTATCAGGAGTTGTTGCTGACCGGCGCCGCCGGCGACCTCAGCGACGAGCAGTTGCAGATGGTCGAGATCGCGCTGCGCAACGCCGACCGGGTGATCGCGCTGGTCGACGAGCTGGTGAGCACCGCGTCCCTCGAGCTCGAGAACATCGACGTGACGCGGCTGGTCCGCATGCCGCTCGGGCCGGTGCTGACCGCCGCGCTCGACACGGTGCAACCGGTCTGCACGCGGCAGCGCCAGGTGCTCGTCCGGCCGGGCGCGGGGCTCGACGCGATCGTCGCGGCGGACGGGGTGCAGCTGGAGCGTGCGCTCGTGAACGTGCTGGCGAACGCCGCGAAGTACACGCCCGAAGGCGGTCAGATCACCGTCGCGGTCACGGCGGACGAGACCGGCGTGGCGGTGGCGGTGACCGACACCGGCATCGGCATCCCGGCCCACCAGCTGGCACGAGTGGGCGAGCAGTTCTTCCGTGCCGACACCGCGCAGGCCAAGGGCATCAAGGGCACCGGACTCGGCCTGGCCGTGACCCGTGCCGTGCTCGCGAAGCACGGCGGCCAGCTGCGGGTGACCTCCGCACCGGGCCACGGGTCGACCTTCACGCTGTGGCTGCCGCCTGCGCAGGACGGGGTCGTGCGGCCCGCGCGGACGGGCGGCGACGCGCTCGACATGGCGCTGGCGTCCTGACCGTGGCGGCGGCGGCCTCATGCCGCCCGCCGGACGACGCTCATGTCGCCAGCCGCGCCGAGGTCTCGAGCATGAGGGCGTGGACGAACGCCTGCGGCAGGTTGCCGCGCAGCTGGTGCTGCTGCGGGTCGAACTCCTCGCAGTAGAGCATCGGCGGCCCGCACGCCGCCTGCGTGCGCTCGTACCAGGCCCGGGCCTCGACGGCCCGACCGCGCTGGTGCTCGCTGAGCGCTACGAGGAACCCGCAGAGCAGGAACGATCCCTCGGCGTCGTGCAGCGGACGGTCGTCGTGGCGGAACCGGTAGGCGTAGCCGTCGCGGGCCAGCTCGTCGAGGTAGCGCTGCAGGGTCGCGACCGTGCGCGGGTCGTCGGCGGGGACGGCGCCGCGCAGGCCGGGCAGCAGCAGCGCGGCGTCGGCCAGTGGGTCGCCCGGTGAGCGCTGCCAGCTGCCGTCGTCGTGGGTCGCATCGGCCGAGGTGTCGGCGAGGATGCGGTCGGCCAGCGCCGACCAGCCGATGGTGGCGGCCGATGCCGGGCGCACCCGCGCGATGGCGCGCAGTCCGGCCACGGCGGTGAGCCGGCTGTGCGTCCAGGCCCGTGGCTCGATCTCCCAGATCCCGGCGTCCGGCTCGTGCCAGCGTTTGCCGATGGCGTCGGCGGCGACCTGCGCGGCGTCCCAGTGCTCGGTGGTCAGGCGGTCGTGCTCGGCGGCGGCGGCGAACAGCAGCAGCGACTCGCCGAAGATGTCGAGCTGGAACTGGTCGTTCACCCAGTTGCCGACGACGACCTCGCCGCCCGGGTAGCCGCTGAGGTCGAGCGTGCGCTGGTCGGGCACGCGGCCGCCCTCGACGGTGTAGGCGGGCGCGAGGTCGGGCCCGTGCTCGAGCAGTCGGGCCGACACGAAATCGACGGCGTGGTCGAGCAGCGGCAGGGCGCCGAGCGCGGCAACGGCCTCGCCCGCGTAGCACTGGTCGCGGATCCAGGCGTAGCGGTAGTCGTAGTTGCGGCCCGCCTCGGCGCGCTCGGGCAGGCTCGTCGACGCGGCCGCGACCATGCCCGACGTCGCACTGGTCAGCCCCTGCAGCACGGCGTAGTGATGACCGGCCTCGGACGGCGAGAGCGTGCCGCTGAGGTCGGGGACGACCGTGCCCCAGCGCGCGCGCGTGCCCTCCCAGGCGACGTCGGCGTCGGGCGGGCGATCGGGCAGTTCGCGGTCGCTCAGCTCGAGCACGATGTCGTGCCGGTCGTGCGCGGCGACGGTGAACTCGGCGACCAGTGCGGCGCCGTGCTCGCGCGGTCGCGCGTGGCCCAGCCCCTGCACGCGCAGCCACAGGTCGCCGACGCGTGCCGTCCAGATGTCGCCGTGCCGGTGCAGGTCGGTCATCGGCACGGTGTCGTAGTCGCCCCGGGGCCGCAGCAGCACGAACACGCCGGCGTCGGCCGACTCGGCGACGATGCGACGCAGCAGCACGAGCCGGTGCGGATCGGCGGGGTAGTGCAGGGCGTCGTGCGACTCGACCCACCCGTCGGTGGTCACCCAGTGCGAGTGCCACACCAGGCTGCTCGTCTCGTAGAAGCCGCCCCAGACGTGCCGCGCGGTCGGGTGCAGCATGAAGGTGCCCTGGCCGCCGAGCAGCGAGCTGAAGACGGACGCGTCGTGCCACCGCGGCGCGCACAGCCAGGCGACGTCGCCGCTCGGCCCGACGAGCGCGCCGCGCTCGCCGTCGGCCAACAGGGCGTACTCGCGCAGCACCGCAGGTGAGGCGGCCGACAGCGGGACGCCGCCCGGCCGCTCGCTGCCCTCAGTCATCGGCGTGCGAGGTCGCGCGGACGAAGGCGCCGAGCAGGGCCGCGGCCGTGGCCCCCGCGACCGCGCCGCTCACCGAGGCCGGTCGGCGAAATCGTCGGCTCGCGATCACCACCGGCAGCATGCTCAACGCGTGTGAAGCATCGACGGCCGCGCCGCCCATCGCGACGACGGGCAGCGGGCGGGCGATCTCGACCGCGCCCTGCACGAGCATCCGCGCGCCGAGCACCCGAACGAGCCAGACGGGCGGCCCCGCACGATGCCGGTCGACCAGCGTGATCATCGCGTTCGGACGCGTCGCGAGCAGCGCGCCGGTCACCGCCTCGACCAGGCCGATGGCACGGATGGTGGTGGCGTCGCCCGCCGGTGATCGCTTGGCCGTCACCGGCGCCGCCGCAGCAGCGCGAGCCCGGCGAGCGCGCCGGCACCGGCCATCCCGCCGAGCAGGCCGTGGTGCTGCGAGGCCCACAGTTGCGGGTCGCGGGTGTGCGACTGGTCGTCGAACGCGCCGTGGGCGCCGAAGTCGTGGCCGTCCTCGCCGTCGACGGGGTGGAACAGGTTGGCGGGTGCGTCCGACGGCTGCTCCTGGTCGCGCTGCTGGGCCTTGAAGCCGGTCAGCGCGAGGTAGCGGTCGAGCAGGCCGGGGGCGATCGCGTTCGCCGCGAGCGTGCCCATCGTCGACGAGCCGATCCAGTACTCGCGTCGCTTGGGGTGGTCGGCGGCGAAGACGATGCCGCGCGCGACGAACTCCGGCTGGTAGATCGGCGCGACCGGTTGCGCCTTGCGCGGCAGCTTGTTGATCAGCCACGAGAACTGCGGGGTGTTCACCGCGGGCAGCTGGCACATCGTCACGTGCACGTTGGACTTCTCGTGCAGCAACTCGCAGCGCAGCGACTCGGGGAACCCCTGGAGTGCGTGCTTCGCGCCGCAGTAGACCGTCTGCAACGGGATGCCGCGGTACGCCAGCGCCGAGCCGACGTGCACGATCGTGCCCCGGTCGCGCGACTTCATCCGCTTGAGCACCGCCATGGTGCAGAAGACGTAGCCGAAGTAGCTGACCTCGGTGGCCCGGCGGAACTCGTCCGGCGTGACCTGGTCGAACGGCGCGAAGACCGACGAGAACGCGACGTTGACCCACGTGTCGATGGGGCCGACCTCGCGCTCGATGCGGTCGACGGTGGCCTCGACGGCGTCGGCATCGGCGACATCGAGCGGGATGGGCACCGCCCGGCCGCCCGCCTTCTCGACCTCGGCGGCCGCGCCCTGCAGGCCCGACTCGCCGCGGGCGAGCAGCACCACGGTGTCGCCGCGGGCGGCGAAGGCGCACGCGGTGGCGCGTCCGACGCCGCCACTCGCTCCGGTGACGGCCACGATCTGTGCCATGGTTCGGCGTCCCTTCTGGAGATTGTCGCTCAGACCGACTCGGTGACCCAGCCGATCGACCAGAGCGAACGGTCGTCCTCGGCGGTCTCGCAGCCCTCGGCGAAGGCGGTCAGCGCCCGCACCAGCTCGTCGCGCTGGCGGCGGGTCAGCCGCTGCAGCACGGGCAGCAGGTCGGCCCGACGGGCGTCGGTCACCGCGTCCACCAGCTTCTGGCCGGCGGGGGTCAGTCTCAGGGCGAGCTGACGCCGGTCGCTTGGGTCGTCGGTGCGGTCGAGCAGGCCTTGGGCCACGAGCCGCTCGCAGAGCCGGCTGGCGGTCGAGAGGCTGATGCCGGTGCTCTCGGCGAGCTCTCCCAGCGAGACGGCCTCGCGGCTGGCCACGACGACCAGGGCGCGGAACTGCGCCGGCTCGACCTCGCCGTCGATCACGGACAGCGAGCGCACGCTGAGGGCGACGAGGCACCGGCACGCGGACAGGACGGCGTCGACATCGGCGTCGGTCACTCGTGCGCGTGGACGGGTCATGCCGAGTGCTTGCCCGCCGCTTGCACACTGCAAACATCGCAGGTCGGCATGAGTGATGTCCTGCGTGCACGACGTGGATGCCGGTGCCGGGCCCCAGGTCGTCCTGGGCATCAAGATCCGGTTGGACGCGCGGGGGCTGCCTCGAACGGGACCCTGCTTTGTCCCGCAGCGCCAGGTTTCGGGGCCGGTTTCGCACGACGCAGCGGGACAAGGCGGAGCGAGTCGCCGGTCCTACGGGACAAGCTCGCTCCGACGCCCACTGCCCCCGCATGCCGAGCGCGGACCTGGATGCCGGTGCCGGGCCCGGGGTCGTCCGGGGCATCAAGATCCGGGTGACGGGGGCGGGTCGGGCCGGACGTGGATGCCGAGGCCGGGTCCCGGGTCGGCCCGGGCATCAAGATCCGGGGACGCGGGGGTGCGGTGATGAGGCCGCGTGGGCGAGGCGGCGTGGACGAGGCCGCGGGTCCCGGCCGAGTGGGGGACGGCTCGACCGGAACCCGCGGGGTCAGGCGGTCAGCTGAGCGTGACCGCCGTGTCGTCGACGAAGAACGAGGTCGCCAGCGTCGAGTCCTCGGTGCCGGTGAACTTCAGCGTGACCGAGGTGCCGGCGTAGGCCGACAGGTTCACCGTGCGGGACGCGAAGGCGCTCTTGTTGAGGTTCGACCACGACGCGAGCGTGGTGCCGTTCGCCGACACGGTGAGCTTGTCGTAGGCGGTGGTCGTGGTGGTCTCGCTCGAGCTGATGCCGAGCCAGAAGGTGAGCGTCGCGGCGCACCCGGCCGGCAGGGTGACGGTCTGCGCGAGCGTGTCGGTGTGGGTGGTGCCGTAGCCGTCGAGCCACGCGTAGCCGACACCGGTGCGCGCGTGGGCGCCGTCGGTGTTCAGCACGCCGGTCGTGGCCGTCCAGCCGCCGGTCGACTCGAAGCCGGGGTTGACGAGCTTCTGGCCCGAGCAGGTCGCGCCACCGCTGGGGTTGATCGTCCAGGTGAAGGTGGCGCTGCCGCTCGCGCCGGTCGAGTCGCTCGCGGTCGCCGTGACGGTGAAGGTGCCCGCCGTCGTCGGCGTGCCGCTGACGAGCCCGGTGCCGGACGCGAGGGTGAGGCCGGTCGGCAGGCCGGACGCGGTCCACGTCACGGCGAGCCCACCCGAGTCGCTCGCGGACAGCTGCAGCGAGGTCGCGGTGCCGACGGTGCCGGTCTTCGTGCCCGGGCTGGTGACCGTCACGGTGTTGCTCGTGCCGCCGCCGCTGCCCGTGCCGCCGAAGGCCGCGGTGGAGTTCGGCGTGCCGAGCCCGGTCGGCCCGTCCCAGCCGGCCGCTGCGGTGCACAGCAGCGAGGGCGAGCAGGTGCCGTTGTTCCCGGAGGTGACGTCGTTGAGGTTCGCGGCATGAGCCCAGGGCAGCGACGCCGGCGCGGTGCCCGCGGCGGGCGTGCCGGCCAGGGCGTAGACGCCCGCGACGATCGGCGCGGCCGCGCTGGTGCCGCCGTACACGGCCCAGCCGCTGCCGCCGTAGGTCTGGTAGACCGCCACGCCCGTGGCGGGGTCGGCGACCGCGGCCACGTCGGCCTCGGCGCGCCTGCTGCACACCGTCGAGCTGATCGTCGACTGCCACGACGGCTTGGCGACGTAGGCCGAGCAGCCCGAGCCGGTGCCCTCACTGCTGCTGGTCTTCCAGACCGTCTCGGTCCAGCCGCGGGCGTTCGACGCCGTCCTGAGCGACGTGCCGCCGACGGCGACCACGCGTGACGAGGTGGCCGGGTACTCGCGTCCGCCGGAGTAGGCGCTGTCACCGGTCGAGACGGTGTACACGGTCCCGGTGGCGTTGAAGTACGTGTTGTCGTAGGTCGTCTCGCCGCTGAACTCCGAGCCGCCCCAGCTGAGCGACACGAACTTCGCGCCGAGGGTGTTGGCCTCCTTGATCGCCTGGAACAGGTCGGCGTCCGAGGCGCTGTTGGCCTCGACGAGGGTGATGCCGCAGTTCGGGCAGATCGCGGAGACCATGTCGACGTCGAGCGAGATCTCGCCGGCCCACCCGCTGTCGGCGCTCGGGTAGCTGGTGCCGCCGGTCTGATTGATCTTCTTGAAGCAGCCGTTCGCCGTCGTGCAGGCGGGCAGTCCGAACTGGCTGCGGTAGGCGGCGAGGTCGGCCTCGGCGTTCGGGTCGTCGTAGGCGTCGACGATGTAGACACGCTGGCCGCTGCCCGCCGTCGACGACGGCAGCTTGTAGGCCGACTGCAGGCTGCTGGGCCCGTACCCGCTCGGCGTCGCGTTCGGCGTGATCGCCAGCTGGTGGCGGGTGGTGAAGCCCTTGTCGGTGCGCCGCAGGGCGAAGCAGGCGGCGACGCCGCGATCGACCGCCTGGCTGCAGCTGTGCGCGACGGCGACGGGAGAGGCGGGCTTCGGCAGCACCGGGGCGGCCTGCGCCGGAGCGGTCGCGGTCACGGCGGCTGCGACCGCGAGGCCCGTGCTCGCGGCGAGGGTGACGGCGCGGCGCAGCGCGAACCTCATGTCGGGTCCTTCCGTGGACGGCGGGGGAGGCGAGAAGTTGGCCGGCTCCCGAGGGGGGACAGGAGCCGTGAGGCGAGACTAGAGCGCAGACCGGGCCCGCGGTGTCGGTCGAGCAGTCAGCTTCCGGCCTGGCAGCAAGCGGCCTGCTCGCGATCATCTCCCGGGCTGCGTCGTTCGCGGGCGCTGCCGCGACTCGCCGCCCGCTCCCGGCTGCGTACGCTCGGGCCCGTGGAGCTGACGCACATCGACGCGCAGGGCGCCGCGCGCATGGTCGACGTCGCCGACAAGCCGGTGACGGCCCGCACGGCCACCGCCGTCGGCCGCTTCGTCACCACGCCGGAGGTGGTCGCCCTGCTGCGCCGCGACGGACTGCCCAAGGGCGACGCCCTCGCGGTCGCGCGGATCGCCGGGATCGCCGCGGCCAAGCGCACGCCCGACCTCATCCCGCTGTGCCATCCCGTCGCGCTGCACGGTGTCACCGTCGATCTCGAGCTGGTCGACGACGGCGTCGAGATCACGGCGACCACCCGCACCGCCGACCGCACCGGCGTCGAGATGGAGGCGCTGACCTCGGTCGCCACTGCGGCGCTCGCGCTCTACGACATGGTCAAGAAGGTCGACCGCGGCGCGCGGATCGTCGACATCCGGCTGCTGACGAAGGCCGGCGGCGCCTCGGGCACCTGGTCGGCGGACGGGGAAGACGGGGCGGCCGGGTCGCGCGCGTCGGCGGAGGACGGGTCGTGAGGGTCGCGGTCATCACCTGCTCGAACCGGTCGGCGCGCGGCGAGCGGGCCGACGACTCGGGCCGGCTCGCCACGCAGCTGCTGACCGAGGCGGGGCACGAGGTCTCCGGCCCACAGGTCGTGCCCGACGACGTCGAGGCGATCCGCGCGGCGGTGCGGGCGGCGCTCGACGCGGGTGCCCAGGCGGTCATCACGAACGGCGGCACGGGGCTCACCCCGACCGACGTGACGCCCGAGGCGGTGTCGGCGCTGTTCGACAAGACGGTGCCGGGCATCGCCGAGACGATCCGGCTCGCGTCCCGCGACAAGGTGCCGACCTCGGTGCTCTCGCGCGGGGTGGCAGGCGTGATCGGGTCGGCGCTCGTCGTGACGCTGCCGGGTTCGCCCGGCGGGGTGCGCGACGGGCTGGGCGTGTTGCTGCCGCTGCTGCAGCACGCGGTCGACCAGCTCGGTGGGGGTGACCACCGCCCGGGCGGTGGCGTGATGACGACGGACGGACAAGAGGGACCACAGTGACCACGACCCGCTCGGCCTGGGTGTCGGAGCAACCGCTGGACGCCGACGCCGTGGAGGCGCTGGTGGCGCGTCCGGATGCAGGGGCCCACGTGCTCTTCCGCGGCATCGTCCGCGACCACGACGGCGGACGCTCGGTCCGGACGCTCGAGTACGAGGGCCACCCGACGGCCGAGCAGGTGCTCGCCGACGTCGTGGCCGAGTTCGCCGCCCGTGAGCACGTGCTCGGTGTCGCCGCGGCGCACCGTGTCGGACCGTTGGCGATCGGCGACGTCGCGCTGGTCGCCGCGCTGTCCTCCGCGCACCGCGCCGAGGCGTTCGCGCTCTGTGCGGAGCTGGTCGACGAGATCAAGCACCGACTGCCGATCTGGAAGCGGCAGGTGTTCGACGACGGCACCGACGAGTGGGTCAACTGCCCCTGACGCGCGCGAGACCCCCGGCGGGGCCCGTGTCCCGGTTCGGGAGTGGAACCTGCCAGGGGTCTCGGCGGTGCTCGTCGAGGGTTACGGGCCGGGCTTCGGCCGCGGCCGCACCTTCTCGGCCAGTTCGGTGGCCTTCTCGGTCGCCTGGTGCAGCGCCGGGCCGGCCTTCTCGGCGGCCTGCTGCAGCGCCGGGCCGGCCTTCTCGGCCGCCTGCTGGATGAGCGGCGCCGCCTTCTCGGCGGCCTGCTGCGCGACGACGCGCGCCTTCTCTGCGGCCTGCTGCAGCGCCGGGCCGGCCTTCTCGGCCGCCTGGCTGGCGAGCTCGCTGGCCCGCTCGAGGAACTTGTTCGACTCGGTCATGAGTGCCTCCGCACGGATCGGTGGTCAGGCCGTGAACGACCCACCGGCTGGTGACGTTCCCGTCCAGTGTCGTACCGCGCGGGGGACACTGTCTGCATGGAAGGTGACGCTCGCCGCACGGATCAGGACGCGGCGCGCCGGATCCGCGACCGCGACGAGCCGGTACTGCCGGACGTGCCGAGGGACGAGACGTCCGAGGGCTGGGGCGAGCGCGACGAGCGGCGCGACGAGCAGTGGTACCGCGAACAACGCCCGCCGCACTGGGAGTGACCGGCCGGTGCCGGCCGGGCCGCCCAGCGCGACGGGCGTGTCGGGGTCGCTCGGTCAGACGCCGGGGCGCGGCGACGGCGACGGCGCCGTGACGCCGGGCGTGCCGCCGGTCTGCGAGGCCAGCAGATCGCGGATCTGCTCGAGCAGCTGCACGTCCTCGGCCTTCGGCTCGGGGTCGGGCTCGCCCGCGGCCAGCCTGCGCTGGCGGCGCTCGGCCAGCATGTTCAGCGGCGCCACGATGAGAAAGTAGATCGCCGCGGCGACGATCAGGAACGAGATGATCTGGTTGATCAGATCGCCGTACTTGAACGTGCTCTTGTTGATCGTGAAGTTCAGGCTGCTGAAGTCCGGCTTGCCGCCGATGGCCGCGATGATCGGCGTGATGATGTCGGCGACGAGCGCGTCGACCACCGCCTTGAACGCGGCGCCGATGACGACGGCGACCGCGAGGTCGACGACGTTCCCGCGCATGATGAACGCCTTGAAGCCCTGGATCACGGCTGCCTCCTGTTGAAGCGTCGCGTGTGGAGGTCCGGAGCGCCCCCACTCGGTCAGTGATGTTAGGGGTCCGCGACGACGATCGGGGACAGCGGATTCGTCCGTTCCGTCACCAATGCGGCGGCCTGTCCTTCGCTGCAGGCGACGACGAGCTGGTCCGTCGCCGCCGTGTCGACGGTCGCGGGCGCGTCGGGCGTGACCGTGGTCACCGCCAGGACGAGCATGCCGCCGGCGACGCGGACGGCCTGCCCCGATGTCGCCGGGACATCCGTGGCGGCGCCGGCGCCCGGCGGGGTGCGGTAGAGGTCGACGTGGTCACCGACCCGGACGAATCCGGCCGCCCCCGCGTCGACGGTCAGCGGAACGGCGACGGTGCCCGGCGGCAGGCCGGCCGCCAGTCCGGGGCCGACGACACGCAGCATCGTCAGCACCTCGCCCGCGGTCACCGGCCCGGCGAGCCGTCGGCCGACGAGGTCGCGGACGCGGGTCGCTGCCTCGGCGGGAGTGGCGACACGTGGTCGTGCGTCGGCCCGGAGGTCACCGCGCCCGAGCACCCGCCCGGCCGGCAGTGCGTGCCTGGCGACGACCACGTCCGCGGTGGGTACCCGCGGCGCGGCCGGTGCCGGTCGGGGGAGCAGGGCCGCGACGGCGGCGCCGAGCAGCAGCGCGCCGACGACGAGCCGCCGGGGCCACACGCGCCACCGGTAGGCGTCGAGCAGGTCACGCACGAGATCCACGCCACGACGCTAGGGCCGCGCGGCGCTCGGCGACGGGCCGCCGTCGGCTCCTGTGGACGACGGGCCGGATGTGGACGCCGGACCCGGCCGGGCCGGCCGCGTGGTACTGGAACGCCCGACCGGTCAGGCCGAGGCTGCCGCCTTCGACCCCGCGCTGCCGCCCGTCGAGCTGCTCGACGTGCTCGACGTGCTCGCGGTCGACGACGACGACGACGTGTCGCTCGACGAGCTCGACGAGCCGGAGGACGACGCACTGCTCTTGCTGCTGTCCGACGCGGTCGAACTCGACCGGCTGTCGGTGCGGTAGAAGCCCGACCCCTTGAACACGACACCCACCGCCGAGAACTTCTTGCGCACCGGCCCGTGGCAGACCGGGCACTCGCTCGCCGCGGGGTCGGTGAACGACTGCACCAGCTCGAACTCGTTGCCGCAGTCGCTCGTGGTGCACGCGTACTGGTACGTGGGCATGTCAGGTTCCTCCGGTGGACGGCGCCGTCCTGATTCTGGCACTCGGACGTCACGACTGCTAACCATGGTCACCCACGGGGCCATTCCCGTCCAGCAGCGGCACCCGCGCGAAGCCGACCGGCGTCACCACCTCGTCGACCGGGCGGTCCCACGGCTCCGCCGGCACGTCCGGCAGCAGCTCGGACTCGTACAGCAGCGCGATCGCCGGCGCGCCCGGCCCGCGCCGTCCCAACGCCCGGTCGTACGAGCCGCCGCCGCGGCCGAGTCGCACGCCGCTGCGGGTCGACACGGCGAGCGCCGGGACGAGCACGACGTCGCAGTCGGCGATCGCGCTGTTGCCCAGCGCGCGGTGCTCACCCCAGGGCGTCCAGTCGAGGTCGTTGTCGGGCAGCAGGTGCGGCACCAGCACGGTGACGCCGGCCGCGCGCAGGCCCGCGAGCAGTTCGAGCGAGCCCGGCTCGGTGCGCAACGGTTCGTAGGCCGCGACCGTGCGCCAACGATCGGCGCCGGCCCGGTGCAGCAGCAGGTCGGCGATGGCGGCCCGGGCGCGCAGCAGTTCGTCCGGGGGGAGGCTCCGCCGGGCGTCCAGCAGCCGCCGTCGCAGGTGGGTCTTGGCGTGCTGCGACGTCCCTTCGTTCGCCATGCGGGCATTGTGGCTGGTTAGGCTCTGACGATCGGCCGCTGAGCGGCGGCGCGAAGGGGGGAACCGAGCAGTGTCTGACGGACGTCTGCGCACCGTCGACGAACACCTGGCCGGCGTGCTGGGCACGGTCGGCGCGCTCGAACCGATCGAACTGCACCTGCTGGACGCGCAGGGCCTGCTGCTCGCCGAGGACGTGACGTCGGCGTTCCCGCTGCCCAGCTTCGACAACTCCGCCATGGACGGCTACGCCGTGCGCGCCGTCGACACCAGGCATGCGAGCGACGAGCAACCGGTGCAGCTGCAGGTGGTCGGCGACATCGCGGCCGGCGCCAAGACCCGCTCGGGCATGGGCCCCGGCCTGGCGATGCGGATCATGACCGGCGCGCCGCTGCCCGCGGGCGCCGACGCGGTCATCCCGGTCGAGGACACCGACGGCGGGGTCGCCAAGGTCGCGATCCGTCGGCCGGTGCGCACCGGTGAGTGCGTGCGCCGGGCGGGCGAGGACCTGCCCGCGAACGCACCCGCCATCCGTGCCGGCGCGGCGCTCGGCCCGCAGCAGATCGCCCTGCTCGCCGCCGTCGGCCGCGCCAGCGTGCTCGTGCGACCCCGGCCGCGGGTGCTGGTGCTCTCGACCGGCAGCGAGCTCGTCGAGCTGGGCAGCACGCCGACCTTCGGCGAGGTCATCGACTCGAACTCGTACCTGCTGACCGCCGCCGCCCGCGACGCCGGCGCCGACGCGCGCCGGGTCGGCATCGTGGTCGACGACCACGCCAAGCTCATCGACGCCCTCGAGAGCCAGCTGCTGCGCGCCGACGTGCTCGTCACGACCGGTGGCGTGAGCATGGGCGCCTACGACGTCGTCAAGCAGGCGCTGTCCGAGCTCGGCACCGTCGAGTTCGTGAAGGTGGCGATGCAGCCGGGCAAGCCGCAGGGGTTCGGGCACCTGTCGACCTCGTCGGGGCACCGCGTGCCGATCTTCTGCCTGCCCGGCAACCCGGTCAGCGCGATGGTGTCGTTCGAGGCGTTCGTGCGCCCGGCGATCCGCAAGCTGCTCGGCAAGCGCTCGGTGCACCGCGCCACCGTGCAGGCCACCGCGCTCGAGAGCTTCAGCAGCCCCGAGGGCGTGCGGCAGTACCGCCGGGGCGTGCTGCACCGCGAGCGCACGGGCGGCTACAGCGTGTCGCTGGTGGGCGGGCCCGGCTCGCACCTCATCGCCTCGATGGCCGCGTCCAACTGTCTGGTCGTGATCGACGAGCAGACGACCGAGGTCGTCGCGGGCGAGCCGACCACCGTGCTGCCGCTGCTGCTGTCGAACCGGTAGGCGGCGGTGCGTGGCGTGCCCGGGTGGCCGGCCGATCTGTCGGCCGGTCCGGTGCTGCTGCGCCCCCCGAAGCTGCGCGACGGCCGTGCGTGGAGCGAGGTGCGGCTGCGCAACGAGCGCTGGCTGCGTCCGTGGGAGCCGTCGTCGTCGGCGAGCTGGTACGAGCGCAACTCGCTCGGCGCGTGGCCGCCGCTTCGCTCGGCCCTACGGCGTTCGGCCGCGGCCGGCACGATGTTGCCGTTCATGATCGTCTACGGCGGGCGGATCGCCGGCCAGATCAACGTCTCGAACGTCGTGCACGGCGCGCTGCGCTCGTGCACCGTCGGCTACTGGGTCGACGGTGAGCTCGCCGGACGCGGCATCGTGCCCACCGCCGTCGCCCTTGTCATCGACCACTGCTTCGGCGCCGTCGGGCTGCACCGGGTCGAGATCGACATCCGCCCCGAGAACGCGCCGAGCCTGCGGGTCGTCGAGAAGCTCGGCCTGCGCCGCGAGGGGTACTACGAACGCTTCCTCGACATCGACGACGGCTGGCGCGACCACGTCGCCTTCGCGGTGACGGTCGAGGAGATGGAGGGCCGGTCGATGCTCTCGCGTCTCGGCCGCCTGCCCGCCCCACCGGCGTGGACGGGCGCCTGACGCGTAGCACGCACCGCCTCGCCCCGCTGCGCCGGCGATACACACCGCCTTGTCCCGCTGCTCCGGCAACACGGACCGCCTTGTCCCGCTGCGCCGGGACATGCGCCGCCGAAAACCTGGTGCTGCGGGGCAAAGGCCGGAGCGGGCGCGCGCGTCGACCCGGATCTTGATGCCCTGGACGACCCAGGGCTCGGCTCCGGCCTCCAGGTCGGGCAGCACGCAGCCCCGACACGCCCGCCGGAAACGCCTTCATCGCCGCGACACGGCGCGCCTGCCGGGCCCGGCGGTCGGTCGACCTTAGGTTGAGAGTCGGCGTGTTGCTGGTGTGACTGGAGGTACGACCGGTGCTGTCACCTGCCATGACGGTCGTGGTCCTCACCGTGCTCTGGTTGATCGTCGTCGTCCCGATGGTCGTCCGGCGCAATGACGAGCGTCGCCGCGAGCGCGATGTCGCCGGGTTCGGACGCGCGATGCGCGCCCTCGGCCGGCGCAGCACCGCGAGCCCGCGCCGTTCGGGCGACCGCGACGTCTTCGTCCACCGCGCCGCCGATGTCGCGCGCGCGACCGCCGCCGTGCCCGACCCCTCGTCCGACCGCCCCGCCGCCACCCTTGCCAAGCCCGACCGCCGGCCCGTGCCGGTCGCCCAGGAGGCCCTGATGTACCCCGTCGACCGGTCCGAGCTGTCCGCCGCGCGCGCCCAGATGATGGCGCGTCGCCGCCGCTCGCTGACGGTGCTGGTCGGTGGCACCGTCGTCTTCGGCATCCTCGGCCTGCTCGCCGGCGGGCTCACCTGGCTGCTGTTCGCGCCGTTCGCCCTGGGCCTCGGCGGATACCTCTGGTTCCTGCGCAGCCAGGCGATCAAGGACCGCGCCCGCCGCGAGGCCCGTCAGGCCCGCGCCGCCCGTCGCCGTGGGCCGGTCGGCTACGACGCCACCGACGACCCGGCCCGCCTGGACACCGCTCCGGTGTCGGTCGTGCGCATCGACGACGATGACATCGAGCTGCAGAGCATGGACACCATGGACCTCACCGGGCTGTACGAGGCCGAGGAGCCGACCGAGGCCGTCCAGCGCCGCGCGAGCTGACTGGTAATCTCGACGGCGGCCCGGTCGCGGGCCGCCGGTCCGGTTCTCCGGATCAGGGGCTGTAGCGCAGCTGGTAGCGCACCTCGTTCGCATCGAGGGGGTCAGGGGTTCGAATCCCCTCAGCTCCACCACCTAAGCTGTCGCGGTGCAGGGGACGCCGGTCGCGACGCGCATGTCCCTCCTCCGGAGCCACAGCGCCGAGGCCGCCGTCTTCGTCGTCGGCGTCGTCCTGCGCCTGGCGGTCGTGGTCCGCGGCGGCGGGTTGGGCGCCGACTTCAGCTACGACCCGGCGGTGTACTTCGCGGCGTCCGACGCGCTGCAGCACGGCCGCCTGCCCTATCGCGACTTCACCCTGGTGCATCCGCCCGGCGTGACGCTCGCGCTGCTGCCCTTCACGGTGCTGACGCGGATCGTGACCGATCACCAGGCGTACGTGCTCGCGAACCTGGCCTTCATCGTGATGGCGGGCGTCAACGCCGTGCTCGTGGTGCGGATCGGTCGGCGCATCGGACTCGGCCGGGCCGCGATCGGCGCCGGCTGCCTCTACGCGGTCTGGTTCGGTGCGCTCAGCGCCGAGTACTCGATCCGGCTCGAACCGCTCGGCAATCTCCTGCTGCTCATCGGGCTGCTGCTCGTGCTGCCGGCGGGCGACGGCAGCGTGCGGCGGCCTCGATCGCTGCTGCTCGGGGGCCTGGCGCTGGGCGCGACCATCGGGGTCAAGATCTGGTGGGTCGTCCCGGTCGTGCTGATCGTCGGCCGGCTGCTCGTCACCTACCGGCGACGCATGCTCCCGGCGCTGCTCGGAGCGGTCATCGCGCCGATCGTGATCAACGGCCCGTTCTTCCTCGTCGCACCGCGAGCGATGTGGGACGCGCTCGTCACCAGCCAGGTCGGGCGCGCGCGCGACCACTTCGGCGTCGTGCAGCGGCTCGCGCAGATGACCGGAGCGCCGCTCGACTCGTCATCGAGCACGGCAGCGCGATGGCTCGCCCTCGTCGTGCTCGGCGCCGTGATCGTGCTCGCCTCGGCCCGCGTTTCGCGCCATCCCGTCGGGCGCCTGCTCGTCGTGGTGCTGGCGGTGCAGGTGCTCGTCCTGCTCCTGGCACCCACCTACTACTTCAACTACCACGACTACTACGCCGTCCCGCTCTGCCTCGTCGTCGCGGGCGGCCTCGTGCTGCCTCGCACGGACGCACAGCAGCAGCGGGCGGCCGTGCTCGCGTCGCCCGTCGCCGTGGTCGTGGCCGCGGCGCTCATCGGCTCGATCGTCGGCGTCGCCGACCGCGTCGACAACCGGATCATGCCGTTCCGGGGCGCGCGACAGCTCGCGAGCGAGGTGCGAGGCGCGCGCTGCGTGCTCGCCGACTCGCCGACGCCGCTCATCGAGCTGGACGTGCTGTCGGCAGGGTTCGAGCACGGGTGCGCCAACTGGGTCGATACGACTGGACGCTTCCTGCTGTCGCGCTACCGCCTGGGCACGCCAGGGGCCGCGAACCCGAGACGCAACCCGGTGTGGCAGCGCGACCTCGTCGCCTACCTCGGCAGCGGCGACGCGGTCGTCCTGGGACGCATCCGCAACGACGGGCTCACCGAGCAGTCGCTGCGCGCCGTGTCGGCGGGGCAGCGCACGGCGCGGCTCCCGGGCAATCGGGTGATCCGCCGCACCCGCTAGAGGCTGCGGCGGCCGCTCGTGCGGCGGTCGTCGACTCAGGTCCGCCGCCGCGACGTCCCGGGCAGCGGTCGGCGCGCGACAGCGCGCGCCTCGGTGGTCGGCATCCCGAACATGCGCAGCAGGTTCGTCGCCACCTCGTCGGCCGTGCGGTCGACCTTCGCGCTGGACGCTCCTTCCAGCAGGTGCACGGCGGCGAGCACCGAGCCGCCGGTGCAGGCGAGGGCGACGGCGGCGTCCCCGACGTCGAAGCGTCCAGCCTTCGCGCCCGCCTCGATGTCGCGCAGCGCGCGGGGCGCGAGCCCGGACGGCGCACCGAGGTACTGCTGGCCCGTGTTGGCCATGATCCGCGCGATCTGCGGGTGCGTCTTCTGCAGCCGGACGGTGAGGCGCACGCTCGCGGCGAAGACCTCGGCAGGGTCGTCGAGATCGGCGGTGAGGCGGTCGAGCAGTGCACCGTGCTCCTCGAGCGCCTCGGCGACGGCGGCCTCGAACAGCTCGGTCTTGGTCTGGAAGTGGTTGTAGAACGAGCCGAAGCCGACGTCGGCGAGCTCGGTGATCTCCTGGATGCTCGCGTCCACGCCGCCGTCGCGTGCCAGCAGCGCACGCGCCGCCGTCACCAGCGCGGCCCGCGTGCGAGCCTTCCGGCGGTCGAGTCGGTTCGTGACGACGGCGTCGGCCATGCGGACGACCCTAGCAGTCAACTGATCAATCCATCAGGTCTGATGAACGCTTGACAACAGTCTGCCCTGAACTGATGCTTTCATCAGAACCGGTGAAGGGATCAACACGATGACGACCACCCCGCACGACCACCTCCACAGCGAGCAGGGCGCCGTCCGGGGCGATCGGACGCACCGCGCCACCGATCCGACGATCAAGGTCGAGGACCTCGCCTGGCTCGAGTTCGAGAAGCCCGACCTCGACGCGGCCGAACGGTTCGCCCACGACTTCGGCTTCGTCTCGGCCGCGCACACCGGCGACGCGCTCTACCTGCGCGGAGCCCTCGCCGGCACGCACTGCGTCGTCATCCGGCAGGGCCCGCGCTCGCGCTTCCTCGGCCCGGCCTTCCGGGCCGCCGACGTCGGCGACGTGCACCGGCTCGCTCGGGCGACGGACGCAGCAGTGCGTGAGCTGCAGGCGCCGGGTGGTGGTGTCGGGCTCGACCTCGTCGACCCGTCCGGTGTCCCGGTCAGGGTCGTGGCCGGTGTCGAGACACTGCCGGACCTACCGCGGCAGCGTCCGCTGGCCATGAACCACGCCGATGCGGTGACGCGGGTGAACGCGACGCAGCGGCCGCCGCGCGAGCCGGCGCGGATCGAGCGGCTCGGCCACGTCGTGCTCGAGTCGGCGAACTTCGGGCGTGCGCTCGACTGGTACCTGCAGCACCTCGGCCTGATCGTCAGCGACTTCCTGTACTTCCCCGGGCAGCGCGAACTCGGTCCGACGATGGCCTTCATCCGCTGCGATCTGGGCGCCACGCCGACCGACCATCACACCCTGGCGATGACGCTCGGGCCGGGCCGGAAGTACATCCACTCGGCGTATCAGGTCGCCGACCTCGACGCGCTCGCCGCGGGCGGCGAGTACCTGAAGCAGCACCGCTACCGGCACTCGTGGGGGATCGGGCGGCACATCGAGGGCAGCCAGCTCTTCGACTACTGGCGCGACCCGGACGGCTTCCTGGTCGAGCACTTCGCCGACGGCGACCGCTTCGACAACACCGTCGAACCCGGCTGGGCGCCGATGGCCGCGAGCGGCCTGTCGCAATGGGGGCCGGTGGTGACCCGCGACTTCCTCGAGGCCAAGCCGTCCGCGCGGCTGGTCAAACAGTTGGTGTCGGCGCTCGCCGACCGTGACAACGAGTTCACCGCCCGGCGGCTGCTGGGCCTGGTGAAGGTGATCAGCGCATGAGCATCGACCTGATCCGGCACGTCGACGGCTGGGGCGTCGTCCGCGGCACCGACGTGCTGCCGCTGCCCGGTGTGTACGAGACGACCGCCGAGGTGCTCGATGACGGCGTGAAGGCGGCCCGGGCCGTGCTCGCCGACCCCGGAGCGCCGAGCGTGCCGCTCGCGTCCGTGACGCCACTGAACCCGCTGCGGGACGCCCGCATCGTCTGTCAGGGCGCCAATTACCGCTCGCACATGATCGAGTCGGGGATGGACCCCGAGCGGGCCTTCAACATGCTGTTCACCAAGTCGACGGCCTCGCTGTCCGGACCGTTCGACGACATCGTGCGGCCGGCGCACGTGCGACTGCTCGACTACGAGGTCGAGCTGGGCATCGTGCTCGGCCGCGCGATCACCGGCCCGGTCACCGTCACCGCCGAGCAGCTCGCCGACTACGTCGGTGCCTTCGTCGTGGCGAACGACGTGAGCGCGCGCGACGTCCAGCTGCCGCAGGGCCAGTGGTTCAAGGGCAAGAGCTACCGCACGTTCTGCCCGGTCGGGCCGTACCTCTGCGTGCCCGAACCACACGAGGTGGCCCGCTGGGCCGACCTGCGGCTGACCCTGTCGGTGAACGGCGAGCCGCGGCAGGACGCCCTCGCGGGCGACATGGTGTTCCGGCCGGCCGAGACGCTCACCGAGTGCTCGCAGCTCGAGACGTTCGCGATCGGCGACCTGCTGCTCACCGGCACGCCCGGCGGCGTCGCGCTGCAGCCGCCGAAGCCCTTGGCCCAGCGGCTCGCCGCGCTGCTGCCGGAGGCGAAGAAGTGGGAGCTCTTCGTGCAGGCCCAGTCGCGCAGCAGGACGTACCTGCAGCCGGGCGACACGATCGAGGCGTCCATCCGCACCGACGACGGCGCGCTCGACCTCGGCACCCAGCGCACGACCGTGCGCGGCGCGTGATGGAGCACGTGCCGGTCGTCGTGGTCGGTGCCGGGCCGACCGGCGCGACCGCGGCGATCATGCTGGGACGGGCGGGTGTCCGCACGCTGCTGCTCGACCGGTGGCCCGAGGTCTATCCGCTGCCGCGCGCGGTGCACTTCGACGCCGAGGTGTTCCGCGTCCTCGCCCGGATGGGGCTCGAGGACGAGGTGCGGGCGATCTCGCGCCCGGCGCCCGGCATGCGGCTGACCGACGCGAACCAGCGCGTGCTGGCCGAGCTGCATCGCGACGGCAGGCAGCTGCACGGGCACCCCGACGCCAACATGTTCGACCAGCCCGAGCTCGAGCGGGTGCTGCGACGGGCGATCGACGCGGACGAGCGGATCGCCTTCCGCGGCGGCGTCGAGGTCGTCGACATCGCCGAGGTCGAGGGCGGGCCCGCGCCGGTGCGCGTCCGCTACCGGCGGCTGGTCACCGGCGACGAGGACGAGGTGTGGGCCGACGCGGTGCTCGGCTGCGACGGCGCGAACAGCCGCACCCGCGACCTGATCGGCGCCCGCATGGAGGACCTCGGCTTCGAGCAGCAGTGGCTCGTGGTGGACGCGGTCGCGCATGTGCCGCTCGACGGCTACGACGGGGTGCAGCAGGTCTGCGACAACGAACGCGCGGCCACCTTCATGCCGGTCACGGCCGGCCGCTACCGCTGGGAGTTCCGGCTGCGCGACGGCGAGCGGCCCGACGACGTCGACCAAGCCCGGATGCTCGAGCTGACCCGGCCGTGGCTCGGGGGCGTCGATCCCGACACCATCACCTTCCTGCGGCAGGCCTGCTACACCTTCCGCGGCGCCGTCGCCGACCGTTGGCGCAGCGGCCGGGTGTTCCTGCTCGGTGACGCCGCCCACCAGACGCCGCCGTTCATCGGCCAGGGCATGTGTGCGGGCATCCGCGACGCGGCGAACCTGGTCTGGAAGCTCGCGCTCGTGCTGCGCGGCGCCGCCGACGACCGCCTGCTCGACAGCTACGAGGCCGAGCGGAGCCCGCATGCGCGCCGCGTCGTCCGGCTGGCGATCGGGGTCGGCGCCGCCATGACCGGCGGGCCGGCGCGGCTCACCCGTCCGCGCAACGCCGTCATCCGGGGTGTCAGCCGGTTGCTCGGGCCGGAGGACCGGCTCGTCAGCACGCTCTGGCCCACCTTCGCGGCCGGCCCGCTGGTGCACGACGGCGGACGCCGGGGCAGACGCACCGGCGACGTCTTCGGGCAGCCGACCATCGGCGGGGTGCCGCTCGATCGGCTCGTCGGCGACGGCTGGGTGATCGTCCACCGCGGCGCCGACCGGCTGCGCGCCTTCGACCCGCAGACCCGAGCGTGGTTCGACGCGCTCGTCACCACGGAGGTGCGGCTCGGCGCCACGGACACCGATGCGCACGCCCTGCTCGACCACCTGCGCGCCGATGCGGTGCTGCTGCGTCCCGATCGCATCGTCGCGTGTGCCGGGGAGAGCGTCGACCTGCGCGCCTGGCGGCGACGCCTGCTCGACGCCGGGATCGCGCCGGCGCGCGTGCTTGCCCCCGAACGCGACTCAACGGCTGTTGTGTAGCACCACCTTGATCGCGCCGGTGTCCGCCGCCGACTCGAAGGTCGTGTAGGCGTCCATCATCTGGCCGAGGTCGAAGTGGTGCGTGACGAACCGGTGCGCAGGGAGCTGCCCGCTCGCCACCAGCCTGAGCAGGCGCGGCGTCGACCAGGTGTCGACCAGGCCGGTGGTGATGGTGACGTTGCGATCCCACAGGTCCTCGAGATGCAGCGCCGCCGGGACCCCGTGCACGCCGATGTTCGCGACGTGTCCGCCCCGGCGCACGAGCGACGTGCAGAGCTCGAAGGTCTCGGGGACGCCCACGGCCTCGATCACCACGTCGGCCCCGAGCCCCTCGGTCAGTGCCCGCACCTCGGCCACCGCGTCGTGGGTGGCCGGATTGATGGTGATGTCGGCGCCGAACTGCTTGGCGGCCTCGAGGCGTGACTCGGCGAGATCGATCGCGATGACGTGGCCCGGGCTGAACAGCTTGCACCCGAGGATCGCCGACAGGCCGATGGGCCCCGTGCCGACGACCGCGACCGTGTCGCCCGGCCCGACGCGTCCGTTGATCGCCCCGACCTCGTAGGACGTCGGCAGGATGTCGGCCAGCATCACCGCCGCCTCGTCGTCGACCGACGCCGGCAGCAGGTACAGCGAGGTGTCGGCGAACGGCACCCGCACCTGCTCGGCCTGGGTGCCGTCGATGAGATGGCCGAGGATCCAGCCGCCCCCGCCGAGGCACTGGCCGTACATGCCCTCGCGGCAGAACCGGCAGCGCCCGCAGGCCGTGACGCACGAGACCAGCACGCGATCGCCCGGCCGCACCGTCGTGACGGCGGCGCCGACGGCCCGCACGGTACCCACTGCCTCGTGCCCGAGCACGCGGCCGTCGGTCACCGCCGCGACGTCGCCCTTGAGGATGTGCAGGTCGGTGCCGCAGATGGTCACCGTGTCGATGTCGACGATCGCATCGGTCGCGTCGACGAGCTGCGGGTCGGGTCGCTCCTCCCACGACCGGCGGCCGGGACCGTGGTAGACGAGTGCCTTCATGGCGTCCCCCTGGGGCGTGTGCGTCCGCATGGACGGGTCGGACGGTGACCCGTCCAGGGAAATCGCTCCGGCGGCGTCTGCGCAGGGTCGTTCGGCACGCCTCGGTCCGGATCCGTGGGGCTCGGGCGCCCAGGGAATCGCACAAGACTTCGGAATGACGTCGATGTGATTCGGCGTGTCGTGTTGACATCGGGCGCGACGGACTTGCGTTTCTCCTGTGACTCGTGTGACGGTTGGGGCAGTTGGGCCGTCTCGGAGCGGTGCGGAAGACGCTCCGGACGGCCCGTCGCCGACCGAGAGGACGTCTCACCGTGCGTCACGGACTGCCCGTGCGAACCGACCGCGCCGAACGATTCTTCGGCGAGTGGTCGCCCGCGGACGGCACGTCGTTCTGGTCCGACATCCGGAACCGGAAGCGCGTGGCGGCGGGCGTCGGGCTGCTGGCCACCAGCGCGGTCGTCACGACGCTCATCGCGACCACCGGCATCGCGAGCGCCGACCCGTCGGCGAACGACTGGTACCGGCTGCGCATGTGCGAGTCGAGCAACAACTACGCGATCGACACCGGCAACGCGCACTACGGCGCCTACCAGTTCGACCTCGCGACGTGGCGCAGCGTCGGCGGCACCGGCAACCCCGCCCACGCGTCCAAGGCCGAGCAGGACGCCCGCGCGCTCATCCTCTACCGCGAGCGCGGCTGGCAGCCGTGGCAGTGCGCCGGCATCGTCGGCCTGCGCGAGGACGCCGACGCGCGCTCCGGTCGTATCTCGGACATCCACGTCCCCACCTCGACGCCGACCCCGGCGCCGACCACGAGCAGGCCGCCGACGTCGACACCACCCCCGCGGTCGACGTCGCCCCGGCCGACCACCACCCCACCGCCGGTCGCGACGCCGCTGCCGCCGCGGCTCACCGCGCCACCGCCGTTCCCGGGCGGCTCGCACTGGTACACCTACGGCGAGACGAACGCGAACATCAAGCGGTTCCAGGACGCCATGCACGCGCGCGGGTTCTTCCCGGTCGGTACCGGCGACTACGGCCCGAACACCCTGGCGATGGTGAAGCGGCTGCAGCAGGCCAACGGCCTGGTGCCGAACGGCTACATCGGCCCCAACACGTGGCGCCTGGCCTGGATCGGCGAGTACGGCACCCACGTCACGGCGGTGCCCGCCTTCCCGGGCGGCTCGCACTGGTACACCTACGGCGAGACCGACGCGAACATCAAGCGGTTCCAGGACGCCATGCACGCCCGCGGGTTCTTCCCGGTCGGCACCGGCGAGTACGGCCCGAACACCCTGCGGATGGTGAAGCGGCTGCAGCGGCTCAACGGCCTGGTGCCGAACGGCTTCATCGGCCCGAACACCTGGCGCCTGGCCTGGATCGGCAGGTACTGAGCCGCTCGGCGAGGATGGGCGCGTGCGCACCATCGACTGGCGGGACGACGGCATCGTCCTGATCGAGCAGACCCGGCTGCCCGACGAGCTGGTCGAGCTGCGCGTGACGACGGTCGACATGCTGGTCGATGCGATCCGGCGGCTCGCGGTGCGCGGTGCCCCGGCGCTCGGCGCGGCCGGCGCCCTCGGCGTGTTGCTCGCCGTGCGCCAGGCCGCACGCGAGGGCTGGTCGCACGAGCAGCGTGCGGCGGCGATCACGCGGCTGCGCGCCGCCCGCCCCACGGCGGTGAACCTCGCCTGGGGCGTCGACCGGGTGGTCGCGTCCCTCGAGGCGTCGGCGGATGTGGAGGCTGCCGCGCTGGCGGTGCTCGACGAGGACGCCGAAGCGTGCCGGGCGATCGGTGACCGTGGCGCGCAGTGGCTGCTCGGGCAGGTCGGCGCACCCCGGGTGCGCGTGCACACGCACTGCAACGCCGGCGCGCTGGCCACCGTCGAGTACGGCACCGCGCTCGGCGTCGTGCGCTCGCTCGCCTCGCGGGGACGGCTCGGCACCGTCTACGCGGACGAGACCCGGCCGCTGCTGCAGGGCGCGCGGCTCACCGCGTGGGAGCTCGCCGTGCTCGGCGCCGACTACCGCGTGGTGGTCGACGGGGCCGGCGCCGGGGTCATCGCGCGCGGCCTGGTCGACGCCGTCGTGGTCGGTGCCGACCGCATCACCGCCAACGGCGACGTGATCAACAAGGTGGGGACGTTCCCGCTGGCCCTCGCCGCCGCGCGTGCCGGCGTCCCGTTCGTCGTGGCGGCACCCGAGTCGACGGTCGACACCGCCACCGCCGACGGCGCCGCGGTCGAGATCGAGGAGCGCGCCGACGACGAGGTGCTGACCCATGCCGGACGCCGCACCGCACCGCCGGGCGCCCGCGCGTACAACCCAGCCTTCGACCTGACGCCGGCCGACCTCGTCACGGCGGTGGTCACCGAGCGCCGTCTCTTGCGTCCGGCGGCGGGGGAGACGTTCGCGTGAGGGACGAACTGCTGCGTGTGGGGCGCGCGCTCGTCGACGGCGGGCTCGTCGTCGGCGCCGGGGGCAACCTGACCGCGCGGGTCGCGTCCGACCGGCTGCTCGTCACCCCGACCGGCTGGAACCTCGCCGAGCTCGGCCCGGACGACCTGGCCGAGGTCGACCTCGACGGCCGGCACCTCAGCGGCCCGCACGCCGCGACCAGCGAGCTGCCGTTGCACCTCGCCGTGCTGCGCGCGCGTCCGGACATCACGTGGGCGGTGCACGCACACCCGCCGATGGCGACGCTGCTCGGCGCCGTCGGCGTCCCGATCCGGCTCATCACGACCGACCACGTGCACTTCGTGCGCCGCATCGCGCACGTGCCGTTCCTGCACCCGGGGTCGCGCGAGCTGGCCGAGGCCGCGGCGGGCGCGGCGGCGTCCGCGGACGTCATCATGCTGCGTCACCACGGCTGCCTCGTGCTCGCCGACGACCCGCGCACGGCCGTCTCGCGCGCGCTGAACCTCGAGGCGGCGGCGGTCGCGACCTTCCACGCCCGGCAGCTCGGCGACGACACCACGATCTGCCCGCCCGAGTTCGCCGTACACCTCGCCACCGAGGAGGCGCGCGGCCGCCGCTACGGCACCCGCCGCGCCGCCGAGTGACCGGGTGACGGATCACAAGATCGAGTGACGGCGAATTCGCCGTCACTCGATCTTCCGATCCGTCACCGGACGCTCCGACCCCTCATCCGGGCCGACACCTCGTCACCGCACAAGGAGCTTTGGCAGGATCGGCCCGTGCCGACGCCCGACCGTGATCCCGCTGCGGCGGTCATCGCCCTGCTGCAGGAGCTGTTCGACCGGGCGCGCCGCTTCCAGACGCGCCAGGCCCGCGCGGTGCACCCGCGCCTCGACCAGCCGCTCTACTCGCTGCTGCTCGACATCGGACGCCGCCAGCCGGTGCGGGCGTCCGACCTCGTCGCCTCGCGCCAGGTCGACAAGGCGCTCGTCAGCCGCCAGGTCGCCGCGCTCGACCGGCTCGGGCTGATCACCCGCCGGGTCGACCCGGCCGACTCGCGCGCCTGGTTGCTCGAGGTGAGCGGCCCGGGCGAGCAGGCGATGCAGGACATGCTGACGCGCCGGCGGCGCTTCGCGGCCTCGCTGCTGCACGACCTCTCCGCCGACGATCGGCAGACCGTCGAGGACGGCCTGGTGCTGCTGCACCGCGTGCTCGACCGCCTCGACCAGCCGGACAGACAAGACTGATGCGACGAGGACGATCAACGGCCCACAACGTGTCGATCGGCGAGTCCCGCTGGTTCGGAAGACCCTGCGCGTATCGGAGGGTGGATGGTGGACTCCTGGAGGACGTCATGTTCACCAGCCCACCACGAAGGAGTGGTCATGACCGCGCAGACGCTGCCCCAGGATCCGACCGACGAGCGGCGAGCGGCCGCGGCCTGCCGGCTCTACGACGCCGAGTGCGCGCTGCACGCCGCCCACGCCGCCCACGAGGACGCGTGGGTGGCCGCCGCGTCGCAGAAGCTGCACGACGCGGTCGAGGCCTGGCTGACCCTCGCCGCCCGCTGACCGACGTCCCGCCCGCCCGGCTGGTGCCGGCGTGGCGGCTCGCCCTGGTCCTGATCGCGCTCGCCGCCGTGGTCGTCGCGGCGGGTTCGGTCGCCTTCCACGACAGCATCAGCCGCACCGCCCTGGACCTGTGGGGCGATCGGCTCGTCGCGCGGCACGTCGCGTCCGGCATCCAGCTCGCGGCGCTCGACGTGGCCGACCCCCTGGCCGTCACCGTGCTCACCGTCCTGGCCGTGGTTGCCGCGGTGCTGCTGCGCCGCCGCCGGCTGGCGATCCTCGCCGCGGCCGGCCCCCTCACCGCCCTGGCGATCACCGAGCTGGTGCTCAAACCGCTCGTCCACCGGCGCTTCGCCCAGTTCGACGGCACGCACGGCCTCACCGGCAACTGCTTCCCGAGCGGCCACGAGACCGGGCTGTCGAGCCTCACCCTGCTGCTCGCGATCGGCGTCGGGACGCTGACGACGGTGGCCGCCGTGCGGGTGCTCGCCTACGTCGCCGCCGGCATGGTCGACACGGTCGGCGCCGTCGGCCTGGTCGGCCGCGACTTCCACCTCGTCACCGACGTGATCGCGGCGCTCGGCGTCTCGACCGCCGTGCTGCTCGGGCTCGGGCTGCTGCTCGACCGGGCCGGCGAGCGGGGCCGGGCCGGTGTCGCCGCGGTCAGTTCACCTGCCGCGTGAACCCCGACCAGTAGGGCTCGCGCAGCTTGAACTTCTGCAGCTTCCCGGTGGCCGTGCGCGCGAGCTGCTCGACGAAGTCGACCCGCTTCGGGCACTTGTAGCCGGCCAGCCGGGTCTTGCTGAACGCGATGAGCTCCTCGGGCGTGATCGGCGAGCCGTCGGTGACGACGAGGGCGGTGACCAGCTCGCCCCACTTCTCGTCCGGGATGCCGATGACCGCGACCTCCTTCACCGCGGGGTGCGACATCAGGGCGTCCTCGACCTCGATCGACGAGACGTTCTCGCCGCCCGAGATGATCACGTCCTTCTTGCGGTCGCTGATCACGAGGTAGCCGTCGTCGTCGAGGTGGCCGCCGTCGCCGGTGTGGAACCAGTTGCCGGCCTGGGCGTCGGCCGTCGCCTCGGGGTTGTCCCAGTAACCGGCGAGGTTGTGGTTCGACGCCGTCCAGACCTCGCCGTCGTCGCTGATCCTGACCCGCACCCCCAGCGCCGGGGCGCCGGCACGGCCGAGCTTCGCCGCGCGCTCCTCCGAGGGCAGGTCGTCCCACTCGGCCCGCGGCCGGTTCACCGTCACGATCGGCGAGGTCTCGGTGAGGCCGTAGATCTGGTTGAACTCCCAGCCGAGGTCGTCGATGACGCGCTGGATGGTGCGCGTCGGCGGGGGAGCGCCCGCGCAGACGATGCGCACCCGGTCGCGTCCGGGGATCTCGCCGTCCCACTTCGGCGCGGCGTCGAGCACGGCGTTCACGACCGCGGGCGCGGCGCACATGAGCGTGACGCCGTGGCGCTCGACGCGGCGCAGGATCTCGGTGCCGTCGACCTGCCGCAGCACGACGTGCTTGCCGCCGACGCCGGTGACGCCGTACGGCATGCCCCAGCCGTTGGCGTGAAACATCGGCAGCGTGTGCAGGTAGACGTCCCGGTCGCTCAACGTGGTGTGCAGCCCGAAGACCGTGGCGGTGACCCAGAATATTCCGTGGGTCAGCTGGACGCCCTTCGGCCGCGCTGTCGTTCCCGACGTGTAGTTGATCGTGGCGGTGGCGCCCCCCTCCCGGGCGGCCCCCCGGCGCCGGTGGGCGGCGGGGTCGTACACAAAGTCGGCGTCGCCCAGGTCGCCGTTTTTGGTGGCGTCGAGCCCCGCCAC
>NZ_JBQCEE010000144.1:0-19426 GCF_051960575.1 Jatrophihabitans sp.
GCACGCTCGGGCTCGAGGGCGCGGCGTTCCCGTGGCGCACCATCCGCGGCGAGGAGTGCTCGGCGTACTGGCCGGCCGGCACCGCCGCGCTGCACGTGAACGCCGACATCGCCCTCGCCGCGGTGCGGCACTCGTGGTGGACGGGCGACGAGGCCTTCGACCGCGACGTCGCGCTGCCGCTGCTGGTGGCGACCGCCCGGCTGTGGTCGTCGATGACCTACCGCGGCGCCGACGGCGAGTTCCATCTCGACGGGGTCACCGGCCCGGACGAGTACAGCGCCGTGGTCGACGACAACACCTACACCAACCTCTCGGCCGCGCGGAACCTGCTCGAGGCCGTCGCCGCCGCGAAGCGCTGGCCCGACCAGGCGGCGGCCCTCGACGTCCGCGAGGACGAACTCGAGCGGTGGCGGCAGGCGGGCGACGCGATGGCGGTGCCGGTGAACGCCGACCTCGGTGTGCACGAGCAGGATCGCGGCTCGACCCTGCGCGACCGCTGGGACTTCGAGCGCTCGGCGGCCGAGGACGCCTACCCGCTGCTGCTGCACGCGCCGTACTTCCAGCTGTACCGGCGGCAGGTGGCCAAGCAGGCCGACCTCGTGCTGGCGCTGCACTGGATGGGCGACTCGTTCACGGCCGAGGAGAAGGCCCGCGACTTCGCCTACTACGAGGCGCTGACGGTGCGCGACTCGTCGCTGTCGGCGTGCACGCAGGCGGTGGTGGCGGCCGAGGTCGGACAGCTCGACCTGGCGACGGACTATCTCGCCGAGGCCGCGCTCATGGATCTGCACAACCTCGAGCACAACTCGTCCGACGGCCTGCACATCGCCTCGCTGGCCGGGGCGTGGCTGGCGCTGGTGGCGGGATTCGGCGGCATGCGCGACCTCGGCGACCACCTGCGGTTCCGCCCGCAGCTGCCGCCGGGATGGCAGGCGCTGAGCTTCGCCGTGCGCCCGCGCGGCCGGCTGCTGCGTGTGTCGATCGAGGCCGGCGGCACCGTGCGGTATCTGCTCGAGGGCGACGAGCCGCTCGACATCGAGCACCACGACGACGGTCAGGAGGCCGAGGTGCTCACCCTCGAACCGGGTAAGGCGGTCGAGCGCCACTGGTCGGCCGTGCCCGCCCTGACCGAACGCCCGACCCAGCCCGCCGGCCGCGCCCCGCGTTCGCGCTCGTCGCTGCCCTGCGAGGACTGACCCCGCGGAACCCCCTGGTGTGGCTCACTTCCGGGCCAGGAAGCGAGCCAGAGCAGGGGGTTTCGCGCTCGGACGCGCGGCGGCGACGAGGTCGGCCCGGTCGGTGATCTTGACCCGCGGACGCGAGGCGGCCGCGCCCGCCGCCCGCTCGGCCGCGTCGATGGCCAGCCAGCCGCGGCGGTCGACGACCTCGGGGCAGCGCTCGCGCACCAGCGCGGCGAAGGCCCGCGCGGTGCCGCTGTGCGTCGGCAGGGCGTGCGCGTCGAAGTCGGCGAGCAGGCTGCGCACCGTCTCCTGTGCGCAGCTCTTGTTGGTGCCGAGGAAGCCGGTGGGCCCGCGCTTGATCCAGCCCGCGACATAGACCCCCGGACGCACCCGCCCGGCCTCGTGCGGGATCGTGCCCCGCACATGGTCGAACGGCAGGCCGGGCACCGCCCGCCCGCGGTAGCCGATCGAGGTGAGCACCAGGCCGGCATCGATCGTCCCGTGGTCGCCGGTGCGCACGGCACGCGCGACGCCGTCGGGCCCGGTGACCAGTTCGGTGCGCGCGACCTCGAGCCCGGTGTCGGTCACGGCGAGCGGCTCGGCGAACCAGCGCAGCACGATGCGACGAGCGCCTGTACCGCGCGTCGGGGCGGTCGGCAGCGACCGCAGGAGCCGCAGTTTCTGCGCCGTCGCGTGGTCGTCGCCGTCACCGAACCCGACGAGCTGCGCATCGTCATGCACCACCACCTCGACACCGGGCGTGGCCAGCAGCCCGGCGAACTCGGGCACGGTGAACGCCGACTGCGCCGGTCCGCGCCGCGCGACCAGCACGACCTCGCGCACCCGGCTCGCCCGCAGCGCCTCGAGGGCGCAATCGGCGATGTCCGTGGCGGCCAGCGCCTCGACCGGCATCGTCAGGATGCGCGCGGCGTCGAGCGCCACGTTGCCGTTGCCGACGATCACGACCCGCTCGTGCGAGAGGTCGATGCGCCGGCCGGCGTGATCGGGGTGGCCGTTGTACCAGGCCACGAAATCGGTGGCGGACAGCGCCGACGCGCCACCCGGCACGTCGAGCGGCCGGTCGTCGGCGGCGCCGACGGCGACGACGACGGCGTCGAAGTGCGCCGCCACCTCGTCGACGGTGACGTCACGGCCGACGTCGACGCCGAGGTGCAGGCGCAGCCGCGGGTGCTCGGCGATCGCGTCGAACAGCCGGGTCACCTGCTTGGTGCGCTGGTGGTCGGGCGCGACGCCCGCGCGGGCGAGGCCGTACGGCGTGGGCAGGCGGTCGAGCAGGTCGACCTCGACGTTCGGCACGAGCAGCAGCTCGTCGGCCGCGTACATCGCTGCGGGGCCGGTGCCGACGATCGCCACCCGCAGCGGCTCACCCGCGCGCGAGACGGCGGGCGCCGGCGTCACCGGCGCGAGCGTCGGCCGGGCCGAGGTGTCCACCCCGCGGTAGAAGTCGGCGTTGATGGGGACGAACACCTGCTCGCCCGGCGCCAACGCGGTGTGCGGCTTGATGGCGTCCACCGGGCAGGCCGTCACGCACGCGCCACAGTCGACGCAGGCTGCCGGGTCGATGTGCAGCATCTCGGCGGTGCCGAACCCGGGTTCGTCCGGCGTCGGGTGGATGCAGTTGACCGGGCAGGCGTAGACGCAGGACGCGTCGCTGCAGCACGACTGCGTCACGACGTGCGGCACGGCAGGCCGCCCGGGTTCAGGCGGCGGCCGGCACGGTGCGCACCGGCTCGCTGCGGTAGCGGGAGGTGCGTCCGTCGATCTTGAGCAGCTTCCACACCCGGCGCGAGACGGGGTTCATCAGGCCGATCTCCTCGGCCAGTGCACGCACGTCGGCGAAGTAGTCCGACAGCTGGCGACGCGACTCGGGCAGCCGCCAGAAGAGGTCCTTCTTCACGTCGGCGGGGATGTCGAACTCGTCCCAGAACTGCTTCGGCGGCACGACGATCACGTCGCAGAGCCCGCGCATGATCACCGGGAAGGCGACCGACAGGGCCCACCGGCTCGGCCGGTTCAGCTGCGGCACGTGGTGGCGCAGGAACTCGTGCGCGAACGAGATGTGCCGCGCCTCCTCGGCGACGTGGATGCGCATGACGCCGTGCATGATCGGGTGCACGTCCTCGCCCGCGCGCAGGATCGACTTCTGCAGGTGGTCGATCGGCTCCTCACCGGCCAGGATGCCGACGAAGAACAGCGTCGGCGCGAACCGGCCGACCAGCGCGATGAACGGCGCCAGCGCGCGCATGACGGGTGCGGCCCCGGGCACCTGCGGCGCCACCCGGTTCACCATCTCCTGGAACATCAGGGTGTGGTTGCACTCCTCGATCATCTCGTGGGTGCAGTACCGGGCCTCGGCCGAGTTGTTCGGCAGGCCGCCGACGAAGTTCATCATCCCGTTGATCAGCACCTGCTCGAACTGCAGGCCGACCTTGGCGACGTTCGCCTGCCGCCACATCCCGATCGCGATCTGCTGCTGCTCCGGCAGCCCCTGGTACCAGGGGTGCTGGCCGAGCGGGTCGGTCGAGGCGGAGAGGATCCAGCGGCGGTCACCCTCGGTGACGGCGAACTCCGGCGCGTCCCAGGCGATGTCGACGTAGGGCTCGAAGTGCCGCTCGACGGAGGCCTGCGCGAGCGCGAGCAGGCGGTCACTGTACGAGCTGGACGCGGACGTCGGTGCCGACGTGGGAGCGGCCGTCGCGGTCATCGGATCCTCCGGTCAGGTAGCTGTGACGGGATGTCGCAGTTCCTGACTGTAACGCCACGTCGCAGGTACGACAACCGGACGGCACGAGCGTCGGCGACGTGGCGCCGGTCACCCCAGCGTGAAAACGGAGTGATGTGAGCCGTACGGCGGATTCCTCGAGGCGCCACGCACGTTCGTGTGGGTAGACAATGTGTGGACGAGAGAACCTGAGGTAGGAGCTGACATGACCGAGACCATGGCCCGACGACACCACGTGGTGATCATCGGCTCGGGCTTCGGCGGCCTGTTCGCCGCCAAGAAGCTCAAGCGGGCCGGCGTGGACGTCACGATGATCAGCAAGACGACGCACCACCTCTTCCAGCCGCTGCTGTATCAAGTGGCGACCGGCATCCTCTCCGAGGGCGAGATCGCGCCGGCGACGCGCGAGATCCTCAAGAACTACAAGAACACCAGGGTCGTGCTCGGCGAGGTCACCGACATCGACCTCAAGGCCAAGACCGTCACGTCGCAGGTCGGCGGCCTGGACACGGTGACCCACTACGACAGCCTCATCGTCGCCGCCGGCGCCACCACGTCGTACTTCGGCCACGACGAGTACGCCGAGCACGCGCCCGGTCTCAAGTCGGTCGACGACGCGCTCGACATCCGCGGCCGCATCCTCTCCGCCTACGAGTACGCCGAGGTCGAGACCGACCTGACCACGCGGGATGAGTGGATGACCTTCGCCGTCGTCGGCGCCGGCCCGACCGGCGTCGAGATGGCCGGGCAGATCGCCGAGCTCGCGCACCGCGCGCTCGTCCGCGACTTCCGCAACATCGACACCCGCAAGACCCGCATCGTGCTGGTCGACGCGATGGGCGACGTGCTCGGCACCTTCGGCTCGCGGCTGTCGGCCAAGGCCGTGCGCCAGCTCGAGCGGCTCGGCATCGAGGTCTGGCTCAACGAGAAGGTCGTGGACGTCGACGAGCGTGGCCTGGTCGTCGAGGACAGCACCGGCACCCGCGTGCGCATCCCGGCCCGCACGATCGTCTGGGCCGCCGGCGTGCGTGGCAGCAACCTCGTGCAGACCCTCGCGGCGCAGAGCGGCACCGAGATCGACCGTGGCAACCGGCTCAAGGTGCGCCCCGACTGCTCGCTGCCGAACTTCCCGGAGGTCTTCGTGGTCGGCGACATGATGTCGCTGAACGGGTACCCCGGTGTGGCGCAGGTGGCCATGCAGGGCGGCAAGTACGTCGCCAAGGTGATCGCGCAGCGCGTCAAGGGCGGTACGGCGCCGAAGCCCTTCAAGTACTTCGACAAGGGCAGCATGGCGACGATTTCGCGGTTCAAGGCCGTCGCCGACATCCCGGTCGCCGGTCACCTGCGCTTCGGCGGCTTCATCGCCTGGATGATGTGGCTGTTCATCCACGTGCTGTACCTGGTCGGGTTCAAGAACCGGTTCACGACGCTGATCCACTGGACGGTCTCGTTCATCGGACGCGGCCGCTCGCAGCGGGCGACGACGATGGCGCAGCTGCACGGGCGGGTGGTCGAGCGGCAGCTCGTCGCCGCGCCGTCGTACGACGGCACCGTCGTGGCGCGCGAGCGCGAGCCGGAGCCGACGCAGGTCTGACGGGCCCGCCCGAACGGCCGGGGCTGTTTCGAATGGCAGGGCACCGGGGTGCGCAGTAGCGTCCGACCGTCGGGCTGTGGCCTGACTCACGTCGGCGTGCACCCCGGGAGCCCGTCTTGCCTCAGTGGTACGAACACCCGTCGTTGGCTCTGCAGGTGTTGAGCCTCGCCCGGCTGCGCGGTGAACTGCGCGAGCACAACCTCTTCGAGGGCGCCGACATCCGCCCCAAGGAGCCGCTCGCCGGCGAGGCGCCGCCCGACGAAGCGGTGCGCGCCCGCACGCCCGACGGCTCGTGGAACGACCTCGGCTGCCCGGCGATGGGCATGAAGGGCACCGGCTTCGGACGGAACGTCCCGATCACCTCGACCGCGCCGAACCTGAAGCGGCTGCTCGATCCCGACCCGCGACGCATCAGCAACGAGCTGATGGCGCGCGACACCTTCAAGCCCGCGGGCATCGTCAACGCGCTCGCCGCGGCGTGGCTGCAGTTCGAGAACCACAACTGGTTCTTCCACGGCGACGGGCGGCCCGACCGGGTCATCCAGGTGCCGCTGCAGCGCGGGGACGACTTCCCCGAGAACCCGATGCGCATCCGCGACACGATCCCGCTGCACGACGAGACAATCGTCGACGGTCGGCCGGCGCCGGTGTTCCAGAACGTCGAGACGCACTGGTGGGACGGCTCGCAGATCTACGGCAGCGGCGCCGAGCGCCAGGCGGAGGTGCGCACCTTCGTCAACGGCAAGGTGCACGTCGGCGACGACGGCCGCCTGCCGCGAAGCGACATCCCTGGTGTCGACCTCACCGGCATGCGCGAGAACTGGTGGGTGGGCGTCGGCCTGCTGCACACGCTGTTCGCCCGCGAGCACAACGCCGTGTGCGACGCGCTGAAGAAGGCCTACCCGTCGCTCGGCGACCAGCGGCTGTTCGAACTCGGCGTGCTCGTCGTGTCGGCACTCATCGCGAAGATCCACACCGTCGAGTGGACGACCTGCGTGCTTCGCCACCCCGCGCTGCAGATCAGCATGAACGCGAACTGGTACGGCGCCCTCGGCGAGGCCTTCAAGTCACGGATCGGACGCGTGCCCGGCGGCATCGCCGACGAGGCCCTGTCGGGCATCATCGGGTCGCGGGCCGACCACCACAGTGCACCGTTCTCGCTGACCGAGGAGTTCGTCTCGGTCTACCGCATGCACCCGCTCATTCCCGACGACTGGGACTTCTACTCGTTGGCAAGCGGCCAACACCTCGAGCACGCCGAGTTCACCGAGCTGCAGGGCCGCTACACGCGCGACTTCATGGATCGCATGGAGATGGGCGACATGTGGTACTCGTTCGGCCTCGCGTCCGCCGGTGCGGTGTGTCTGCACAACTACCCGAACGCCCTGCGCAAGCTCACCCGCGTCGACGGGCAGATCACCGACCTCGCCACGCTCGACATCGTGCGCGACCGCGAACGCGGCATCCCCCGCTACAACGACTTCCGCGAGGCGCTCCGCATGCCGCGGCGCAAGTCCTTCGACGAGATCACGCCGAACAAGCAGTGGGCGAAGGAGATCGCCGAGATCTACCGCGGCGACGTCGACGCGGTCGACCTGCAGATCGGCATGCAGGCCGAGAAGCCGCCGAAGGGCTTCGGCTTCAGCGACACCGCGTTCCGCATCTTCATCCTGATGGCGTCGCGCCGGCTCAAGAGCGACCGCTTCTTCACCGACGACTACCGCCCCGAGGTGTACACGCAGGTCGGCTACGACTGGGTGAACAACACGACGATGAAGGACGTCCTGCTGCGCCACTACCCCGAGCTGCAGCCGGTCATCGGCGACGTCGAGCGTGTCTTCGCCCCCTGGCCCGAGCTCGGTGCGCAGGCGCCGGGCCAGAAGCCCGCCGTGCTGCGCCTCGCCGACACCGTCCGCGCCTACCTCCCCTGGGGCGACTGACCCTCGCCCGGGTTTGCGCCCCCAACTGACGGTCCGGCGGCCTGAAGCCGACAGCTGGCGGCGCAAAGCGGCGCCGCCAGGCCGGGTTTGCGCCCCCAACTGACGGTTCGGCGGCCTGAAGCCGACAGCTGGCGGCGCAAACAGGGTCAGAGCTGGAGGGCGAGGCGGGTGCCCTGGTCGATGGCGCGCTTGGCGTCGAGCTCCTTGGCGACGTCGGCGCCGCCGACGAGGTGCACGCGGGCCGGGCCGAGGCCGGCGGTCTTGAGGTCGTCGAACAGCTCGCGCCGCGACTCCTGGCCCGCACAGACGACGATGTCGTCGACCTCGAGCACCTGCGGGTCGGCGTGCTTCTCGCCGAAGCTGATGTGCAGACCGCGCTCGTCGATCCGCTCGTAGTTCACGGCCTTGAGCATCTGGACGCCGCGCTGCGTCAACGACGCCCGGTGTACCCAACCACTCGTCTTGTTCAGTCCGGCGCCCACACGCGTCGGCTTGCGCTGCAGCAGGAACACCTGGCGTGGCACCTCGACCCGCTCGGGCGCGAGCAGGCCGCCGCGGTGCTCGGCCGGGTCGGCCACGCCCCACTCGCGCATCCATTCGTCGCGACTCGGTGCAACACCTGTGGTGCCGGGGTGGGTCAGGAACTCGGCGACGTCGAAGCCGACACCGCCCGCACCGATCACCGCGACGCGCGCCCCGACCTCGACCCGGCCGAGCAGCACGTCGCCGTACTGGTGCACGTTCGGCGCGTCGATGCCGGTGATCGAGGGCGTGCGGGCGGTGACGCCCGTGGCGAGCACGATCTCGTCGTAGCCGCCCTGCACCAGCTCGGTCGCGGTGACGGAGTGGGTGAGGTGCAGCTTCACCCCGGTCAGCTCGATCTGCCGGTTGAAGTACCGGATCGTCTCGGCGAACTCCTCCTTGCCCGGCACGCGGCGGGCGAGCTGGAACTGCCCGCCGATCTCGTCCGCCGCGTCGAACAGGTCGACGCCGTGCCCGCGGCGGGCCGCGGTCGTGGCGACGGCGAGCCCGGCCGGCCCCGCCCCGACGACGGCGATGCGCTTGCTCCGCCGCGTCGGCACCAGGGTGAGCTCGCGCTCGTGGGCGGCCCGCGGGTTGACCAGGCAGCTGGCCACCTTGTGCGAGAAGGTGTGGTCGAGACAGGCCTGGTTGCACGCGATGCACGTGTTGATCTCGTCGGTGCGTCCGGCCGCAGCCTTCACGACCCAGTCGGGATCGGCGAGGAACGGCCGCGCCATCGAGACCATGTCGGCGTCGCCGTCGGCGAGGATCTGCTCGGCGACCTCGGGCATGTTGATGCGGTTGGACGCGACCACCGGCACCGACACCTCGGGCCGCAGCTTGCCGGTGACCCAGCTGAACGCGGCGCGCGGCACCGACGTCACGATCGTCGGCACGCGCGCCTCGTGCCAGCCGATGCCGGTGTTGATGATCGTGGCGCCGGCCGCCTCGACCTCCTTGGCGAGGGCCACCACCTCGTCCCACGTCTGACCGCCCTCCACGAGGTCGAGCAGTGACATCCGGTAGATCACGATGAAGTCCGGCCCGACGGCACGGCGCACGCGCCGCACGATGTCGGTCGCGAAGCGACGCCGCCGCTCGGGCGTGCCGCCCCACTCGTCGGTGCGCTGGTTGACCCGCTCGCTTAGGAACTGGTTGATCAGGTAGCCCTCGCTGCCCATGATCTCGACGCCGTGGTAGCCGGCCTCGCGGGCGAGCGACGCGGTGCGGGCGAAGTCGGCGATCGTCTGCCGCACCTCGTGCGCGCCCATCGCGCGGGCCGAGAACGGCGTGATCGGCGACTTGCTGCGCGACGCCGTCGCGCTGAACGGGTGGTAGGCGTAGCGGCCGGCGTGCAGCACCTGCAAGGCGATGCGCCCGCCGTTGCCGTGCACGGCGTCGGTGATCTGCCGGTGCCGGCGCACCTCGGTGGGATTGGTGAGCTTGCCGGCGAACGGCAGCAGCCAGCCGGTGCGGTTCGGCGCGAACCCGCCGGTGACGATGAGACCGACGCCGCCGGCGGCACGCTCGGCGTAGAACTCGGCGAGCCGGGTCAGGTGCTTCGGACGGTCCTCCAGGCCGACGTGCATCGAGCCCATGAGCACGCGGTTCGGCAGCGTGGTGAAGCCGAGGTCGAGCGGCGCGAGCAGGTGCGGGTAGGTCATGCCGTGCCCTTTCCAGGCAGTGTGGGACGCAGCACGGCGAGCACTTCGTCGTACCACTCGATGAGGCCTCGCTCGAGGCTGATGCCGCCGCGCAGCACGAGCCACTGGTGCAGCTCGCGTCCGTGCAGGCGGGTGGGGTCGGGGAACTCGCGCTTCTCGTTCGCCAGGTACGAGTCGAGCCGTTCCTGGCGCAGGGCACGATGCCGCTCGATCTCGTCGAGCAGGCCGGGCAGCTCGCCGTGCGACGCCCCGCGGATCTTCACGGCGAGGTCCGACCGGCCCACCTCCGGTTCGGTCGGCGCGCCGATCCAGGCGCGCAGCTCGGCGCGTCCGGCGTCGGTCACGCGGTAGACCTTCTTGTCCGGACGCCCCTCCTGGGCCACCTGCTCGGCGGTCACCCAGCCGGCCTCGTCCATACGCCCGAGCACCTTGTAGACCTGCTGATGGGTGGCCGTCCAGAACCGGCCGATCGACTTGTCGAAGCGCCGCGCGAGCTCGTAGCCGGTCGAGGCGCGCTCGGACAGCGACACCAGGATCGCGTGCTCGAGCGCCATACGCCGCACCCTAGCTATGCAACTCGTTGCACTGCAACCGCGCGAACATCAAAACCCGGTTGCCACGGCCGACGAGTGCGGGCGATCATGGTCGCGTGGAGATCACGAGCGCTGCCGCGTCCCTGCGCTGACGTCGTCGAGCCGTTCCGGCTCCGGCGGTCGGCGTGCCAGCCCGATCTCCCCGGAGCCGCTGTGCATCCCCACGCCACCCCTGCCATCACCCTGTCCGACGTCGGCCTTCGCTGGCCCGACGGCACGGCCGCCCTGACCGGCATCGACGCCACGTTCGGCACCGGCCACACCGGCCTCATCGGTGCGAACGGGTCGGGCAAGTCGACGCTGCTGCGCCTGATCAGCGGCGAGCTCGCCCCGACGTCCGGCCGCATCGTCGTCACCGCGCCCGTCGCCCGCCTCGACCAGCACCCGGCGCGCGACCCCGGCGCGACCGTCGCCACGGCACTCGGTATCGCCGATCGCCTCACCGCCCTGCGCGCCATCGAGGCGGGCTCGACCGACCCGCAGCACTTCGACACGCTCGCCGACGACTGGGATCTCGAGACCCGGGCGGCGAAAGCGTTGGCGGCCGCCGGCCTGGACGATCTCGACCCCGATCGTCCGCTCGACTCGCTGTCCGGCGGCGAGGCCACGCTCGTCGCCGTCGCGGGGCTGCGGCTGAACGGGGCACCGATCGTCCTGCTCGACGAGCCGACCAACAACCTCGACCGCACGGCACGGGCGCGGCTCGGCGCCGCGCTCGTCGACTGGCCCGGCACGCTCGTGGTCGTCAGCCACGACACGTCGCTGCTGGAACTCATGGACGAGACGGCCGAGCTCCACGGCGGGCGGCTCACCGTCTTCGGCGGCCCGTTCAGCGCGTGGCGCCAGCACCGCGATCGCGAGCAGGCAGCGGCAGTCCGCGCCGAGCGGGCTGCCGAGCAGACCCTCGCGGTCGAGCGTCGGCAGCGCATCGACGCCGAGACGAAGCTGGCGCGGCGGACCCGGTACGCGCAGCACCAGTTCGACACGAAACGCGGGTCGAAGATCGTGATGCAGCAGCGCCGCACCGAGGCGCAGGTGTCAGCGGGTCGGCTTCGGAACGAGGCCGAGGACAAGATCGAGACGGCGCGCACCGCGCTCGAGGCGGCGAGGGCGAGGGTGCGCGACGACGCGACGATCCGCATCGATCTGCCCGACCCCGGCGTCCCGTCCGGCCGCCGCATCGCCGAGCTGCTCGGCAGCAACCGGGGCGTCGCGCTCGACGGGCCGGCGCGGCTCGCACTCGTCGGCGACAACGGCGTCGGCAAGACGACCCTGCTGGACGAGCTCGTGCGGGGCGAACCGTCCGGCCGCGGCATCGTCCGCGCCGTGCGCCACACCGATCGCATCGCCTACCTGCCGCAGCACCTCGCGCTGCCCGACGCCGACGTCAGCGTGCTCGACCACGTGCGGGCCGGGGCGCCCGACGCAGCACCGCAGGCAGTTCGGCACCGCCTCGCGCGGTTCCTGCTGCGCGGCGATGCCGTCGAGCGTCCGCTCGCGTCGTTGTCGGGCGGCGAGCTGTTCCGCGTCGTGCTGGCCCGGTTGCTGCTGGCCGAGCCGCCGCCGCAGCTGCTCGTGCTGGACGAGCCGACGAACAACCTCGACCTGCCGACCGTCGACCACCTCGTCCAGGCGCTCGACGGCTACCGCGGCGCGCTGCTCGTGGTCAGCCACGACAACGCGTTCCTCGCCCGGCTGCGGCTCACCGCGACGGTCGCCCTGAGCGCCGACGGCACCCTCACCGACGCCCCGGCCGTCAGGCGGTGAGGGTGTCCGACGGCGCCCAGCCGGCGTAATCGCTGCCGTGCTCGCCGACGAGGCGTCCGACCTGCATCTCGACGACGCCCCTGCCGAGGTCGTTGAGCAGCGCGTCGTGGATCGGCCGCACCTGCGGCGCGCGCACCGAGATGGCGAAGTCGATCACCTCGGCCATCTTCGACCACGGCGCGTGCAGCGGCAGCAGCAGCACCGACACCGCCGCCGGCGGCACGAAGAACGAGTCGCCCGGGTGGTAGACCGCGTCGCCGACGAGGTACCCCACGTTGCTGATCGTCGGGATGCTCGGGTGGATCACGGCGTGCTGGCCGCCGAACGCGCGCACCGGGAAGCCGGCCGCTTCGAAGGCCTGGCCCGGCTCGGCGGCGACCACTTGCTCACCGAGGTCGCCGAGCTGCGCTACGACCGACGCCGGCGCCCACACGCGCAGCGACGGGTCACGTGCCAGCGCGGCCCGCAGCTTGTCGGCGTCGAGGTGGTCGGCGTGCTCGTGCGTGATCAGCACCGCCTGCGCACCGTCCATGGCGGCGTCGAACTCGCTGAACGCGCCCGGGTCGAGCACGAGCGCGCGGTCGCCGTCCTCGATCCGGACGCACGAGTGGGTGAACTTCGTCAGCTGCATCGGCTCGTCCTACTCGCGGTCGGTTCGCTCAGTCGACCGGGTGCTGCTCGTCGACCACGTGCATCGCGGCCTCCTCGGCACTGGACGCGTACCCCGCCGGCCCGACGTCGGTGGCGACCTCGTCCTTCTCGCGGTCGACGTCCCAGCCCTCGTCCGGGGCGACGAGCCGACCGGCGCGGGGATCCTCGTCGGTGAACGAGACGTCGTCGGGCGAGACGTCCGGCACCTCCTCCGAAAGCTTCTGGTCGAGCGACTCGCCCTCGACCTCCTCGTTGGGCGTCGGCACGTGGCGCAGGTTGTACGGCTCGCGGTCGGGCGGGTCGTACGAGGTCTGCATGATCTCGTCGGGGTCGTCGCCGGTCAGGTTCTCGACGGGGTCGAGGTCATCGGCGTCCTCGATCGCCTCGCCGCTCTCGTACACGCTGTCGCCGAACATCTCTTCGCTCATGCTGCTGTTCCTACCCCCGTCAGCGACGGGCTGTCACCGGGCACACTGCGATGGTGACCTCAGTGCTCTGGTTCCGGCGCGACCTCCGCCTGCACGACCACCCGGCGCTCGCCGAGGCGGCGAAGGACGGGCCGGTCGTCGGGCTGTTCGTCCTCGACCCGGCGCTGCTGAAGCCGGCCGGAGCGGCGCGCGTCGCGTTCCTGTACCGCAGCCTGCGCGCGCTCGACGAGGCGATGGGCGGACGCCTGGTGGTGCGCCGCGGCGACCCGCGCACCGTCGTGCCGAAGGTCGTGACGGAGGTCGAGGCCGGCTCGGTGCACATCAGCGCCGACTTCAACCCCTACGGCCGGCGCCGCGACGAGGCGGTCGAGCAGGCGCTCGGCGACGTGCCGCTGACCCGCACCGGGTCGCCGTACGCCGTCGCGCCGGGGCGGATCCTCAAGAACGACGGCACGCCGTACCGCGTCTACAGCCCCTACTACCGCGCCTGGGTGCAGCACGGCTGGCGCGCGCCGGCGCGCAACGGGAAGGTCGAGTGGGCCGAGCTCGACGGCATCGACAGCCCGAACGCCCCGCGGCTGCCCGCCGGGCTCGAGCTGCCGGACGCCGGTGAGGACGCCGCACGCAAGGCGTGGCAGCGGTACCGCGAGTCGCGGCTGCGGACCTACGAGGACGACCGCAACCGTCCCGACCTCGACCGCACCTCGCGCATGTCGCCCTACCTCAAGTGGGGCGCGGTGCACCCGCGCACGCTGCTCGCCGATCTCGGCCCCGGCGACGAGACGTACCGCAAGGAGCTGGCGTGGCGCGACTTCTACGCGCAGATCCTGTTCAACTTCCCCGACAGCGCCCGCGACTACTTCGACGCCCGGCTCAAGGCGCTGCCCTACCACCGGCCCGACCAGCACTTCGAGGCCTGGCAGCAGGGCCGCACCGGCTACCCGATCGTCGACGCCGGCATGCGGCAGCTGCTCGCGCAGGGCTGGATGCACAACCGCGTGCGCATGATCGTCGCGTCGTTCCTGGTGAAGGACCTGCACATCGAGTGGACGCACGGGGCGAGGCACTTCATGCAGCACCTCGTCGACGGCGACCTCGCCAGCAACCAGCACGGCTGGCAGTGGACCGCGGGCTCCGGCACCGACCCGTCACCGTTCTTCCGGATCTTCAACCCGGTCGGGCAGGGCGAGAAGTTCGACCCCGAGGGCGAGTACGTGCGGCGCTGGATCCCCGAGTTGCTTGAGGTCGCGGGCAAGGCCGTGCACCGGCCGTGGGAGCTGCCCGACCCGCCGAAGGACTACCCGGCGCCGATCGTCGACCACGCCGCCGAGCGGCAGGCCGCGCTCGCCGCGTTCGAGCAGGTCAAGCGGGGATGATCCCCCAGCTGCCCGACCAGCGCTGACCCGGCTCGAGCACGATCAGCCCGTCGCCCGAGTTGAACGCGTCCGGCGCGCAGGTCATCGGCTCGATCGCCACCGCCGGGCCGTGGTCGCCGAGTGCGTCCAGGGTGAACAGCTGCAGGTAGGTCCACTGCTCGTCGACCCACAGCTGCGCGCCGCCGGCGCGGGTGCGCACCTCGGCGACGGCGCGGCCGTCGCGGAAGGTGACGTCGGTGAAGCCGTGGTCGAATCGGTCGCTGCCGAGCCGGCGGCCGCGGCGCAGGTCGGCCGGCGTGCCCTTGACCGAGCGCCGCCCCGTCGGGATCTGCTGGTCGTCGGTCGTCAGCTGGGTCGCGGCGGGCAGCTTCACCGTGGTCTCGTCGAGCGGGCGGCCGCGCGTCGAGAGGTAGGGGTGCGCGCCGGCGCCGAAGGGGATGCGGGTACTGCCGGTGTTCGTCGCGGTGAAGGTGACGGTGAGGCCGCGCTCGGCGTGCAGCGCGTACGTGATCTCGGCGTGCACCGGCCACGGGTAGCCGGTCTGCGGCACGACGTCGAGCGCGAGCGTGATGCGGCCGCGGGTCTGCCTCACCGGTGTCCACCGCTCCCACCGGCCGAGGCCGTGGATCGCGGTCTGCGTCTTCGGCTCGGTGAGCGCGAGCTGGTGGTCGCGGCCGTCGAAGGAGTACTTGCCGTCGCGGATGCGGTTCGGCCACGGCACGAGCGTGATGCCGCAGCCCTTCGGCGGCAGCACGTCGGCGCCGTAGCTGCCGGTGACGAGCTCGCCGCCGACGGTGTAACCCCGCAGCCCGGCACCGACCTCGACGACGGTGGCCCGGTGCCGGCCGGCCGCGATGCTGTACTGCTCGCCCGTGAGTGCCATGCGCACGGACGCTAGTGCACCTCGTCCCCCACTCAGTGTGTGGCGACGCTGCGGGGGTCTGCGCGGCGTGTCCGCCCGCGCCGTCGCCACACACGTCCGGACGCGGGGTGGCAGGGTGGCGGCATGGTCAGCCTGCGCGGACGTGTCGCCGTCGTCAGCGGCGCCGGGCGGGGCATCGGGCGCGTGATCGCCGAGGCACTCGCGGCCGAGGGCATGTCGCTCGCGCTGATCGCCCGCACCGGGCCGCAGGTGCGCGTGGCGGCCGAGGAGCTCACCGACCGGTACGGCGTGCCCTGCTTCCCCGTCGCCGCCGACATCACCGACACCGCCGCGGTCGAGCGGATGGTCATGCACGTCGAGCAGCACCTCGGCGCGGTCGACCTGCTGGTGAACGACGCGGCGATCATCGAGTCGCGCGAGGTGCCGTTCTGGCAGGCCGACCTGGACGAGGTGTGGCGGGTCGTCGAGGTCAACCTGCGCGGGCCGATGGTGCTCACCCGCGCGCTGCTGCCCGCGATGGTCGACCGCGGACGCGGGCACGTCGTCACCGTCGCGAGCCTCGCCCGCGCTGCGACGCAGACCGGCACCTACACCGGCTACGCCGTGTCGAAGCGGGCGCTGTCGATCTTCACCGGCTCGCTCGCCGCCGCACTGCAGGGCACCGGCGTGATCGTCGTCGACGTGCTGCCCGGGCTCGTCCGCACCGACCTGACCGCAGGCATGCCGACCTGGCGCGACGTCACCGACTGGGACGACCCGGCCGCGACGGCCTCGACGGTCGTCGAGATCGCGCGGGGCCGCTACGACGACGCGGCCGGCTCGACACTCGACGCCTCGGCCACACCCTGACCGACGACGAGGTCGTCGCGGGTGTCGTAGTTCCAGAACGGACGCACCAGATACCCCGCGACGGCGACGACGGCCATGCAGGCGACACCGCCGGCGACCCAGGAGAACTGCGGCGACGACGCGGCGGCCGTGGCGCCGGCGCGGGCGTCGCCGAGGCGCGGACCACCGGCCACCACGGCGATGAAGACACCCTGCATGCGTCCACGCATCTCGTCCGGCGCGTAGGTCTGCAGGATGGTCTGCCGGTAGACGGCACTCACCAGGTCGGCCGCACCCGCGAGTGCGAGCAGCGCGACGACCAGCCACAGCCGGTGGGCCAGTCCCGAGACGGCGACCGCCGCGCCCCAGCCGATGATCGCGACGACAAGCGCGCGGCCCTGCCGGTGGATGCGGCCGATCCAGCCGCTCGAGAGGCCGGCGATCACCGACCCGATCGCGATGGCCGCGTAGAGCGGGCCGACCGTGCCGTGGAAGCGCTCGGCGGCGACCGCCGGGAACAGCGCGCGCGGCATCGCCAGCACCATCGCGCAGATGTCGACGAGGAACGACATGAACAGCACCGGCCGCTTGGCGATGAAGGCGAGGCCCTCGACGACCGAACGCAGGCCGAGCCGCTGGCCGCTCTGGTCGGGCGCGATCGACGGCAGCCGCAGCACCGAGTAGAGCGCGGCGGTGAAGAGCACGGCGTCGATGCCGTACGCGATCGCGAAGCCGTGCGGCTGGGCGACGAGCACACCGGCGAGCAGCGGGCCGATCACCTGCCCGATGTTGCCGACGGTGAAGTTCAGCGTGTTCGCGCTCGCGACCAGTTCGGTGGGCACGATGCGCGGGATGATCGCGCCGCGGGCCGACGACGCGACGGCGAACGCGCCCGACTGCACGGCCACCAGCGCGAGGATCAACCAGACGCTGCGCACGTCGACGAGGGTCTGCGCGAGCAGCGCGAGCGTGACGGCCCAGCCGAGGATCGACGACCAGAAGTACAGCGTGCGGCGGTCGACGACGTCGGCGATCGCGCCGCCGTAGAGGCCGAACGCGACGATGGGGACGAGACCCGCCAACCCGACCAGGCCCACGTCGAGCGACGAGGACGAGATCGCGTAGACCTGCACCGGCACCGCGACCTGGGTGAGCATCGAGCCGACGAACGACGTCGCCTGGCCGATGAGCAGGCGGCGGTAGGTCGGGATCGCGAGCGGACGCGTGTCGACGGCGTGCCGGGCGACCAGACCGCGCAGGGATCGTGCCTGCTCGGGCGCCTCGGCCGGGTCTGGCGCGTCCGTCGCGCACTCGGTCGGGCTCGGCTGCCCGTCGTCGGACGACGTGCTCACGGCGCCAGCCGTTCGCGCCGCCAGTCGGCGCCGTCGAGGACGTACCGGATGCGGTCGTGCAACCGGTCGGGGCGGCCCTGCCAGAACTCGACCTGCTCGGGGGTGATCCGGAAGCCGCCCCAGAACGGCGGCACCGGAATCTCGCCGTCACCGAACCGTTCGGCGATCTCGCGCTCGCGGGCCTCGAGTTCGGCCCGGGACGCGATCACCTCGCTCTGCGGCGACGCCCACGCGCCGACCTGCGAGCCGCGTGGGCGCGAGTGGAAGTACGCCTCGGTCTCCGCCGCGCTGACCCTGGCGACCGGGCCGCTCACGCGCACCTGCCGCTCGTGGGCGTGCCAGAGCAGCACCGCGGCGGCGTACGGGTTGGCCGCCAGCGCGCGTCCCTTGGCCGAGTCGTAGTTGGTGAAGAAGACCACGCCACGCTCGTCCAGGCCCTTGAGCAGCACCGTGCGCACCTGCGGGCGTCCACCGGCATCGATCGTCGCCACCTGCATCGCGTTCGCCTCGGGCACGGCCGGATCGGCGACCGCGGCATCGAACCAGCGACGGAACTGCTCGAGCCAGGTGTCGGCGACGGCGCCGTCGTCGAGGGTGCCGCGGTCGTAGGTGCGCCGCAGGTCGGCCGGGTCGGTCACCGTTCCGATTGTTTCATCCCGCGAGCACCTGCTGATCGCGCCGAAGCCGGGTGCGGGCAGAATGGGCGACGAGCATCACCGCGAGACCCGTGAACCCGATCGGAGCTTGGTATGGCCAGCGACTACAGCCCGGGTCTGGAAGGCGTCATCGCCTTCGAGACCGAGATCGCCGAACCGGACAAGGACGGCGGCGCGCTGCGCTATCGCGGCGTCGACATCGAGGACCTCGTCGGTCAGGTCACCTTCGGCAACGTGTGGGCCCTGCTGGTCGACGGCAAGTTCGGCCCGGGCCTGCCGCCCGCCGAGCCGTTCCCGATCCCGGTGCACACCGGTGACGTGCGTGTCGACGTGCAGGCCGCGCTGGCCATGCTCTCGCCGATCTGGGGCTACCGGCCGCTGCTCGACATCAGCGACGAGGAGGCTCGCGAGCAGCTCGCCCGCGCGGCCGTCATGGCGCTGTCGTACGTGGCCCAGTCTGCGCGCGGCGTCTCGACGCCGGCCGTGCCGCAGTCGCGCATCGACCAGTGCACGACCATCGTCGAGCGGTTCATGACCCGCTGGCGCGGCGAGCCCGACCCGGCGCACGTGCGCGCCGTCGACGCGTACTTCGTGTCGGCCGCCGAGCACGGCATGAACGCCTCGACCTTCACCGCCCGCGTCATCGCCTCGACCGGCGCCGATGTCGCCGCAGCGATGTCCGGCGCGATCGGTGCCATGAGCGGCCCGCTGCACGGCGGCGCCCCGGCCCGCGTGCTGCCGATGATCGAGGAGGTCGAGAAGAGCGACGACGCCAGCAAGGTCGTCAAGGGCATCCTCGACCGCGGCGAGCGGATGATGGGCTTCGGCCACCGCGTCTACCGCGCCGAGGACCCCCGCGCCCGCGTGCTGCGCCGCACCTGCAAGGAGCTCAACGCGCCGCGCTTCGAGGCCGCGAACGCCCTCGAGCAGGCCGCCCTCGCGGAACTCCGCGAGCGCCGTCCCGACCGTGCGATCGAGACCAACGTCGAGTTCTGGGCCGCCGTCATCCTCGACTTCGCCGAGGTGCCGCCGCACATGATGCCCGCGATGTTCAGCTCGGCCCGCACCGCAGGCTGGTCGGCGCACATCATGGAGCAGAAGCGCACCGGACGCCTCGTGCGCCCGTCCGCCCGCTACGTCGGCCCCGCCCCGCGCAAGCCGAGCGAGGTCGAGGGCTGGGACGACATCGCCCACAACAGCTGATCGCGAAACCCCCTGGTGTGGCTCGTTTACGGGACCGGAAACCGG
>NZ_JBQCEE010000145.1:0-9840 GCF_051960575.1 Jatrophihabitans sp.
TCGGCGGCACGCTGGGCACCGCGGTCTTCCTGTCGATCCTGTTCACCTCGGCCGGGCACAACATCCCGACGGAGTACGCCAAGGCGCAGGGCACGGACGCCTTCAAGCAGGCTGCCGCAGCGCACCCCGACCAGCTCAAGCTGATCACCGGTGGCACGGGCAGCCTGAACGACACCTCGTTCCTGCACCACATCGAGAGCGTCCTGGCCCACCCGTTCCTGGTCGGGTTCTCGGACGCGATGGACCTCGTGTTCACCGTCGGTGCCATCGTGCTGGTGGCCGCGTTCGTCCTCTCGCTGTTCATGAAGGAGGTGCCGCTGCGCACGATGTCCGGCCAGCAGGCCCGGGCCGCCGCCGAGGCTGCGGCCGCTGCCGCGGTCACGGACGTGGAGCTGCCGGTCGGCGCCGCCGCGCCGGACGAGAGCACGGCCGGCGAGGACGCCGGACGCGCCACCCACGCGCAAATCCGGTAGCCACCCGCTCGTCGCAGCGCCCCGTGATCCCGCTCGGATCGCGGGGCGCTGCCGTGTTCATTACGCTCCGAGCAGGCTCCGTCGGCCGCCCCTCACCGGGGCGAGGAAGAGGTCCGCACATGGCGCACGGCTCCAACAAGCGCGAATGGCTCACCACGCTGCGGGGGTTCCCCGCCTTCTCGCAGTGCAGCGAGGACGACCTCAAGGCGCTCATCGACGCCGGCGGCGAGTTCCATCTGCCGGCGGGCTGGCCGCTCGTGCAGGAGGGCATCCCCGCCGACGCGTGCTACGTGCTCACGCAGGGACAGGCGCGTGTCTTCGCCGGACGCGAGCAGATCGCAACCGTCGGCGTCGGCGACATCATTGGCGAGATGGCGCTCATCGGTGGGGGCCAGCGCAAGGCGACGGTCACCTCGTCCGACCGCGTGGCCGGCCTGCGCATCGAGAACGACAAGCTGCGCAAGGTGATGGCCGACCACCCCGCGGTCGAGCGCGCCTTCCAGGCCGTGTACGACGCCCACAGCCAGTGACGGTCACTCCGTGGCGGAAGGCACGTCGTCCGGGTCGTAGTCGTCGATCCCCGCAGCGATGCGCTCCTGCTCGGTGCGCCGGGCCAACTCGTCGTCGTTGAGGTGGGCCGGCGTCTTCGCGTGCGCCCGGTGGTCCGGGATGGCCTGCTCCTCGGGGATGATCACGTCGTCCAGGTTCGGCGTCTCGCTCATGACCAGACCGTGCCCCGTGCGACCGGAGGGCTAAACCGGGTCGGCCACCTGGCGCGGCTCAGGGTCCGCCGTCCGCCCGGACGTCACCGGGCCGGCGGCGTCCTCGGTGCGTCGGCGGATGCGCAGCCGGGCGGAACTCGAGGCGGCGAGCGGCTCCAGCGTGCCGGCCTTGCCCAGCCCGAAGGCGGGCATGTTGGCGTCGATCGCCTCGTACTCACCGGCGCGGACGAGGTAGGTCTCGTGCCAGATGCCGCTGCGCGGATCGCTGCCGACGCGCTTCCAGTACCCCCGCCAGGCGGCGAGGTGCGGGTCGGCCTCGTCGCGGGCGAACGCCTCGAGGTGCTCGAAGGACCGCCAGTACTGGACGATGGTGGGCAGCCCCATCTCGTAGCCGAGCAGCCCCTTCTCCGGCCGCTCGCTGAGGTACCTCAGCATGTGACGCATCCCGCGGCGGCCGCCGAGGTCGCGGAAGCAGCGGATCGGGTGCTTCGGGTCGAACCGGGCGCCGATCAGGAAGACCACGAAGTCGCCCTCGATGGTGGCGCGCTGCCGACCTGCGCGGATCGTCCTGTCTGTGCCGTTCATGAGCGCCCGTCCCTCGTCCGCCGTGGTGGCAGCCATGGTGGTCGGATGCCTCGACATGCGCAACGGCGGACTTCACCGCTGCGGCGTCTCGCCGATGGGATCTCCGTGCGCCGGCTCATCACTGCCCTGTTCGGGCTGCTGTTCGCCGTCGCGCTGCTCGCCGGGCCGCCGCCGGCCTCGACCGACACCGGCGGCCTGCGACCGGCGATCGGTACCAGCCACCCGGCATCACCGACCACCACGCCGCCGCCGGCACCGGCCGTGAAGCCGGCACCGACCCCGTTCCCCGGCGATCCGGGCGACGCGCTGCAGGTCGTGTCGGTCGTCGCACACGACCGCCGCGCCACGACGGCCCGCGTGCTGCTCTGGCAGCGGCCTGCCGTCGGGCAGCCCTGGACGCTCGTCGCCGGGCCGTTCACGGCGCACGTCGGGGCGTCGGGGCTGACGACCCACCCGCGCGAGGGCTTCCCCGCCACACCGATCGGCAGCTTCGGCCTCACCCAGGCCTTCGGACGCGACGCCGACACCGGCGGCCGCATCACCCGTCTCGCCTACCACCGCCTCCGGCCGGGGGACGGGTGGAGCAACGCGCCGCGGCAGTACAACCGCCTGGCCCGCACCGGCGAGATGTTCCTCGGCCGCGACGGCTGGATGCGCCTCGCCGTCCTCATCGACTACAACACGGCGCACCCGCGCGTCGGTGCCGGCTCGGGCTACTTCCTGCACGTGGCCGGCGGCGGGCCCACCGACGGCTGCGTCGCCCTGCCGCTGGTGCAGCTGCGCCGCGTCGTCGCCTGGCTGACGCCCGCCGGACGGCCGCGCATCGTGACCGCGATCGACGCCGGTCGGCCCTCGTTGTGAGGCGGCAGCCGCGTCACGGCTGACGGTCGGCCCCGAGGGGCCTGCTGCTGTGTGGCCAGGGGCGGGATCGAACCGCCGACCTACCGCTTTTCAGGCGGTCGCTCGTACCAGCTGAGCTACCTGGCCGTACCTGTTGCTGCCCGTGCCGCGCACGTGCCTGCGAAAGCCTACCCGATCAGTCCGGGGCCACTTCGTCGTAGCGGCGCCAGACCAGCTCGACCAGTGCGGGGTGCACCCCGAGGGGTGCGCCGACCGTCGCGAGCCCCCGCCCTGCGGCTGCCAGGACGCCGGTGAAGCGGCCCTCGGCGAGCAGGTAGGCCGCGGCCTCGACCGGGGGCGGCGCGGCGGCGAAGGCCGCGCGGAGGTCGTCGGCCATCGTCAACACGGTCACCGGCCGGCCGAGCCGTTCGCCCAGGGCCCGCGCCGCGGCGTCCAGCTCCTGCCGTGCCTCGAGACGGCTCGAGCCAGCGGCGACGAGGAACGTGCTCGCCGGCTGCTGCGTGCGGGCGGCCGCCAGGCGGTCGGCGACGGCGTCGAGCACCAGCGGGTGGGGGCCGAGGTGCGCGGCGACGCGCGTGGCGGGGTGGCCCGCGGTGGCGGCGGGGATGTCGCTCTGCACGTGGAAGCCGGTCGACAGCAGCAGGGGGACGACCACGGTGGGCGATGCGTCAAGCGACTCGGCCAGCGTCGGGCCGATGACGTCGAGGAAGCACAGGTCCACGCGGATCTCCCGCCGGGCGGCGCGGACGGCGTCGACCAGCGCACGGGTCGTCGCGGCACCGGCAGGGGACGCGGTGCCGTGGGCGACGACGAGCAGGCGGGGTGGGGGCACGGCGGCGCTCCTCTCGCGGGGGCGGACGCGACGAAGGCTCCCGGTCTGGTGACCGGGAGCCTTCGTGACTGGCGACCCCGACGGGACTCGAACCCGCGACCTCCGCCGTGACAGGGCGGCACGCTAACCGACTGCGCTACGGGGCCTCGATACTGCTCGGTACGACTGGTGAGGCCGTGCCCCCAACGGGATTCGAACCCGTGCTACCGCCTTGAAAGGGCGGCGTCCTGGGCCTCTAGACGATGAGGGCGGCTCGCTCGCCGTTTCGGGCGAACCGCTCCATGCTAGCCCCACTCGAGGACGTGACCAGCATAGGGGATGGTCGGCCGAGGTTTCACCCGGCCCTGGTCAGCGACCCACCTCACACGGCCGCGTTAGATTTTTTTGCGACCGGTGAAACCACGCGCGGGGTCGCGAGCGAAACCAGAGTGGATCGACTGGAGCGGGACGGCCGAACACGGCCCGCTCTGGTCGATCTCTTCACGTTCCGGGCCGCTTCCGGGGTCGCCGTGCGCCGTTCGAACGGGTCAGGCGTCGACCGGGCGCATGCCGAGCATCCGGACGCCGCCCTCGGTGCGCAGCACCGCGGTGACCCAGCCCCCGCCGGCCCCGTGCGCGCGCAGGTGCTCACGGTCGGCCGGCAGCTCGACCGGGTCGAAGCGGCGCTGCTCCCAGTGGATGCGGGCGTCGTGCCCGGCGGTGGCGAGCTCGAGCACCGAGCCGTCGGCCGCCAGCTCGTCGCGGGCACGCACCAACCGGGCGATGGCGTCGTCGAGCGCCGTCACGAGCGCCGGGTTGTCGTCGCACCAGGTCGCCACGAGCGCCGGACGCGTGCGGGCGACCCGCGAACCCGAGCGGTACGAGCCCGCGGCGAGCGAGAGCCCGAGCGGCCCGCCGGCGAGCCCCGTCAGCGCCAGCGCCTCGGCGAGCACGTGCGGCAGGCCGATGACGCGCGCGACCGCGGCGTCCTGCTCGGCCGCGGAGGTGGGTACCGGGCGGGCACCGAGGTCGCAGACCAGCTCGGCCAGCCGCAACCAGGCGTCCAGGGGGGTGTCGTCCTCGAGCACGAGCGCCCACGGTGCGTCCCGGAAGAGCAAGGGGTCGGCGGCGGCCCAGCCGGTGTCCTCGACGCCGGCGAGCGGATGTCCGCCGACGAAGGCCGTCCCCGGCGCGATCGCGCGCACCGCGTCGAGCACCGGTCGTTTCAGGGTGCCGACATCGGTGAGCACCGCCGTCGCCGGCAGGTGCGGCGCCACCGAGCGCAGCGCGGCCTCGACGTCGGGCAGCGGCATCGCGAGCACGACGAGGTCGGCCCCGGCGACGGCCTCCGCGTCGGACGCCGCGACCGAGAACCCGGACGCGCTCACGGCGGCCGCGGTCGACGGGTCGACGTCGTAGCCGACGACCTCGGCGCTGGTGAGACGCAGGGCGTGCAGCAGCGAGCCGCCGATCAGGCCGAGCCCGAGGACGGCGACGCGCCGGAAGCTCGACGTCATCGCGGTTCGGGGCCCTGGGATCGCACCCGGCGACGGTAACGCTTCGTGCGGTCACACCTTCCGCGGGCAAGGTGCACCGTGTCAGGATCGTGACGCCCCGGACCTTGGCGCACGGACCCGGAGGAGGCAGGCATGGCGAAGCAGGGGTTCGCGGTCGCGGCGTTCCGCGACGGCGCCCAGTGGCGGGTCGAGGCCATGCCGCCGACCGTGCTGGGCGATCTCGGCGTGCTGTTGCAGGCCCTGCGTGCGCAGCCGCCCGAGGGCGGGCCGTTCCTGATCGCCTGCGTCCCCGAGGAGTTCTTCGTGCTCGCACGGCAGGAGGGTCGCCGCGTCTCGCTCGTGCTCTCGGACCTCACCGCCGCCGTCGAGTTCGACCTCGCCGAACAGGTGCTGACGCGGCTCGGCGAGGAGCCGCCCGCCGACGACGAGCTCGACGAGGCGTGGCCGATCGGCGACCTCGAACTGTTCGACGACCTCGACGTGTCGGAGGAGGAGATGGAGGACCTGCTCGAGGACGACGACGCCCTGCCCGAAGAGATGGTCGATGCCCTCTTCGACCGGCTCGGTCTGCGCGACGAGTACGAGCGCGCGACCCAGATGCTCGGCGTGGGTCGCTGATGGCGGCGTTCGCCGCGGTGCTCACCCGCGCCGGTGGTCGGTGGCGGGCCCAGGAGGAGTCGGTCGACGACTGCGAGTCGGTCGCCGAGCTGGGCGAGCTGCTCGCCGAGCACGACGGCACGGTGCGTCTGCTGCTCATCGAGCAGGACGACGAGTTCGCCGCGATCGTGCGGCTCGACGACGAGGTGCGGGTGTTCCTCACCGACGGGCACGCGGCCGACAGCTACCCGCTCGCGGCGATGCTCGCCGAGGACCTCGAGCCGGCGGTGGCGTCGCGGCGAGGCGCTGCGGTCGACGACGAGGACGACGACGAGGACGAGGTGCCGCCGCTGCACGAGAGCGTGCCGTTCGGCGATGCCGCCGTCGTCGAGGACCTCGGCACCGACCCCGGTGACCTCATCGACATGAGCGTGCACCCGGGCACGCTGCCGATCGACGTGCTCGTGGCCGTGTGCGAGAAGGCGGGCTGCGCCGACCTGCTCGACGACCTGCGCGGGTGACCGCCCAGGACGACGCGGCGATCGGTGCCGCGCTGGACGTCGCGCGCGCCGCGATCGGCTCGGGGGAGGTCCCGATCGGTGCGGTGGTGCTCGCGCCGGACGGCGAGGTGCTCGCGTCCGCCCACAACGAGCGGGTGCTGCTCGGCGACCCGACCGCGCACGCCGAGGTGCTCGCGCTGCGCCGCGCCGGCGCGGTGCTCGGTGACTGGCAGCTCACCGGCTGCACGCTGGCCGTGACCCTCGAGCCGTGCACGATGTGCGCCGGCGCGCTCGTGCTCGCCCGGGTCGCGCGGCTCGTCTTCGGCGCCTGGGACCCGAAGGCCGGCGCGGTGGGATCTCTCTGGGACGTCGTCCGCGACCGGCGGTTGAACCACCGCCCCGAGGTCGTCGGCGGCGTGCGCGAGGACGAGTGCGGCGCGTTGCTGCAGGCGTTCTTCGCCGAGCGGCGCTGACCTTCGGGATCGGGGACGAGTACCCAACCCGGATCGAGTAGGAGTGCTCAGGCCCGTGGCGGCCGCGGCCGCGACGCTTGCCGCATGACGACACCCACTGCCCCGAAGAACACCACCGCCTTCTACGCCCAGGCCGCCATCGCGTTCGGGCTCGCCCTCATGTCGATGCTCATCGGCGAGTGGTACCTGCCGCTCTCCGGCTGGGCCCGCGCCTTCCTCGCCCTCGGCACCGTCTTCCTCACCTCGTCCTGCTTCACGCTCGCGAAGTGTGTGCGGGACGCGCAGGAGAGCGGCTCGGTGATCAGCCGCCTCGACCAGGCCCGCCTCGAGCGCCTGCTCGCCGAGTTCGACCCGTACGCCGTGCCGCATCTGGCGAAGGCCTGGGCGCAGGCCTCACCCGCCGGCGAGACGGTCCTCGCCGACCGAGCGGCCACCGGCCTCACCCCGCCCGAACCCCGCGCGGGGGTGCTGTAACCTCGTCGGCGGTGGCGTGTCCGAGCGGCCAAAGGAGCACGCCTCGAAAGCGTGTGTGGTTAACAGCCACCGTGGGTTCGAATCCCACCGCCACCGCCAATGTGACGCCCGGGACGTCGACGATGTCGACCTCTCGCGATCACTTCCGCCGGGAGAGCTCCCGGTCGATGTCGGCCTCGGTGACCGGGTGCCGAAAGTAGACGTTCCACGCGTCGAGCAGCAGCAGGAGACCCCAACCGCCGAGGATCCAGCCGGGCCAGAAGTAGCCGAACCCCGATGCCGCCCAGATCCCGACCAGGAACGCGTTGATCGCCAGGTAGCCGACGAGGTCGCCGCGGAACTTGTTCCTGCGCTCCAGGCGTTTGCGGGCCGCGTCCCGCTCCGCCGACATCGCCGCGTCGGGCGTGACGGACGAGGGGACGACCGGTCGCCCGCCGTGCTCCATCGACGTGGACATGCGCCACCTCCATGACCCGGATCGACACGTGCGCCTCCACCGTCCGTCCGGGAGGAACGGCCGGTCAGGGCCTTCGGTCACCGGCTGGTCCCGCTCGTCCCGAGCAGGGCCCGGACGCGCCGTTCGGCTCTGTCGGCGCAACGGGTCCCGGGCGACGGTGGATGCCGGCCGCCGACGTGGGAGCGTGCGCACCGGTGGCCGAGTGCACGCGCGAGGAGGGCAGCATGCGGTTCGCCGATCGGGCGGATGCCGGCCGCCGGCTGGGTGCTTCGGTCGAGGCCGCGGGCATCACCGGCGACGGCGTGGTCGTCGTCGGGCTGCCGCGGGGCAGCGTGCCGGTGGCGGACGAGGTCGCCCGGGCGATCGGCGCACCGCTCGACGTCGTGCTCGTGCGCAAGATCCGCACGCCCGGCCAGCCGGAACTGGCCGCCGGCGCGGTGGGCGAGGCCGGCGTGCTGGTCGTCGACGAGCGGCTGGCGCGCCTGATCGGCCCGGACGAGGTGCGGCGCGGCGAGAAGCGCGCACGGGCCGAACTGGAGCGGGCCGCAGCGCGGTTCCGGACGGAGCATCCCGCCGCGCCGCTCGAGGGTCGCACCGTTGTCATCGTCGACGACGGGGTCGCGACCGGGTCGACGGCGCGGGCCGCCTGCCAGGTCGTGCGCGCGCGGGGCGCGGCCGAGGTGGTCGTGGCCGTGCCCGTCGGCCCGCCGGACGTCGACACGGTGCTGCTGCCCGACGCCGACCGTGTCATCTGTCCCGAGCGCCCGACGGACTTCGTCGCGGTCGGGCAGGCCTACGCCGACTTCAGCCAGCTCGACGACGACGAGGTGGTCGCGGTGCTGCGCGCGGCGCGGCTTCGACGCACCTGGACGCCGTGAAGGGCCCCGCGCGTCACCGTGTCGGCGCGGCGAGCCACGGCAGCACGATCGGTACGGCGACGTCCGCGGTGTAGAGGCCGGCATGGTCGACGCCGGGGACATGGACGACCGCCACCGGGTGCCCGCCGGTGCGCAGGGCGGTGGCGAACCGGTCGGTGAACTCGGGCGGCACCGTGCTGTCCGTCGTGCCGTGCGCCAGCAGGAACGGCACCGACGGCCGCAGTCCGGCGAGGTCCATCGGGTCGGCGGCCCGCCATGACGCCGGTGCCCGGGTCGGGTCGTCGGGCAGCAGTGGCCGCGCGGCGTCGGGTATGCGCAGGACGTCGTAGGGCCCGGCCAGTCCGATCACCGCGTCCGCCGCCGCTGCGGGGTACGGGCAGTTGCCGCGGAGCCGGTCGGGCGTCAGCCCGGCGACCGCCGCGAGCTGCGCGCCGGCCGAGTGCCCGAGCAGCACCAGCCGGGTCGGCGTAATGCCGAGGGCGCGGGCACGCGCGGCGGCGAACGAGACGGCGCACACGACGTCCTCGGCCGGCACCGGCCAGTGCGCGCCGGCGTCGGCGGCCCGGTAGGAGCCCGAACGACCGAGGCCTCGAGCCTGCGGCCGTCCGGCCGCGCGGCCAGGGCCCGATGGCCCGGCGGCGGACCGCACCAGGTCGCGGCCGGACGAGGTCAGCTGACGGCCGGGAGCCTGACGCCCGACAGCAGGGCGGCGCGGCGGGCGACGAGCTCGTCGGCGCCCCGGCGCGTCCAGACCCAGTCGATCGGCAGCGTGACGCCGTCGAGACCGACGCCGAGGTTCAGCAGCCGGTACTGCTCGACGTTGTCGCGGCGCTGCGCCTCGGCGAGGGTCGGCAGGTGCCCCCACAGCGGGGTGGTGTTCGGCGAGCCGAGGTAGTCACCCGGCCTGGTGCCGGGCAGCGCCCGGGTGCCGACGCCGGCCGCGTGCAGCAGCCGCCGGGCTCGCTCGTCCATCATCATGACGATCCACGGGGCGTCGTTGGCCTGGGTCGCGCGGAACAGGCCGTGGTAGAGCGCCGCCGCCATCAGGCCGCCGCTGCCGCGACCGCGGCGGACGGCGATGGTGGCGACGTCCCAGGTGCGTGCCGGGTCGATGCCGGCGGCGCGCGCCGAGCGCAGGCCGTCGACCTGCCAGGGGCGACGCGCGGCGTCGTTCAGCGTCTTCAGGCCGGCCGGGCCGGGCGCGATGAAGCGCAGCGTCGCCGTGGCGGTGCCGCGGCCGTCGAGCACGGCGAGGAACCCGGTCTGTGCCGAGTACTCGCCGTACTCACGCTCGAGCTCGTCCGCAGTGTTCGCGTACGTGTCATAGAAGACCGAGGCCTCACAGGCCAGGGCTGCCTCGAGCTCGGACCCGGTCGGGTCGAAGACAAGGCGGAACGGTGTGGCAGACAGAACCGCCTCCCCGCGTCCGCTCTGGCTACTGGTGCGACATTAGGGCCTTTCGGCCACGCGCGAAAGTCCAGTGAAGAGACGA
>NZ_JBQCEE010000146.1:0-9732 GCF_051960575.1 Jatrophihabitans sp.
ATCCTGGCCAAGACGATCAAGGGCTGGACGCTCGAGTCGTTCGAGGGCCGCAACGCCACGCACCAGATGAAGAAGCTGACCAAGGCCGACCTCAAGGCCTTCCGTGACCGGCTCTACCTGCCGATCCCGGACTCCGCCCTCGAGGCCGACCTGCCGCCGTACTACCACCCGGGCGAGAAGTCCGACGAGATCCAGTACATGAAGGAGCGGCGGGCGGCGCTCGGCGGCGCGATCCCGAAGCGGGTCGTGCGATCGAAGCCCCTGACCCTGCCGGGCGAGCAGGCCTACGCCGAACTGCGCGCCGGGTCGGGCAAGCAGCAGATCGCCACCACCATGGCCACGGTGCGGCTGTTCAAGGACCTCATCAAGGACAAGGAGATCGGCAACCGGTTCGTCCCGATCATCCCGGACGAGGCGCGCACCTTCGGCCTCGACGCGATCTTCCCGACGGCCAAGATCTATTCGCCGCACGGGCAGGAGTACGACGCCGTCGACCGCGACATGCTGCTGTCGTACAAGGAGTCGCAGCAGGGCCAGATCCTGCACGAGGGCATCTCGGAGGCCGGCTCGACCGCGTCGCTGATCGCCGCGGGCACGTCGTACGCGACCCACGCCGCGCCGACCATCCCGTTCTACATCTTCTACTCGCAGTTCGGCTTCCAGCGCACCGGCGACCAGTTCTGGCAGTTCGCCGACCAGCTCGGACGCGGCTTCGTGCTCGGTGCGACGGCGGGCCGCACGACGCTGACCGGCGAGGGGCTGCAGCACGCCGACGGGCACTCGCTGCTGCTCGCGTCGACCAACCCGGCGTGCGTCGCGTACGACCCGGCGTTCGCGTTCGAGATCGCGCACATCGTCCGGGCCGGGCTCGAGCGCATGTACGGCGTCGGCGCGTACGACTCCCCCGCGGTGTCCGACCGCGACGTCTTCTACTACCTGACGATCTACAACGAGCCGATCGTGCAGCCGAAGGAGCCGGCCGGGCTGGACGTCTCGGCGCTGCTCAAGGGCATGTACAAGTACTCGCCGGCGCAGCCGCAGGACGGCCGCCCGCGGGCGCAGATCCTGGCGTCCGGCGTGGCGGTGCCGTGGGCGCTCGAGGCGCAGCACCTGCTCGGCGCCGAGTGGGGCGTCGACGCGGACGTCTGGTCGGTGACCTCGTGGAACGAGCTGCGCCGCGACGCGGTCCAGTGCGAGGAGGACGCGCTCATGTCGGCCGGCGAGGACGCGCGGGTGCCGTTCGTGACCACGGCGCTGCAGGACGAGCCCGGCCCGGTCATCGCGGTGTCGGACTACATGCGCGCCGTGCCCGACCAGATCGCCCGCTGGGTGCCCGGCACCTGGTACTCGCTCGGCACCGACGGCTTCGGCTTCGCCGACACCCGCGGCGCCGCCCGGCGGTACTTCCACGTCGACGCCCAGTCGATCGTCGTGGCCACGCTCGCCCAGCTCGCGTCCCGCGGCGAGGTCGGCCCCGAGGTGCCGCGTCAGGCGTTCGAGAAGTACCAGCTCGACTCCGTCGCCGCCGCCGGCACCGGCACCGTGGGCGGCGACGCCTGAGGGTCCGCCGGGTTCGGGGCCGATCTTCTGCATGGCGCGCGTGCGTTCGCGCGCGCCCTGCACAAGATCGCGGAGCCGGGGTGGATCTTGTGCATGGCGCGCGTGCGTTTGCGCTCGCCCTGCACAAGATTGCGACTCGGAGGGGTCAGGCGTCGACGGCTGGACGCGAGGCGGGGGCGTCGATCGTGTGGCTCGAGCCGGCGGTGCTGACCTCGATGCGGCGCGGCTTGGCGCGCTCGGCGACGGGCAGCGTCACCGTCAGCACGCCGTTCTCGTAGGTCGCGGCGATGCGGGCGGCGTCGATGTTGTCGCCGAGGGCGAGCTGACGCTGGTAGGTGCCGGTGAACCGCTCGCTGGCGATCCACTGCACACCGTCCTCGGTGCGCTCGGAGCGCTCGGCCCGGATGGTCAGCGTGCCGTTCTCGGCCTCCACGTGCACCGAGCCCGGGTCGACGCCCGGCAGGTCGGCGTGCAGCACGTAGTGGTCACCGGAGCGGTACAGGTCCATCGGCATGAAGCGCGGGACGCGGGCCGAACCGGCAGGGCTCCCCAACAGCTGCTCGGTCATCCGGTCGAGGTCACGGAAGGGGTCGAAGCGGAGCACGATGCTCACCTCCTCGGAACACCGCCCGCCACCCTGGCGGGCGACACACCGTGCAACACCTCTGTTTTAGCACTCTCCCCCCGAGAGTGCCAAGACCTCAGTAGCGCGCGCCGACCACCTGCTCGGCGAGCCCGTCGAGCTCGGCCAAGTCGTCGGCGGTGAGCTCGATGTCGAGGGCGGCGACGTTCTGCTCGAGCCACTTCCGGCGCTTCGTGCCGGGGATCGGCGCGACCGGCACGCCGAGCCGCTCGGCCTGCGCGTGCACCCAGGCGAGCGCGATCTGCGCCGGCGCGGCGCCGTGCCGCGCGGCGACCGCGCGCACCGCCTCGACGATGCGCAGGTTCTGCTGCCCCGCCTCGCCGGCGAAGCGCGGGTTGCGCGAGCGGAAGTCCTTGTCGTCGAACGAGGCGAGGTCGACGGTGCCGGTGAGGAAGCCGCGTCCGAGCGGCGAGTAGGGCACCAGCCCGATCCCTAGCTCGCGCATCACCGGCAGTGCCACGGTCTCGACGTCGCGCGTCCACAGCGAGAACTCGCTCTGCACGGCGGTGATCGGGTGCACCGCGTGGGCCCGGCGCAGCAGGTCGCCGTCGACCTCGGACAGGCCGAGGTGGCGCACCTTGCCCTCCTGCACCAACTCGGCCATCGCACCGACGGTCTCCTCGATCTCGGCCGTCTGCGGCGGCCGGTGCAGGTAGTACAGGTCGATGTGGTCGACGCCGAGGCGCAGCAGCGACGACTCGCACGACCGCTTGACGTAGCCGCGCTCGCCGCGGATCACCCGCTTGTCGTCGCCGGCCGTGCGGTCGATGCCGAACTTGGTCGCGAGCTGAACCCGGTCGCGTCCGCCCGGCGCCGTCGCGATCGCCCGGCCGACCAGCACCTCGTTGTGACCGGCGCCGTAGACGTCGGCGGTGTCGAGGAAGGTGACGCCGAGCTCGAGCGCGCGGTGGATGGTGGCGATCGACTCGTCCCAGTCACCGGCGCCGTACCACTCGGACATGCCCATGCAGCCGAGGCCCTGGGCGCTGACGGTGAGTCCGTTGAGATCGACAGTGCGCATGCAGTCCTGTCTACTCCGCGGCGACCACCAGCAGTTCCCCGGCACCGTCGGCCTGCGCCGCCTCGCGCAGCCGTGCCGAGTCACCCTCCCGCAGCGTCGTGCCGTCGACGACGAACGACCCCCGGGCGACGAAGCAGTGTCCCCTGACGGTCGCGCGGTCACGCACCACGACCAACCCGGACGCGTCCGGCTCGCCACTCCACAGATGTTGCGGACCGTCGTCGAGCACGGCGGTCTGGACGAACCGCAACGGCTGTGGAGCGGCGTTCGTCTCGCGGTGCCGCAACCCGTCACCCGTCACCTGGACGAGCACCTCCCCCGGCCCGATTTCGAGCGCGGCGCCGTCATCGTCCTCGTGCCGCAGCAGACCCTCGAGCACCCAGCTGATGATCCGCACCCCGGCGGCGTGGGCGTGCCAGTCGAAGCCCGCACCGGGTGCGACGAGGTGCTCGTCGACGGCGATCACGCGGCCGAACGCCGTGTTGTCGGGGTCGTAGTGCGCGCCCGCGCTGAAGCAGTGCCACGACGTGATCCCGTCGTGCTCGACCCGGTACCGGTCGGCCGCCCGCACCACCCTCACGACGCCGGCCGCGCGGAGTGGTCGGCCGTCCAGGCCAGCAGGTCGGCCTGCGTCCAGGTGTTGACGATGCGCTCGATCGGCACGCCGCAGCGCGCCGCCCGTTCACAGCCGTTGAGCTGCCAGTCGAGCTGGCCCGGGGCGTGCGCGTCCGTGTCGATCGCGAACAGGCACCCGGCCTCGACCGCCAGTCGCAGCAGGCGCTTCGGCGGGTCCAGCCGCTCGGGACGCGAGTTGATCTCGACGGCGACACCGAACTGCGCGCACGCCGCGAAGACCAGTTCGGCGTCGAAGGTCGACTCGGGACGCTGCCCCCGACCGCCCGTCACGAGCCGCCCGGTGCAGTGACCCAGCACGTCGGTGTTGGGGTTCGAGATGGCGGCGATCATGCGGGGCGTCATCTCGCTCGACGGCGAACGGAGCTTCGAGTGCACCGAGGCGACCACCACGGCGAGCGACCGCAGCAGCGCCGGCGTCTGGTCGAGCGTGCCGTCCTCGTTGATGTCGACCTCGATGCCGGTCAGCAGCTGGTAGCCGTCGCCGAACCCCTCGTTGAGCTCGGCCACCACCCTCAACTGCTGTTGCAGCCGATCCGCCGACAGCCCGTTGGCCACCTTCAGCCGTGGCGAGTGGTCGGTGAGCACGCTGTACTCGTGGCCGAGCGCCTTCGCCGTGCGGGCCATCTCGTCGATCGGCGACCCGCCGTCGGACCAGTCGGAGTGCGTGTGCAGGTCGCCGCGCAGCGCCGCGCGCACGGCGGCGGTCTGCTCGTCGATGGGCGTGCCCTCGGTCGCCTCGAGCCGCCGCAGGTACACGGGCACCTCGCCGGCCAGCGACTCGGTGATGCAGCGCGCGGTGACGTCGCCGATGCCGTGCAGCTCGGTCAGCGTGCCGGCCGACGACCGCTCGGCGACCTCCCCGGGCGCCAGCTCGGCCACCCGCGCCGCCGCCGTCCGGAACGCCCGCACGCGATACGTGGGCTCGCGCGCCCGCTCGAGCAGGAACGCGATCTGCTTCAGATCCGCGACCGGATCGCGCGCTCCCGCGTCCACCATGCACACACGCTATCGACGCGGGTGAGACGCTGACACCGTGGCACGCAGCGCGACCGACCCCCGGCTCGCCCGGCCCGCCCTGCACCCGGACACGATCCGCAGCATCGAGCAGGCCGCGGGCCGGCTCGCCACGCTCAGCGTCGCCCGCATGGACGAGGAGTTGTCGTGGTTCCGCGAGCTACCGGCCGACCAGCGCTCGTGGGTCACCCTCGTCGCCCAGGCGGGTCTGCAGAGCTACGTCGAATGGCTGCGCACCGAGGACGACGTGCTGCGCATGACCGGCGACGTCTTCGCCACCGCACCGAAGGCGATGGCGCGGGCGATGAGCCTGCAGCAGACCGTCGAGCTGATCCGGCTCACGATGTTCGTCGCCGAGGAGAACCTGCCCGCGCTGGCCGTCGACGCCGACCGGGACACCGTCGAGAAGGAGCTGCTGCGCTTCGCCCGCGAGATCGCGTTCGCCGCCGCGCGCGTGTACGCGTCCGCCGCCGAGAACCGCGGCTCGTGGGACGAACGCCTCGAGGCCCTGGTGATCGACAACCTCGTGCGCGGCTCGGCCGTCGGCGACCCGTTGCCGAGCCAGCTCGCCGCCTTCGGCTGGACGACCGGCACCCCCGTCGCGGTCGTCGTCGGCTCCGCCCCCGACGGCGAGGCCGCCGCGGCCCTCGACCTCGTGCACGCCCGCGCCCAGCGCGCCGGGTTCGACGCGATGGCCGGCGTGCACGCGGGTCGTCTCGTCGTGCTGGTCGGTGGCAGCGCCGACCCGATCGCGGTCGCGGGCGACCTGGTCGACTGCTTCGGCGACGGACCCGTCGTCGCCGGCCCGCAGGTCACCGACCTCGTCGAGGCGCCGTCGGCCGCCCGCTCGGCGCTGAGCGGACTGCGCGCCGTCGGGGCATGGCCCGGCGCGCCGCGTCCGGTGAGCTCGCAGGCGCTGCTGCCCGAGCGGGCGCTCGCGGGCGACGACGAGGCGCGCACCGAGCTCGTCGAGCAGGTCTTCCGCCCGCTGCGCGAGGCCGACGACGTGCTGATGGAGACCGTCGGCGCGTTCCTCGACTCCGGAGGCGCCCTCGAGGCCACCGCCCGGTCACTCTTCGTGCACGCCAACACGGTGCGGTACCGGCTGCGCCGTGTCGCCGAGGTGTCCGGCGAGTCGCCCACCGACCCCCGCGGCGCGCTGACGCTGCGCGTCGCGCTCATGCTCGGCCGGCTGGAAACGTAGAGGTAATCTCCAACACACACCGGCTCAGAGGCCGCACATACTGCCCGGTATTGGAGACTTCCTACAACGACCCGCCGGAAACCCTGTCCGTGTCGCGGTCGCCCGGGATGGTGCGGACGCATCAGAGTGGATGACGTGATCGCCGTCTTCGCTCCAGGTCAGGGTTCGCAGACGCCCGGCATGCTCACGCCGTGGCTCGACCTCCCGGGTGTCACTGAGCGTGTCGGTGCCTTCAGCGAGGTCACCGGGCTCGACCTCCTGCGGCTCGGCACCACGGCCGACGCCGACGAGATCAAGGACACCGCCGTCACTCAGCCGCTGCTCGTCGCGCTCGGCGTGATCGTCGCCGAGCAGCTCGGGCTGGACGCGTCCGGTGAGCGCGTCGTCGCCGGCCACAGCGTCGGCGAGCTGACCGCGGCCGCCGTCAGCGGCGCCCTGCGCGGTGAGGACGCCGTCGCCTTCGCCGCCCGGCGCGGTGCCGCGATGGCCGCCGCATGCGCCCTCACGCCGACCGGCATGGCAGCCCTGCTCGGTGGCGACCCGGACGAGGTGGCCGCCGCGATCGAGGCGGCCGGACTGGTGCCGGCGAACCGGAACGGCGCCGGGCAGATCGTCGCCGCCGGCTCGCTCGACGACCTCGAGAAGCTCGCCGCCGAGCCGCCCGCCGGCGCCCGCGTGCGCCCGCTCGCTGTCGCCGGCGCCTTCCACACCCACTACATGGCCTCGGCGGAGGAGACGCTCGCGTCGTTCGCCGACCAGATCGACATCGCCGACCCACGGCCGATCCTGCTGTCGAACGCCGACGGCCGCGCGGTCACGACCGGTGGCGACCTCATCGCCCGCCTGGTGCGACAGGTGACCCTCCCGGTGCGCTGGGACCTCTGCCTCGCGACCTGCCGCGACCTCGGCGTCACCGCGGCGCTCGAACTGGCACCGGGCGGCACGCTCACCGGCATCGCCAAGCGTGAGCTGCCGGGTGTCGAGCTGCTCGCCATCAAGACCCCGGACGACCTCGCCGCCGCCGGCCGCCTGATGGACAGCCGCCCGCAGCACGGTCAGGGCGAGCACTTCCTGCCCTTCCGCATGGTCGTCACGCCGGTGAAGGGTGTCTTCACACCCGTTGAGGGCCTCACCGAGGGCGACCGCGTGCGCAACGGCCAGCCGCTCGGCGTCGTGCGCACCAACCGCGACGAGCACGCGATCGTCGCCCCCATCGACGGCGTGCTGGACGAGTGGCTGCGGCACGACGGCGACATCGTCGGCGCCGGCCTGCCGCTCGTGCGCATCTCGGACGGCGACCACTGATGCCGCTGCTGACGGCCCAGGGACCCGAGCACACCCGCATCCTCGGCCTCGGGCACTACCGCCCGGCCAATGTCGTCACCAACCAGGACCTCATCGACCGCGGCGTCGACACCGACGACGCGTGGATCAGGAGCCGGGTCGGGATCGCCGAGCGCCGCTGGGCCGACCCGGGCGAGACCGTCGTCGACATGGCCGAGCAGGCTGCGTCCAAGGCCCTGGCGAGCGCGGGGGTCGGCGCGACCGACATCGACATGGTGCTCGTGGCCACCTGCACCATGCCGACGCCGGTGCCGGCCGCCGCGCCGAACCTCGCCGCACGGCTCGGCATCGACGCGCCCGGTGCTTACGACATCAGCTCCGGCTGCTCGGGCTTCGTCTACTCGATCAACGCGGCGTCGGCCGCGATCCGCGCCGGCCAGGCGACGAACGTGCTCGTCGTCGCGTCCGAGCGGTTCAGCGGCTGGCTCGACATGACCGACCGCAGCACCTGCATCATCCTCGGTGACGCCGCGGGCGCCGCGGTGATCGGGTCGTCCGACGTGCCCGGCTTCGGCCCGGCCGTCTGGGGCAGCGACGGCGCGCAGTACGACTCGGTCGCCATCGACGAGCAGACCCGCTTCTTCCGCCAGGACGGCCAGGCGGTCTACCGCTGGGCCACCGGCACGATGGCGCCGATCGCGCTCGAGGCGTGCCGCCGCGCCGGGGTGAAGCCGGAGGAGCTCGCCGCGTTCATCCCGCACCAGGCGAACCTGCGGATCATCGACGCGATCGCCCGCCGTCTCGGCCTGCCCGACGAGAAGGTCGCCCGCGACATCGTCACGAGCGGCAACACCAGCGCGGCCACCATCCCGCTCGCCATGTCGCGCATGGTCGAGCGCGGCGAGATCCCGTCGGGCGCGCCGGTGCTGCTGCTCGGCTTCGGCTCCGGCCTCGCCTACGCGGGCCAGGTCGTGCTCGCCCCGTAACGTCCCATCCGTACCGGCCGACCCGGCCGGTGTGACTCCCTCCCGAAAGGAACCCCAGTGCCTGACACCGCCGAGATCCTGGCCGGCCTCGCCGAGATCCTGAACGAGGTGGCCGACGTCCCGGAAGCCGACGTCACCGCCGACAAGAGCTTCACCGAGGACCTCGACGTCGACTCGCTGAGCATGGTCGAGGTCGCCATGGCCGCCGAGGAGAAGTTCGGCGTGAAGATCCCGGACGACGAGCTGGCCAACCTCAAGACCGTCGGTGACGCCGTCGCCTACATCCAGAAGAGCGCCTGAAGGATCTCGTCATGACTGCACCAACGGACGTCGTCGTCACCGGCCTGGGGGCGACGACTCCGCTCGGCGGGAACGTCGCCGACACCTGGGCCGGCCTGCTCGCGGGCCGGTCCGGGGTGGTCGGCCTCGACGCCGAGTGGGCCGCCGACCTGCCCGTGCGCATCGCCGCGCCGATGGCCGTCGACCCGGCCGAGGTGCTCCCCCGCGTCCGCGCCCGACGCCTCGACCGCTCCGAGCAGGCAGCGCTCGTCGCCGCCGGCGAGGCGTGGGCCGACGCGGGCTTCAGCGGACGCAGCGACGAGAACGGGCTCGACCCGGCCCGCGTCGCCGTGGTCATCGGCACCGGCATCGGTGGCGTCACGAGTCTGCTCGCGCAGTACGACGTCTACCTCGACAAGGGGCCGTCGAAGGTCTCGCCGCTGCTGATTCCCATGAACATGCCGAACGGGCCGGCGGCCTACGTCGGTCTCGAGCTCGGTGCGCGCGCCGGTGTGCACACGACGGTGAGCGCCTGCGCGTCCGGCGCCGAGGCCGTCGCCCTCGGGCTCGACCTGATCCAGCTCGACCGCGCCGATGTGGTCGTCGTCGGCGGCACCGAGGCCTGCATCCACGCACTCGACATCGCCGGTTTTGCGCAGATGCGCGCGATGTCGACGCGCAACGACGAGCCACAACGGGCGTCGAGGCCGTTCGACAAGGGCCGTGACGGCTTCGTGCTCGGCGAGGGCGCCGGTGTGATGGTGCTCGAGCGGCGGTCGTCGGCCGAGGCCCGCGGCGCGAAGATGTACGCGGTGCTCGGCGGTGCCGGCATCACGTCCGACTCGCACGACATCGTCGCCCCCGACCCCGAGGGCAACGGGCAGCGCCGGGCGGCCAAGCTCGCCATCGCGCGGGCGAAGGCCGACCAGGCCGACGTCGTGCACGTCAACGCGCACGCCACGTCGACCCCCACCGGCGACGGCGCCGAGGCGCGCTGGATCGCCGACCTGCTCGGCGAGCAGACCGTCGTCACGGCCACCAAGTCGATGACCGGGCACCTGCTCGGCGCGGCCGGCGCGGTCGAGGCCGTCGCCTGCGTGCTGTC
>NZ_JBQCEE010000147.1:0-22614 GCF_051960575.1 Jatrophihabitans sp.
CGGCGGAGGTGGGGGGGGGGGGGCCCCCCGCCCCGGTAGGCGGCGAGCTCCTGGTGGATCGGGGCGTGGGCCCGCGCGCCCACGATCTGCTTGACGATCTTGCCGCCCTGGAAGACGGCCATGGTCGGGATCGACATGATCTGGTAGTCGCGGGCGACGCCCGGGTTCTCGTCGATGTTGAGCTTCGCGACCGTGATCTTGTCGCTGTGCTCGCCGGCGATCTCCTCGAGCACCGGGGCGACCATGCGGCACGGCCCGCACCATTCCGCCCAGAAGTCGACGAGCACGGGCCCGTCGGCCTGCAGGACGTCGCTCGTCCAGCTGGCGTCGGTGACGGTCTTGGTGTTGGAACCCATGGAAACTCCCGTTCGGTTGGGTACTGCGTGGAACGCGGCGGTCACCGGGGTCATTCCCGGCCTGCCGTCAGGTCGGGGTCAGTGGCTGCTGCTGTGCTGGAGGGTGTGCTCGGCGGTCTGGGCGGCGTCGGTGGCGGCCTGGCCACGCAGGTGCTCGAGCGTGGCGAGGTACCGCTCGGCGTCCAGGGCGGCCTGGCAGCCGCTGCCGGCGGCCGTGATGGCCTGGCGGTAGGTGTGGTCGACGACGTCGCCGGCGGCGAAGACGCCGTCGAGGTTCGTCCGCGTGCCGGTGGTCGTGACGATGTAGCCCTCGTCGTCCAGGTCGACCTGGCCCTGCACCAGCTCGGAACGCGGCTCGTGGCCGATCGCGATGAACAGGCCGCCGACCTCGAGGTCGCACTCGTCGCCGCTGACGGTGTCGCGCAGCCGGACGCCGGTGACGCTCGTGTCGCCGTGGATGTCGACGACCTCGCTGTTCCAGGCCCAGCGGATCTTCGGGTTGCTCTCGGCGCGGTCGGCCATGATGCGGCTGGCGCGCAGGCTGTCGCGGCGGTGGATCACGGTGACCGACTCGGCGAAGCGGGTGAGGAAGGTGGCCTCCTCCATCGCGGTGTCGCCGCCGCCGACGACGGCGATGTCCTTGCCGCGGAAGAAGAAGCCGTCACACGTCGCACACCACGACACGCCGTGACCGGAGAGCTCGTCCTCGCGCGAGAGGCCCAGCTTCTTGTAGCCCGAGCCCATGGCGAGGATGACGGCGTCGGCCGTCCACACGCCGTCGAGCGTGCGCACCACCTTCACCGGGCCGGACAGGTCGAGCGAGACGACGTCGTCGGGCACCAGCTCGGCGCCGAAGCGCTCGGCCTGCGCGCGGATGTTGCTCATCAGCTCGGGGCCCATGATGCCGTCGGTGAAGCCGGGGAAGTTCTCGACCTCGGTCGTGTTCATCAGCGCGCCGCCGTACTGCGCGCCCTCGAACACCAGCGGCGCCAGGTCGGCGCGGGCGGTGTAGAGCGCGGCGGTGTAGCCGGCCGGGCCGGAGCCCACGATGATGACGTTGCGGTGCTGCGTCACGGTGTCGCCTCTCGATGCGTCCGTTGCGGGCGGACGTGCTGCCCAGGGCTGTGAACCATCGTAGGGAGCGACAGATTCCCCGCCGGGCGCGGTCGCGGCGCGTCAGGCGGTGTCGGCCGGGTGTCCGCGGCGGCGGGCGAGCAGTCGGCCGGCGGCGGCCACGCCGGTGCGGATCTCGTCGACGCGCAGCCGGTGCGCCGCGACCACGAAGACTGCGAGCCCGAGCGTGCCGCCGAGCACCAGGGCGACCAGCGCGCCGGCGTGTCCGCGCCCGAGCAGCGACTCGGCGCCCGCCAGTACCGCCAGGGCCGCGAGCGCCCCGAGCAGGGCCGCGACGCCGGTGCGGGCGACCGTGCGCAGCACCGGGCCGAGCCGCAGTGAGCCGAGCTGCCGGGTCAGGAGCACGTGCCCGGCCACGGCGCCGACGACGTACGAGGCCGACGTCGCGACGGTGAGCGTCTCGCCGATGTGGGCCGGTCCCGAGACGAGGTGGGCGCCGACGAGCACGAGCAGCACCTTCGTCCCGACCATCGCGATGTTGATCATCGTCGGGGTGCGGCCGTCGTGACGGGCGTAGAAGACCCGCAGCTGCAGCATGACGATCGCGAAGGGGAACAGGCCGAACGCCGACGCGGCGAGCGCGGTGCCCATGAGCCGACCGCCCTCGACGGAGGTCTGGCCGTAGCCGAACAGCGTGACCCCGATCGACGGGCCGAGCACGCAGAGCAGCGCCGTGACGGGCAGCAGCGCGACGGCCGACAGCCGCGCCGCGAGGCCGAAGTCGTCGACCACCGCGGCGTGGTCGTCCCGCGCGGCCGCCCGCGACATGCGCGGCATGAGCGCGGTGAGCAGCGAGACGACGAGGATGCCGTACGGCATCTGGATGAGCAGGTCGGCGTTGGTGAAGATGGTGAACGCCTTGTGCGCCGCGCCGACCTTGGCGATGACGGTGACGCCGATCTGGCTGGCAACCACGTACACCAGCACCCACCCGGCGAGCTTCGCGGCGGCCTGCAGTCGCCCGACCTCGTTCGGCCGCGCGCGGAAGCGCCACTGCCAGTCGAAGCCGGTGCGCCGCAGCGCCGGCACCAGCACGATCGCCTGCAGCGCGATGCCGAGCGTCGTGCCCACACCGAGCACCAGCACCTGCGCGTTCGTCATCGAGCCCGGCGTCAGGGTGGTCGGGCCGGGCAGGATCCAGAAGACGCCGAGCGTCACGATCATGACGACGTTGTTCAGCACCGGCGACCAGGCGCCCGCGGCATAGCTGTGCCGGATGTTCAGCACCGCCATCAGCATCGCGCCGACCCCGTAGAAGAAGATCTCGGGCAGCAGCAGGGTCGCCCAGATGCTCGTCAGCGACCGTTGCGCGGGGTCGTCGACGAACCCGGCGGCGAACAGTGGCGCCGCCACGACGGCGAGCAGCGTCATCACGCCCAGCGCCGCCGTGGCGATCGACAGCAACCGCTGGGTGTACGCGATCCCGCCGTCGTCGTCGGCCTCCTGCGCGCGCACGAGCACCGGCACCAGGACGCTCGACAGCACGCCGCCGAGCAGCAGCTCGTAGACCATGTTCGGCAGATTGTTCGCGACGTTGTACGCGTCGCCGACCCCGAACAGGCCGATGGCCGCGACGAGCAGGCTGCTGCGCAGGAAGCCGGTCACGCGGCTGATGAGGCTGGCCACGGCCATGGCCCGGCTGTTCGCGAGCAGGCTGCGGTTGCCGGTGGGCTCCGCCGCTGCGGGGCCCGACGGTGCCTCGCCGGATCCGTCCGGGTGCGCGACGGTGGTGCCGGGTGTGTCCTCCGGCGGCCGGGCCGCGGCCGGCGTGGCCGAGATCGTCGACGCCTCGGCCGGTGCGCGCGACCGGCGCAGGCCCCGGGCGCCCTTGTAGGTGGTCGGGCTCCAGACCTCGTCGTCCTCGGCGGTGCGGGTGGCCGGCTCGCGTTCGACGAGCAGGGACGCGGTCGCGACGGGATCGGCCTCGGTGAAGGTGCGGGGCGTCATCGGGCGGCCCTTCGACCAGATCTCGGGCTCGCTCCAGTCGGTCGCCTCCGGGGCGCCGTCGGTCATACGGGCACCTCCGGGGCGCCCGGGTGCTCGGACGGCGCCTGGTCGGCGGGCTGGTCGGTGGGCTGGTCGACGAGCCGTCCACCCGGCGGGCGCGGGTCGCGCCGGTAGCGCTTGAGGTAGCTGCGGGCCAGGGCCAGCACGAGCGCGACGCCCGCGACGACGGTGATGACGAGCCCGATGTCGCCGAGCGCCGTGCTGTGCACGGACAGGTGCAGGCCGTCCGGATCGCCCAGCGGGGTGCCGACGGTCGTGTACAGGCGGGCGACGACCTCGATGCGACCCGACCGCTGCACCCGCGTGCGCACCGAGGTCGCGAGCTTGCTGCGCGGTTCGACGGTCACCGTGCGCGGCTCGGCCGAGAACCCGAAGACCTGGTTCACCGGGGTGACCTCGATGCGCACCACGAGGGTGTAGTCGGTGTCGTTCTGGACGGTCACCGGCAACTTCGAGCTGCTGGACGCGAGGGTGTACGACGGCGTGCCCGAGCTGGCGTTCGGCGTGACCAGGTGCACCTGCTGCTCGATCGTGTCGATGGTGTCGGCGATGCCGTCGGCGTAGCTGCGGCCGGTGCCGGGGTCGCTCGTCCAGGCGGCCGACTCGGCCCGCTGCACCGCGATCGGCACCTCCCGGGGCAGGGTCGTGCCGCCGAGCAGCGCGGTGAAGCCGGGCAGCCGGCGCCCGACCCCGCGCAACCGGTCGACGATGTCGGCGGGCAGCGCCGCACCACCGCGCGGCGTCAGCGCCGACGCCTCGACCCCGCCGAGGTCGGACGGCGCCGACGCGTGCTGGAGGTCGATCGACGCCGTCCAGAAGGCGGTCGTGGTCTGCAGGATGGCGGTCGCCGCGGCGGTCGGATCGGCATCGACGTACCGCGGCGGGACGAGCACGACCTGGTGCTCGGCCTCGTTGTCCTGCGCGACCCGCACGGCCAGTTCGGCCATCAGCCGGGGCAGTGCGGCCACGCCCGGGCCGTCCGCCGAGACGGCGTCCGACACGGCCGAGCTGACGTCGGCAGCCGTCGTGAGGGCGGTGATGCTGCCGCGGTCGCTGGTCACCGCCAGTGCCGCGCCGCTCGCCGGCAGGGCCGACTGGGGCACCGAGGTCGTGCTCAGCACGGCCGTGTCGATGCCGGCGCCGGCGAGGTCGCCGGCCGTGCGCCCGCTCATCGTCCCGGCCACCGGCCACGCGAGGGTGCCCGACGGCTGGTGCTCGCCGAGCAGCAAGGCGAGCCGCGCCTGCATGGCCGCCGGCACCGCCGCGCTCCACGGCAGGCCGGCCCGGGTGACGGCGGCGAGATCCGGATCGGCGTAGGGGGTGAAGACGAGTTCGACATGCGGATCGGTGTCGAGCAGGAACCGGAACCGGTTCAGCCAGTCCTTCGCCGCGCCGGCGCCGGTACCGGGCTGCGTGCCACGAGTGCCGCTCCCGGTCGTGGCGACGGTGTACTTGCCGGTGGCCATGACGGCGAGCTCGTCGAGCAGCTCCGGATCGACCACGAGCGTGAGCGCGATGTCCGGGCGGGCGGCGACGAGCAGGTCGACGGTCTGCAGCGCCCGGTCGAGCCGGCCGCCGGACACGGACACGGCGAGGTCGTCGTCGGTGAACGCGGTGTCGCCCAGCAGGCGGTGCGGCCGATCGACCAGCGGCCACAGCCAGGCGACGTGCGTGGTCGCCGGGGCGACGTCGAAGGCCGGCAGGTAGGTCTGGGTGGTGCCGATGACGGTGCCGTCGCGGGTCGCGGTGAAGAAGAGCGGGTAGACGCCCGCCGGCGTGCACAGGCAGATGTTCGAGCCGTCGGCACCGACGTCGGTCGTCGTCGTGAACGTCGCGGTGGCGTGGTCGCCCGGCGGCAGGTCGACCGTCACCGGCTTGGCCGTCGCGATCGTCGGGGCCGAGTCGTCCGGCGCCGAGGGCTTCCTGATCGCGGCGTCGAGTTGCGAGGGGGACGTGAACGGTGCGCCGCGCCGGCCGGTGATGGTGATTCCCGTGAGCGCGTCGTCGGTGAGGTTGGTGACGTCGATCGTGATCGTCAGCGGCTGGGGTCTGCCCAGCGTGATCTGCGGCGTCAGCGGGCTCAGCTGCCGGACCGCGAGGGCGACGAGGTCGCGGCTGCTCGGTGCCGCCACGGCCGGCCCGGCGAGCACGAACCCGAGCGCGGACAGCAGCACGGCCAGCACCGCCGCGGCGGCCCGCCGACCGAGGCCGCGGTCAGGCACTGTCGGCGAGGAGACGGCCGGCCGTGTCGACCAGCCCGCGCTCGTCCGGGTAGGCGAGCTGCGCGCGGATCTCCGGGAGCGGCACCCACGCGACCTCGTCGACCTCGACATCGGCGTCCGACAGCTCGCCGCCGGTGCGCAGCATGAGGAAGTGACGCACGGTCTTGTGGATGCGGCGCCCGTCGGCGACGAACCAGAAGTCGATGGTGCCGAGTTCGCCGACGATGCGACCGGCGATGCCGGTCTCCTCCTCGACCTCGCGCACGGCGGCCTGTTCGGCGGTCTCGCCGGCCTCGATGTGCCCCTTGGGCAGTGACCAGAGCAGGCGTCCCTGCCGGTCGGTGCGGCCGATGAGCGCACCCCGCGGCACGTCACCGGCCATGTCCAGCACGAGGCCGCCGGCGCTGAACTCGTCGACCTGGCGCATCCAGCGGCGCGGACGCCGCCGACGGTCACCGCCCGGCCGGCCGCGTCGCGGCTTCGGCGACGCGCCGGATCCTGACTCGGATCCGGCGGTCGGGGACATGGCCCGATGGTAACCGCGCGACCTCGGTAGCGTGGCCAGTCGTGACTGCGTGCCCGAGCCCCGTCGACAGTGTCGTCGCGGCGGTCCGCCGGCCCTCGGACGCCGCCCGATGACCTCGCCGGCCGATCTCATCGCGGTGCCGCCGGCCGCCCAGGCCCTCGGCGCCGCCTTCGCGGCGGCGGGACACGAGCTGCACCTGGTCGGCGGTCCGGTGCGCGACGCCCTCGCCGGCCGCCCGGTCGGCGACCTCGACTTCACCACCGACGCCCGGCCCGAGCGGGTACTCGAGATCGTCGGGCCGCTCGCGGCCACGACCTGGACGACGGGGATCGAGTTCGGCACCGTCGGCGCCCAGGTGCGCGGCGAGGCCTGCGAGATCACCACCGTCCGCGACGACCGCTACGACCGGGTCAGCCGCAACCCGGCGGTGGTCTACGGCGAGTCGCTCGCCGACGACCTGCGCCGCCGCGACTTCACGATGAACGCGATGGCGCTCTCGGTGACCGGTGACCGCGTCTTCACCGACCCGTACGGCGGTCTCGCCGACCTCGCCCGCGGGGTGCTGCGGACGCCGGGCACCCCCCAGGAGTCGTTCGCCGACGACCCGCTGCGCATGCTGCGGGCGGCCCGGTTCGTCTCGACGCTCGGCGTGACCGTGGCCGACGAGGTGCGGGCGGCCCTCGTCGAGCTGGCGCCGCAGCTCGGCCGCATCACCGCCGAGCGCGTGCAGGTCGAACTTTCGAAGCTGCTGCTCGGGGCGCACCCGCGGGCCGGCCTGGAACTGGCCGTCGACACCGGCCTGTGCGACGTCGTGCTGCCGGAGCTGCCCGCGCTGCGGATGGCGGCCGACGAGCACGGCCAGCACAAGGACGTCTACGCCCACACGCTGCAGGTGCTCGAGCAGGCGATCGGTCTCGAGGACGAGCCCGATCTCGTGCTGCGCTGGGCCGCGCTGCTGCACGACGTCGGCAAGCCGGCCACCCGCGAGTTCGTGGCCGGCGGCCGGGTCACCTTCCACCACCACGAGGTCGTCGGCGCGCGCATGGCCCGCAAGCGCCTCAAGGCGCTCAAGTACGGCAACGACGTCGTCGAGGCGGTCGGGCAGCTGGTGTTCCTGCACCTGCGCTTCTACGGCTACCGCACGGCCGGCTGGACCGACTCGGCCGTGCGGCGCTACGTGGTCGACGCCGGCCCGCTGCTGCCGCGGCTGCACAAGCTGGTGCGCAGCGACGTCACGACCCGCAACCGCCGCAAGGCCGAGGCGCTCGCCGCCGCCTACGACACCCTCGAGCAGCGGATCGCCGAACTGCAGCAGCAGGAGGAGCTCGGGAAGATCCGGCCCGACCTCGACGGCAACGAGATCATGCAGCTGCTCGGGCTGCCGCCGGGCCCGCTCGTCGGGAGGGCCTATCAGCACCTGCTCGCGCTGCGCATGGAGCACGGCCCGCTCGGGCACGACCGCGCGGTCGAGGAGCTCAGACGGTGGTGGGACGAGCAGCAGCGGTGACGCCGGCGTAGGCGGTGGCCATCACCAGGTAGAGGCCCGCGATGACGACGACCGAGGTGGGCGAGCGTCCGGTCTCGGGCAGCACCACGGCGGTCAGCACGGCCGCCGCGACCATCGCCAGGTTCACCATCGCGTCGTAGAGCGAGAACACGCGTCCGCGGTAGGTGTCGGAGATGCTGTGCTGCACGATCGTGTCGACGCTGATCTTGATGGCCTGGGACGCGAACCCGAGCAGCAGCACCCCGACGAGCAGCAGCGGCAGCCGGTAGGGCAGCACGAAGCCGACCTGCAGCACGACGCAGCCGACCAGCGCGCCGGTGATCCAGGTGCGGGGGCCGAGCCGGCGGAAGGCGAACGGCGTGACGAGCGCGGCGGCGCCACCGCCGATCGCCAGCGCGGCGAGCACCTGGCTGAGCCCGGCCAGCCCGGCGCGGACCACACCGTCGGCGGCGTAGTAGTTGCGGTAGAGCAGCACCGTGCAGACCAGGGTCAGGCCGTAGCCGATGCGGTGCAGCCCGACGACGGCGAGGCCGTGTGCGACGACCGGGATCGAGCGGATGTGCGCGGCGCCCGCCCGCAGCCCACGGGCGACGTCGGCCAGCGTCTCGCGGCGGCGGCGTGCGGTCTCGTCCGGGCCGAGCTGGTCGAGCGCGAACCGGCGGCCGGCGGCGGCCGCCCCGAGCGCGACGGCCGCGGCGAGCAGCGCGATCACCGCGTACTGGTCGTTGGTGTCGCCGATGACCGCGCGCGCGGCGATCGCGGTTGCGCCGCCGATCGCCGTGACGATGCTGCCGAGCGTGCTCGTGATGGCGTTCGCGGTGACCAGCTCGTCGTCGGGGACGACGTGCGGCAGGCCGGCGCTCAGCGTGGCGAGGATGAACCGGCTGATCGAGATCGCGACGAGCGCGGTGCCGTAGTAGAGGACGCCGGTGCTGCCGGCGACCAGCTCGCCGGCGACCAGGGCGATCACGGCCGCGCGCAGCACGTTGGCCCGCACCAGCACACGCTGGCGCCACCACCGGTCGATGAGCACGCCCGCGAACGGTCCCACCAGCGAGTACGGCACCAGCAGCACGGCGAAGCTCGACGCGATGTCGGCCGCGTGTCCCTGCCGTTCGGGGTTGAACAGCACGGCGCCGGCGAGGCTGGCCTGGAAGATGCCGTCGGCGTACTGGCCGGTGAGGCGCACGGCGAGCAGTCGCCGGAAGGCGGGGCGGTGCAGGGCGTGCCGGAGGTACCCCTGGCGCTGCACGTCGACGACAGTAGCCACACCGACCCATACCCGCCGACGCGTCTCAGGCGCTGCGGCGTGGCGTCGGCGCGCGGAGCGGCCAAGATAGGGGCATGACGGCGGACGAGTGGGGCGCGCCCCCGGCACGCCCGCCGGCGGCCGGCAGGCTGCTCGTCGCGACGCCGCTGCTCACCGATCCGCACTTCCACCGCACGGTCGTCTACCTGCTCGAGCACGACGGTGGCGGCACGGTCGGCGTCGTGCTGAACCGGCCGTCGCACACGCCGGTCGGACAGGTGCTGCCCGACTGGCACGACGTCACCTCCGAGCCGCAGGTGGTCTTCAACGGCGGCCCCGTGCAGCCCGACGGCGCGCTCTGCCTGGGCCTGCTGGGCGGGAGCGGCGTGGCCGGCATGCGCGAGGTCGTCGACGGCGTCTCGACGGTGGATCTGGACGGCGACGTCACGGTCGTCGCGCCGGCCGCCTCACGCCTGCGCGTCTTCGCCGGGCACTCGGGCTGGTCGCCCGGCCAGCTCGAGCACGAGTTGGCCGAGGGCGCGTGGTGGGTGGCGCCGGGCAGCCCCGCCGACCTGTTCAGCGCCGACCCGCGTCCGCTCTGGACGACCGTGCTGCGCCGCCAGCCCCCGCCGCTGTGCTTCCTCGCGACCTACCCCGACGACCCGACCCTCAACTGACCGCGAAAACGCCTTGTCCCCCCGCCCAGTCGTTTCCGGAGGACCCGGGTGACTGGCCGAGGGGACAAGGCGGAATGGGTCAGCGCTCGACGGTGCCGTCGATGAAGTCCTGGACGGCCTGACGGGCTTCGTCGTCGAAGTACTGCACGGGCGGGCTCTTCATGAAGTAGCTCGACGCGGACAGGATCGGGCCGCCGATGCCGCGGTCCTTGGCGATCTTGGCGGCGCGCAGGGCGTCGATGATGATGCCGGCCGAGTTCGGGCTGTCCCAGACCTCGAGCTTGTACTCGAGGTTCAGCGGCACGTCACCGAAGGTCTTGCCCTCGAGGCGGACGAAGGCCCACTTCCGGTCGTCGAGCCAGGCCACGTAGTCCGACGGACCGATGTGGACATTGCGCTCGCCGAGGTCGCGGTCGGGGATCTGCGAGGTGACCGACTGGGTCTTCGAGATCTTCTTCGACTCGAGACGGTCGCGCTCGAGCATGTTCTTGAAGTCCATGTTGCCGCCAACGTTGAGCTGGTAGGTGCGCTGCACCTCCACGCCGCGGTCCTCGAACAGCTTGGTCAGCACGCGGTGCGTGATGGTGGCACCGACCTGGCTCTTGATGTCGTCACCGACGATCGGGACGCCGGCGTCCTCGAACTTCTTCGCCCACTCGGGGTTCGAGGCGATGAAGACCGGCAGGGCGTTGACGAAGGCCACGCCCGCGTCGATGCACGCCTGCGCGTAGAACTTGTCGGCCTCCTCCGAGCCCACCGGGAGGTAGGAGATGAGGACGTCGACCTGCTTGTCCTTCAGCACCTGGACGACGTCCACGGGCTGCTCGTCGCTCTCGGTGATGGTCTCGCGGTAGTACTTGCCGAGACCGTCGAGCGTGGTGCCGCGCAGCACCGGCACGTCGAGCTGCGGGACGTCGCAGATCTTGATGGTGTTGTTCTCGCTTGCGACGATCGCCTGCGAGAGGTCGAGGCCGACCTTCTTGGCGTCCACGTCAAACGCGGCGACGAACTCGATGTCGCTGACGTGGTACGGGCCGAAGGTGACGTGCATGAGACCCGGCACCTTCTGCGTCGGGTCGGCGTCACGGTAGAAGTGGACGCCCTGGACGAGGGACGCAGCGCAGTTGCCCACGCCCACGATGGCGACGCGGATCTTGCCGGCCGCGGACTGCGAACCCATCAGGGTTCCTCCTTCAGTGATTGGTGGAAATGCTCAGTCGTTCGGTCGGGCCGCTGCATGATTCGCAGCTCGGCCCGACGATCGTTCCTTCTCGATCAGCTCGTCGAGCCACCGCACCTCGCGGTCGACCGACTCGAGCCCGTGCTCGTGCAGATCGCGGGTGTAGCGGTCGAACCGCTCGCCCGCGCGGCTCAGCGCACTGCGCATGCCGTCGCGCTGCTCCTCGACCCGGCGGCGACGACCCTCGAGGATCTGCAGCCGGATGTCGGAGCGGGTCTGGGCGAAGAACGCCAGCCGGGCACCGAAGCCCTCCTCGTCGAAGGCGTCCGGGCCGACCTGCGCGAGCAGTTCGGCGAAGTGCTCCTTGCCCTCGGCGGTGAGGCGGTAGACCCGCTTGCCACGCCGCGACCGGCTCGCACCGGCGTCGAGCGGGGCCTCCTCGGAGATCCAGCCCGCCTCGGAGAGCCGGCGCAGGGTCGGGTACAACGAACCGTACGAGAACGCGCGGAACGCCCCGAACAGGGCGGCCAGGCGCTTGCGCAGCTCGTACCCGTGCATCGGGCTCTCGCTGAGCAGGCCAAGGACGGCGATCTCGAGCATCTCCGCCCCCCTACCGGCCGTCCGCGGTGGACCCCTATGCCGCCGCGATGTATCAGCACGATACATGAATCTCGACGGCAGGAGGCAACGCGGCACACCGGGGGTGTCGCCGAGGTAACACGGCGGCGAACTGGCAGGGTGCGGCGGGAACACATCGCTCGCGAACAGCCGCGGCACAGCGCAACGCCAGAGGGCTGCTCGATCGTCTGGTGAGAAGAGGTCCACGCAGTCCCCCTCGGCGAGGCAGTGCGAAGGAGTCGTCATGACCGCCCAGCTCGACCGCAACGTCCCCCGCATCGGCACCGCGTCCGAAGAGGTGCTGGGCACCTCGCCCGACGGTCTCAGCGTGGTCGAGGTGCACCGCGCCGACGGCGGCGTCGTCTTCGAGTACCGCCTCGCCGGTGCCGTGCTCGCGTCCGGCTCGACCCTGCACCAGCTCGCCGAGAGCCTGCGCCCGGCGAGCTGACCCGCTGGTGTCCCGGGCCTAGTGCGTCCCGGACGCCGCGTGCACGGCCGCGCTGATCGCCGCGGGCAGGGTGTCCTCGAACGACGGGGTGCCGTCGCCGTAGAGGGCGATCACGTGCCGCAGGATCGGGTAGGACGACCCGCCGCTGGACTGCGTGTAGACCGGTTCGACGTAGAGCAGCCGACCGGCCAGCGGGATCGCCTCGAGGTCACCGAGCACCACCTTCGAGTTGCCGCCGCGCTGCAGGGTCAGCGCCTCGGTGATCTTGGTGTTCGACTCGATGCTGTTCTGCACCTGCGCCGGTGACAGGCCGCCGACCGAGCCGGACGGGAAGCGCAGCACGGTGAAGGTGCCGTAGTCGGGCCCCGGCTGGGCGTTCACCGAGATGAACGACGCCAGCTGCTGCCCGTTGAGCGTGACCATCGGCGTCGACAGCGTGTACTGCTGCCGGCCGAACCCGTCCACCGACTGTGAGGCGTAGCGCGAGGGCAGCGGCGCCGTGCGCGCGCTCGACGAGCCCGACGTCGCGCCGTTCACCGAGTTGCTCGAGCCCACGGTCGGGTCGGTCGGCACCGTCCAGAAGTCGTTGCCGCTGTAGAAGTTCGACGCGCTCGACACGTGGTAGCGCGCGAGCAGCGAGCGCTGCACGTTGAACAGGTCGGTCGGGTAGCGCAGCTGGTCGACGAGGTTCGCCGGGATCGCCGACTGCGGCTGGACGAGGCCGGGGAAGACGGCCTCCCACGTCTTCAGCAGCGGGTCGACGTGCTTGCTCTGGTCCCACTCGTAGAGCGAGACCTGCCCGGTGTAGGCGTCGACGACCGCCTTCACCGAGTTGCGCAGGTAGTTCACCTGCGTGTTGGCCTGCCCGGTGGACGAGCCATCGGCCACCAGCGTGGTGCGCACCGAGCTCCCGAGGTTGATCAGCTGCGAGTCGGGGTAGTTCGCGCTCGTCGTGTAGCCGTCGACGATCCACTTGATCTGCCCGTCGACGATGGCCGGGTAGACGTCGCCGTCGAGCGTGAGCCAGGGCGCCACATGGGCGACGCGGGCCGCGGGGTCGCGGATCTCGAGCAGCCGCGAGGCGCTGTTGAGCTCGGAGCTGAAGAAGATGTTCGGCGTGTGCAGCTGGATCGCGAACAGCAGCCGCCGCCAGGCCGAGCCGATCGGGATGCCGCCGTCACCGGTGTAGGTCGTGTGCGCGGCCGGGGCGCCGTTGCTGCCCGGATGATCGAACTCGAGATCCTGCGTGCTGCCCTCCGGCCGCCCCACGATCGCGTACGAGTTCGCGCCGAAGTGCTGGCCGAAGTAGACCTGCGGACGCGTCACCGGGATGTCCTGCGCGGGCGGCATCCCACCGTTGAGGAAGACCGGGGTGCTGGTGTCCGGGTCGACCTCGGTGGTCGGCGCGGCCACCACGCCGTAGCCGTGGGTGTAGACGAGGTGCGTCGTCACCCACGTCGGGTGCGGGATGCCGCCCGGCTTGAGCTCGCGCACGGCGAGCGCGACGTCCTGCGACTTCCCGCCGATCGGGTAGTGGCTGATGTCGAGGGTCGACTTGAACCCGTAGTACGCCTGCAGCTGCTGCTCGACGTTGAAGGTGGGCGAGAGCTGGTTGGGGTCGAGCAGTGACACCTGCGCGACCTCGTCGGCGAGCTTGGTCACCGTCGCCTCGTCGGCCGGCTTCGAGGTGTCGTACGGGACGGTCCTGACGACACCGTCGAGGCCGAAGGCGGCCATCGTCGCCCGTTGGTTGTTGCGGATCTCGTCCAGGTCGAGGGTCGCTGCGCTGGGCGCCTCGCGGAAGTGGTTGAGCAGGGCCGGCCACGCCGAGCCGATGACCGCCTGCGCCGCGAGCATGACGACCACGGCGGTCGCGAGCCACCGCACCCGCCCGTGCCGGGTGGCGTTGACGACCAGCCCCGCGGCGACGAGCAGGGCGATGACGAGCAGGACGTACTTGCTCGGGATGCCGGCGAGCCGGTCGGTGTAGCCGACGCCGGTGACCGGGCCGCGCGGCGACAGCGTGAACGAGTAGCGCGAGAGCCAGAGGTTGACGGCCTGCAACGCCAGGTAGGCCGCGCCGAGCGCCGAGACGACGCGGATCATGCCCTTCGCGACCTTCTTCTTGCCGCGCCGGATGCGCCACGCGCCGTACCAGTAGCCGGCGCCCACCGCGATGACGAGCCCGTAGAGCACGGTCTTCAGCAGCAGCCCCACGACCATCTGCTGGAACGGCAGCACCTGCACGAAGAACGAGACGTCCTTGTGGAAGTACGGGTCGCTCGTGTGCCACGGCCGGCTGTTGGCCCAGAGCAGGTAGGTTTGCCAGCCGGCCGCGGCGGCGCGGCCGACCAGGACGCCGGGGACGATCGCGGCGAGCGCGATCAGCAGCCACGCGGCCTTCGACTCGTAGCGACGGAAGATCCAGCGGAAGGTGTCGTAGTCGGCCGAGAGGTGCAGCGGGCGGATGCGCCGCACCCCGAGCAGGGTCGCGGCCCCGGCGGCGCCGCCGATGATCGCGAAGACGACGAACAGGCCGATGCGGGCCTTGAGCATCGTCGAGTACACCGAGCCGGCGTGCACCGAGTCGAACCACCAGGCGGTGGTGACGAGGCCGACGAACACCCGGAAGAGCACCCACAGCACGACGAGCGCGACGACCACCGCGGCGAGCACGAGCGCGAGCCGGGTGAGCCGGCGCCGGCCGGCCGACTGACGGAGGGACGAGCCGGTCGACAGCCGCGCGAAGGGACTCGCGGCGGGACGGGCGACAGGACTGGTGGGGGTGAACACAGCTCAGCTCCGTGCGGGCTTGGCGGCAGCCGGCTTCGGGCCGACCTTCTTGGGGGCGGGCTTCTCGTGCCGGTCCTCGTAGGCGGCGATGACCTCGTCGGTGGGGCCGTCCATGATCAACTTCCCGTGCTCGAGCCAGACGGTGCGGTTGCACGTGTCGCGGATGACCCCGAGCCCGTGGCTGACGAGGAAGACGGTGCCGGCCTGCTCGCGCAGCTCGAGGATGCGCTTCTCGCTGCGGCGCCGGAATGCGGCGTCACCGGTGGCGAGCGCCTCGTCGATGAGCAGGATCTCGGGGGCCCGTGCCGCCGCGATGGCGAAGCGCAGCCGCGCGCCCATGCCGGACGAGTAGGTGTTCATCGGCAGGTGCACGAACTCGCCGATGCCGGCGAACTCGCAGATCGAGTCGTACTCCTCGGCGATCTCGTCCGGGGTCATGCCGATGGCCAGGCACCCGAGCAGGATGTTCTGGTCGCCCGACATCCGCGCCATCATGGCCGCCGAGACGCCGAGCAGGGACGCCTGGCCGCGCGTCCACACGGCGCCCTGCGACGGCGCCATGAGCCCGGCGATCGCCCGCAGCAGCGTCGACTTGCCCGAGCCGTTCGGGCCGATCAGGCCGATCGCGTCGCCCCGGTAGGCGGTGAGGCTGACACCCTTCACCGCGTGCACCGAGCGCTGCCCGGGGGCCTGCTCGCGCAGGATCATGCGCTTGAGCGCCGCCGGCGCGCCGCCGGCATTCTGACCCTTGCCGACGATGCGGTAGCGCAGGTGCACGTCGTCCACGACGACGGTGGGGATGCGCTCGTCGGCCGGGTCGCCGAGCGCGACGTCGGTCGCGTCCTCGGGCGGTGCGGCGACCGCGGTCACCGACGCGTCCGCGTCAGCGGTCTCGGCCCTGGTCCCGGCGACGGCCTGCTGCGGGCCGCCGGTGCGCGGCTCAGACATTGCCGTACTCCTCCTCGCCCCGCCAGAAGTACAGGTAGGCGACTGCGAGCGTGCCGACCGACCAGGCGATGGCCCACAGCCACGTCGTCGCCGGCACCGGGCTGCCGCTCAGCACGGCGTTGCGGGCCAGCGCGAGATAGATGTAGCCCGGGTTGTTGGTGAGCACCGACGCGACCCACGGCGCGTGGCTCGCCGTGACAGCATGCACGCTGTACATGACGCCGGAGAGGTACATCCAGACGCGCGAGACGAACGGCAGCACCTGTGCGGTGTCGGGCACCTTGGCGCCCATGCGGGCGGCGGCGAAGGTGAGCCCGAGGTTGAACATCGTCTGCAGGCCGATGGCCGGCGCGAGCAGCAGCCACCGCCAGGAGAGTTGCTCGCCGCTCAGCAGCAGGATCGGGATGAGCACGACCATCGAGTTGATCAGCTGCTGCAGCTGCACGAGCGTCGTCGAGAGCGGCAGCACCGCGCGCGGGAACTGCAGGGCGCGCACGAGGCCGAGGTTCGCCGTGATCGAGCGGGCGCCGGCGTTGAGGGCGCCCGTGGTGAAGCCGAAGACGAAGATGCCGACCGACAGGAAGCCGATGAAGTTGTGGATGCCCTGGTTGGTGTGCAGCAGGACGCCGAAGATCAGGTAGTACACGGCGATGTTGAGCAGCGGCGTCAGCAGCTGCCACGACTGGCCGAGGAAGCTGCCCTCGTAGCCCGCGGCGTTCGACGCCGACGCGTACGCGGCGGTGAACCAGCGGCGCTGCCAGATGCGGCGCGTGTACTCGTCGATCGGCAACCTCGCGCCGGCGCGTTCGAGGCCCGGGTAGGGCGGCTCGGCGGTGTCGAGGTTGAGCGCATTCGTCGCGGTCATCGGTACCCCTCCGGCTCGGTCGCCTGCTCGGGCGACTCCAGGTGGGTGCGCAGGGCGCGCATGAATCGGCGCTGCACCGGCCGCAGCCGGTCGCGCAGCAACAGGTCGACGAGGTCGAGGTCGACCCTGCCCTGCACCTCGTCGGCCGAGAGCAGGGCGGCCACCTCACCGGCGAGGTCGGCGAGCTCGTCGTCGGTCGTCCGCGCGGTGAGACTGCCCAGTCGTCGGCGCAGCGTGCCGAGGGTGGCGCCGAGGTCGGCCTCGCCGAGCAGTCGGCCGGCGTGGGCCAGCACCCCGGACATGCCGTCGGGGTGCAGCGCGTCGAGCACGGCGGCGGCCCACTTCTCGCTCGCGGCGAGGTCGTCGGCCGGTCCGAGTACACCCCTGTCCTGCAGGGCCCGGGTCAGGGCCTTCACGGGCTGGTCGAAGGTCTCCGACCGGGCCAGCTCGCGCAGGCGGTCGCGGGTGGCGGTGAGCCGGGCGATCTCGCCGTCGACCTCGTCGGCCAGGCGGGTCAATGCGTCGCTGAGCGAGATGTCGTCGGTCTCGCCGGCGCTGACCCGCTCGGCGATCTCGGGCAGCGGCATGCCGAGTGCGCGCAGCCGCACCACGCGCACCAGCTCGACGACCTCCTTGCCGCCGTAGCGGCGGTAACCGGACGGGTCGCGCGGCGGCTCGGGCAGGACACCGACGGCGTGGTAGTGCCGGATCGTGCGAGGGGTGACACCGGCGACGTCGGCCGCCTCCTTGACGGAGAGACCGCGCGCGAAGGTGCGCAGCTGCCGTGGTGCCACGCGTCCACTATGAAGGTTGACGTAGCGGCAAGGTCAAGCGTTGTGGGTGGACGCTCAGGACGTGTCGCGCGGGGTCCTTGCAGGTGTCGATCACGTTGGTCGGCCGGCCAGGATCGGCACGTCGAGCGCGGCGGGCGGGATGCCGAAGGCGTCGACCAGCGTCTGGGCGTCCGGGCGGAGGTCGTCGCAGAGCTGGTTGACGGCGGCCACGAGCGCCTTCGACCGGGTCGCGGTGAGCCGGCCGTGCTCGGCGAGCCAGCCGCGGTCGGCCTCCAGGGTCGAGAGCGCGTAGAGGTCGCAGACCTTGATCAGCAGGTCCTGCTCGGCGCCGGCGGGCAGCTTCTCGAGCGCCGCGACGAAGGCGTTGAGCAGGACGTTGTCGATGTGGGCGCGGGCCGCATGCAGCAGGTGGTCCTGGGCGCCGTTGAACACGGCGAACGGGTCGTCGGCATCCGCTGCCTTCCGCAGCCGCTTGGCGAGCGACTCGAGCAGGTGCTTTTCGCGCCAGGCGAAGACGGCGAGCTGCCAGTCATGGTCGAACAGGCTGCCGGTCTCGGTGATGTCCGGCGCGGCGTCGCGGAGGCGCTGCAGCAGCCGCCAGCCACCGATCCGCTCGACGACCACCTCGACGGCCTGGTCGGCGACGAAGCGCACCGTGCCGAGCAGGTCGAGGTCGCCGAACGCGTCGCGGTAGCCGGTGAGCAGCTCCTTCGCGACGAGCTGCAGCAGGACGGTGTTGTCGCCCTCGAAGGTGGTGAAGACGTCGGTGTCGGCCTTCAGGCCGGGCAGGCGGTTCTCGGCGAGGTAGCCCGAACCGCCGCAGGCCTCGCGGCAGGCCTGGATCGTGCTGGTCGCGTGCCAGGTGGCGACGGCCTTGATGCCTGCGGCGCGCGCCTCGAGCTCGCGGCGGGCCGGGTCATCGCGCGGTTCGCGGCTCAGCGGCGCGTCCAGCGAGCCGGTCGTCTCGTGCAGTCCGGTCACGAGGTCGAGCTGGGCGAAGTGCAGGGCGTAGGTCTTCGCGAGCGCCGGCAGCAGCTTCCGCTGGTGGGCCAGGTAGTCGAGGATCACGACCTCCTGCCCGTCGGGGCGCTGGAACTGCTGTCGCCGGTTGCCGTAACCGATCGCGATCGCCAGCGCGACCTTGGTGGCGCTGGCGGCGCCGCCGGCCACCGAGATGCGGCCCTGGACCAGCGTGCCGAGCATGGTGAAGAAGCGCTTGCCGGCGTTGGGGATGGTCGTCGTGTAGCTGCCGTCGGCGGCGACGTCGCCGTACCGGTTCAGCAGGTTGTCGCGGGGCACGCGCACGTCGTCGAACCAGATGCGGCCGTTGTCGACGCCGTTGAGGCCGGCCTTGAGCCCGCAGTCGTCGAGACGCACACCGGGCAGCACCCGCCCGGCGTCGTCGCGGATGGGCACGACGAACGCGTGCACGCCCTGCGACTCGCCCTGCGTGACGAGCTGGGCGAAGACGACCGCCACGCGTCCGTCGCGGGCGGCGTTGCCGATGTACTCCTTCGCCGCATCGTCGTCGGGGGTGCGGACGACGAACTCGTCGGTGTCGGGGTCGAAGGTCGCGGTGGTGCGCAGGTTGGCGACGTCCGAGCCGTGGCCGTGCTCGGTCATCGCGAAGCAGCCGAGCAGGCGCAGCTCGATGAGGTCACGCAGGTAGGCCTCGTGGTGCCGTTCGGTGCCGAGGTGCAGGATCGCGCCGCCGAACAGCCCCCATTGGACGCCGGACTTCACCAGCAGCGAGAGGTCGCCCATGGCGAGCATCTCGAAGCCGGTGATCGAGCGGCCGAGGTCGTTGGTGCCGCCGTACCGCGTCGGGAAGCCGTTGCGCGAGTAGCCGTACTCGGTGAGTGCCTGCAGCCGTTCGAGCACGCGGGCGCGCTGGGTCTCGGTGTCCTCACCGACGACGACGGCGAAGCGTTCGTCCTCGCTGAGCTTGCGCGCCTTGTCCCGCATGTCGCCCCAGCGGCCGTCGAGCACGCTGCGGATGAACGACACCTCGACCGATCGCATCCCTACCTCCGCGTTGGTGGTGGCCCGGCTGCGGCTGTCCCCATCGTGCTGGCGGGTGCGACCCCTCGCCAGTCGGCGCGCTCAGGCCGGACGGAACGGCGGCGGCAGGTCCTTGCCGTGCACGCGGTAGATGCCGGCACCGCCGTCCCACAGCAGCGTGGTGAGGTAGTCGCCGAGCACGGCGCGGTCCATCTTCGCCGGGTTCTCGAGCCACCACAGGCCGGCTGCGCGCACGAAGCCGACGGTCGCCTCGGCCCACGGGTGCGCGAGCGCGGGGTCGCTGCCGACGAGGGCGAGGCCGTTGCCGAGCTGCAGCGCGATCGCCTCGGCCATCAGCCGGTTCGGGTCGGTGACCTCCTCGGTCTGCGCCGTGGTCGGCTGGTGGCGCTCGATGAAGTGGTAGAGCGCGGTCTGCTCCGACAGGAAGGTCAGGTAGGCGTCGACCCAGGCCTGGAAGATCGACCGGGGTGGCGTGTGGTCGTCGGCGACGGGCAGCGCGGCGACGATCTCGCTGATCACCTTGCGTCCGACGGCGCCGTAGAGGTCGTTCTTGTCGGCGAAGTAGCGGTAGATGACCGGCTTGCTGGTGTGCGCCACCGCGGCGATCTGGTCCATGCCGACGTCGGTGCCGTACTGGCGGACGGCACTGACGACCGCGTCGATGAGGTCGTCGCGGCGGGCGGCGCGGTGAGCCGCCCAGCGGGCGCTGCGGCCGTCCACGGGGGCGCCGTCCGCGCGCTCGCCGCGGCCGGCGGTGCGCGGCTGTGCCCGGGGCGTCAGGCGGGTCACAGGAACTTTCATGGAACTCAGAGTAGCGGGTAATCTGCCGGTATGACTCGTCGCGCCGCCATCATCGGGGGGAACCGCATCCCCTTCGCCCGTCAGAACGGCAAGTACGCCCGGGCGTCGAACCAGGACATGCTCACCGCCGCCATCGACGGTCTCGTCGCCCGCTACTCGCTGCAGGGCGAACGGCTCGGCGAGGTGGCCGCGGGCGCGGTGCTCAAGCACAGCCGCGACTTCAACCTCACCCGCGAGTCGGTGCTCGGCTCGCGCCTCTCGCCGCAGACGCCGGCGTACGACGTGCAGCAGGCGTGCGGCACCGGGCTCGAGACGGTCATCCTCACCGCCAACAAGATCGCGCTCGGCCAGATCGAGTCGGCCGTCGCGGCCGGCGTCGACACCACCTCGGACGCCCCGATCGCCATCAGCGAGGACCTGCGTCAGGTGCTGCTGTCGGTGAACCGGGCCAAGACGCCGGTCGAGCGGCTCAAGGCGCTCGCGGGCATCCGGCCGCAGCAGCTCGTGCCGGCGATCCCCGAGAACAGCGAGCCGCGCACCGGACTGTCGATGGGCGAGCACCAGGCGATCACCACCCTCGAGTGGGGTGTCACCCGCCAGGAGCAGGACGAGCTCGCCGCCGCGTCGCACCGCAACCTCGCGGCGTCCTACGACCGGGGCTTCCAGGACGACCTGATCACGCCGTTCCTCGGCCTCACCCGCGACCAGAACCTGCGTCCGGACAGCTCGGTCGAGAAGCTCGCGAAGCTCTCGCCGGCGTTCGGCAAGGCCTTCGGCGACCAGGCGACGATGACCGCCGGCAACTCGACGCCGCTCACCGACGGGGCCTCGACGGTGCTGCTCGGCTCGGAGGAGTGGGCGGCCGAGCACGGCCTGCCGGTGCGGGCGTGGTTCGTCGACGCCGAGACCGCCGCCGTCGACTACGTGCACGGCGACCGCAAGTACGACGGCCTGCTGCTCGCGCCGGCCTACGCCGTGCCGCGCCTGCTCGCCCGCAACGGCCTGACGCTGCAGGACTTCGACTACTACGAGATCCACGAGGCGTTCGCGGGCACCGTGCTCTCGACGCTGAAGGCGTGGGAGGACGACGCGTTCTGCAAGGAGCGCCTCGGTCTTGACAAGCCGCTGGGCTCGATCGACCGGTCGAAGCTGAACGTGAACGGCTCGTCGCTCGCCGCGGGTCACCCGTTCGCCGCCACCGGCGGCCGCATCGTCGCCGCGCTGGCGAAGATGCTTGACGAGCGGGGGTCGGGCCGCGGCCTCATCTCGATCTGCGCTGCCGGTGGGCAGGGCGTCGTCGCGATTCTGGAGAAGTGAGCAATGGCCACTGACAGGTACTTGGAACTCGTCAACTCCGGCATCGGCTCGGCGATCGCCGACCGCGTCGGCCTGCCGAAGCCGCCGGTGCTGCGGCGGTACGCGGCCGGTGAGCCGCTGTTGCACGGACCCGCGCTCGTCGGCGGCCTCGAGGGCGTGCCCGCGAGCGTCGTGAAGGCGCTCGAGGTCGCCGGTGTCGACGTCAAGGTCGAGTTGGGTGCCGACGAGCGTCCGGCCGCACTGATCTTCGATGCGCGCGCGGTCGGCAAGCCGGCCGATCTCGCGCAGCTGCGCGAGTTCCTGTCCGGGCAGCTCAAGCGGCTGAAGAGCAACGGGCGGGTGCTCGTGCTCGGGTTGCGCCCCGAGGGCACCGTGCCCGCCCGCGATGCCGCGCGTCAGGGCCTCGACGGCATCGTCCGGTCGCTGGCGAAGGAGCTGCGCGGCGGCTCGACCGCCAACCTGCTGCTCGTCGAGGACGAGGCGTCGCTGCCCGCGGCGCTGCGCTTCTTCCTGTCCGGCAAGGCCGCCTACGTCGACGGCCAGCCGCTGCTGCTCGCTGCGGGCGAGGCGCCGGAACCGGCCGACTGGTCGCGTCCGCTGGCCGGGAAGACGGCGCTGGTGCCGGGTGCTGCGCGCGGCATCGGCGCGGCGATCGCCGAGGTGCTGTCGCGCGACGGCGCCCACGTCATCGCCGCCGACCTGCCGCAGGCGGGCGAGGCGCTGGCGAAGGTGGCCAACAAGATCGGCGGCTCGTCGCTGCACCTCAACGTCGCGGCGACCGACGCCCCCGAGCGGCTGCTCGAGCACCTGTCGAAGCAGACCAAGGGCCTCGACATCCTGATCCACAACGCCGGCATCACCCGCGACAAGCTGCTCGCGAACATGAAGCCCGAGCAGTGGGATGCCGTGATCGCGGTGAACCTCGAATCGCAGCTCGCGATCAACGACGCCCTGCTCGCCTCGGACCAGTTGAACCCGCAGTCGCGCGTCGTCTGCCTGTCGTCGACCACGGGGTTCGCCGGCAACCGCGGCCAGACCAACTACGGCGCCACCAAGGCCGCCGTCATCGGGCTGGTGCGGGCGTACGCCGACGCGTTCGCGGCGAAGGGTTCGTCGACGATCAATGCGGTCGCGCCGGGCTTCATCGAGA
>NZ_JBQCEE010000148.1:0-2192 GCF_051960575.1 Jatrophihabitans sp.
TGTACTACCCGGGGGTGGGGGGGGGGGCCCCCCCCCCCCACAACGCCGGGCCCTGGGGGGGGCCCCCCGGGGGGTTCGACTCCGGTGGCGCGGGGGGGGGGGGGGCCCCCCCCCGCGCCGGCGGCCGGCCGCCCGAGCGCTACCGGCGGGGCACCGCCCGCACCATCACGCCACCGCTCGTCCGGCGCGGCTGAGCGCACCTCGGTGCCGGCTGTGCGTCTGCGGGCGCACCGTCGGTGCTCGTTCGTCCCGTGTTCGCCTGCGTGTCGACGCGATGTGGTCCGCAGCGGATTCGCTGCCTGTGGACCTTCTCAGGCGACCACGGAGCGAGCGATGCGCGACCACCACGGACACCCGCACCATCACGACCACCCCCACGACCACCCGCACGACCACACCCACGAGGCCACCCCGTCGGCCGAGGCGTTCGCGGAGGCGACCGACCTCACCGTGCCCGACCGCGAGCTGAGCCCGAGCGGCCTCGCCCGCCGGACGTTCCTGCGCTCGGCCGGCCTGCTGGGCGCCGGTGCAGCGGCCTCCGCCGTGTTCGCGGGCCCCGCGGCCGCCGACGGCCCGAAGGACCGCGACGGGGAGGACGACCGCAACCGCGACGACTACCTCTGGCTGTCCGGCGACCACCACATCCACACGCAGTACTCGCCCGACGCGCAGTACCGCGTCGACGACCAGGTGCGGCACGCGAACCAGTACGGCCTCGACTGGATGGTGATCACCGATCACGGCAGCGTCGCCCACGCCAAGCTCGGCGTCGAAAAGGTCAACCCCGACATCGTCGCGGCCCGGCAGACCTACGACACCCTGGTCTTCCAGGGCCTCGAGTGGAACATCCCGGCGGCCGAGCACGGCACCGTCTTCGTGGCGCCGAGCCGCAACGAGGTGTCGCTGCTCAAGCAGTTCGAGAACGGCTACGACGGCACCGTGAACGGCGCGGGGTCGAGCACGCCAACCAACGAGGCGCTCGCCATCGCCGGCATCAAGTTCCTCGGCGAGCAGGTGCGCAACGGCGTCGTCGCCGACGCCCTCATGCTGGCGAACCACCCCGCCCGCAAGGGTATCGACTCGCCGCACGAGTTCCGCAACTGGCGCGACGCCGACCCGACCATCGCCGTCGGCATGGAGGGCGCGCCCGGCCACCAGGCCGCGGGCATCAAGGCGCCGAGCGGCCCCGGCGGCGGTCGCGGCGAGTACAACTTCTCGCCGAACCCCGACTCGTTCGCCGGCTACCCGCTGGCCAGCTACCGCACCTGGGGCGGGTTCGACTGGTTCACCGCCACGGTCGGCGGCCTGTGGGACAGCCTGCTCGCCGAGGGCAAGGCATGGTGGATCACCTCGAACAGCGACTCGCACAAGATCTACGCCGACTGGGCCAAGAACCCGGTCAACAACGTGCAGGACGCGCCGTGGGACGCGCAGGGCGACACCTTCAACAACTTCGGCCGGTACGGCGACCCGGTCTACGCCGGCGGCATCCAGACCGGCTACTCGGACTTCTGGCCGGGCTACTACAGCCGCACCCACGTCGGCTCGACCAGGCGCGACTACCGCGCCGTCATGCAGGGCATCCGGGCCGGCCGCATCTGGGTCGCCCACGGTGACCTCATCGCCGGGCTCGACGCCCGTGTCGCGGTCAAGGGCGACCGCCGTCCCGGCGCCACGCTCGGCGGCACCCTGGCGGTGCGCGAGGGCGACCGCGCGGTGCTCACCGTGACGATCGCGCTGGCGACGCGGAGCAACTTCGCGCAGTTCCGCCCGAAGCTCAACCGGGTCGACCTCGTCCAGGGCGACATCACCGGACCGGCGGCCGACCGCGACGTCTTCACCACGCCGAGCACCAAGGTCGTGCGGTCGTGGGACACGAGCACGAACAGCGGTTCGGTCACGCTGACCTACGACCTGGGCAAGGTCGACCGGCCGTACTACGTGCGCCTGCGTGGCACCGACGCCAACCGCACTGCGGTCGGCTTCCTCGGCGCCGGCGTCGACCCGGTCGGGCCGGCCATGGACGTCGTGGGCGACGCCGACCCGTGGGCCGACCTGTGGTTCTACTCGAACCCGATCTTCGTGGTGCCCACGCGCCGGTCGTGACGACGCTCGACGACTCCGGCCTCGGCGCCGCGGTGGTGCTCGACACCCCGTGGCGCCACCTCGCCGACGTCGAGGCCGCCCAGCGC
>NZ_JBQCEE010000149.1:0-42385 GCF_051960575.1 Jatrophihabitans sp.
GCGGCCGCGCGGTGGTTCAAGTGGGAGTGACGGCCGCGCCGCCGCTGCCGCTCGGCACGTCCGTACGGCGGCGACTGCCCGGCTGGGTGCACTCCCCCGCACTGCTGCGACGGCTGGCGCTCGCGGCGGTCGTGGTGAACGTCGGCATCGTCGTCACCGGCGGCGCCGTGCGCCTGACGAACTCCGGGCTCGGGTGCCCGACATGGCCGCACTGCGCCGGTGACTCGCTGGTGCCGCACGCCCAGCTCGGCTACCACGGCGCGATCGAGTTCACGAACCGCACGCTCACCTTCGTCGTCGGGCTGACGCTGCTCGTGACGCTGCTGGTCGCGCTGGTGCAGCGCCGCGGGCGCGCGCTCGCGCTGGTCGCGTTCCTCGGCATCCCCGCCCAGGCCGTGCTCGGCGGGATCGTGGTGCTCACCGACCTCAACCCATGGCTGGTCGGCGCCCACTTCCTGCTCTCGTCGGCGATCATCGCCGTCGCGGTGCTGCTGTGGTGGAAGGTGGGCGACCGCGTGGTGTCGCCGGTGCCGCAGGCCGTCGGCTGGCTGCTGCGCGCGCTGGTGGGCGTCACCGCGCTGGTGCTCGCCGTCGGGACGGTGGTCACGGGCACCGGCCCGCACGCCGGCGACCTGACCCACGGGCACATCCGGCGCATCGGCCTCTCGACCGCCGGCGCGGCCCAGCTGCACGCCGACCTGGTCATGATCCTCATCGGCCTCACCGTCGGGGCCGTCGTCGCGGCGCACCTGCTGCACCTGGCGGTCGTGCGGACGGCGGCGGTCGCGTTGCTCGGCGTCGAACTGGCGCAGGGGCTGCTCGGCTACGTCCAGTACTTCCTGCACGTGCCGGCCGTGCTGGTCGGCCTGCACATGCTCGGCGCCTGCCTCACCTGGGTGGCGGCCCTGCTCGTGCTGCTGCGCACCCGCGCGTCCACCCCGGCCACCGCGACCACCGCGACCACCTGACCGCGTCCGCTCGCCTCGACCACCTGACGCGCCCGCTACCCCGATGATCCCGCTACTCCGATGATCTCGGGAAAACCCCGGTGATCGCAGGGGTTTTCCCGAGATCATCGGGTGTCGCGGGCGCGTGGTGCGGTCAGGCGGGGAGGGCGTAGAGGAAGACGTTGTCCTCGTACGAGCCGGTGTCGGGGTCGAAGGCGCCGCCGCACGAGACGAGCAGCAGCCGTCCCGACGGCCGTGAGGCGGGCCCGAACGCCGAGGTCTGGTCGAACAGCGCCCGCCGCAGCGACGGGTCGGCGGCCAGCTGGTCCTTGCGGTACTCGCGGCCGGCGGTGACCCGGTAGGCCAGGGTGCGCCCGTCGGCGAGGGTGACGGTGAAGCGGCGGCCGATCGCGTCGTGCGCGTACTCGGCGAGGTCGGCGAAGGCGCCGGCGACGGTGCGCCCGTCGATGACGTAGTCGATGTGGCTGGTGAGGATGGCCGTGCCGGTCGCCGCGCCCGGCATGGCGTCCTGCCTGGCCCAGCTGACGTCCCGCGGGTCGGCGGGGACGTACAGCGCGCCGTTCGGCTCGAGGTCGTGGGCACCGATGCGGGCGTGCACGCCGTGCGGGTGGTTCGCGCTGGCCCACGGGATGGAGATTGCGACCGGGACGCCGGGGGCGGGTGTCGGCGCCGGGGCGCTGGTCGAAGCGGCGGACGTGCTGGTGATGCTGCCGTCCGGAGCAGGCGGGGCGGTGCTGCTGGGCGGCGGGACGCTGCCGGTGAGGTCGGTGGGCAGCGGCGCGGCGGCGGCGCGCGGGCCGCCGCCGGTCGCGTCCACCGGCATGCGCAGGATGCTGGCGCCGCTGATCAGCAGCGCGACGGCGGCGAAGAGGACGAGCGTGCCGCGGGCACGCCGTCCGTCTTAACCCCCGTCGGCGGGACGCGGAGCGTCAGTGGGCACGACCACGGATCGGCCGAAGACCGGTCGCCATGAGCGCCAGCGCCGCACCGAGCAGCAGCAGGGCCAGGCCCCACGTGGTGCGCGAGCCATTATCGACCGGGGCGTGCAGGCCGGCGTCGACCGCGCCAGGGATCGGTCCGGCCGAGGTGGCCTGCCCGGCGACACCCACGGTCTCGCTGCTGCTGGTGCTCGTCGGGTCGCCGGCGGACGACGTGCCGGTGGCGTCGACGCCCGAGCTGCTCGAGCTCGGCGGCGGGTCGGACGGGCTCGTGGCGCAGCTGTCACCCTCGGCGCACGTCGGGGTGTCCGTCGGCGGCGCGGTCGTGCTCGACGAGGACGACGGCGGCTCGGTCGTCGTGGACGACGACGACGGCGGCTCGGTCGTCGTGGACGACGACGACGGCGGCGCGGTCGTGCTCGACGACGACGACGGCGGCTCGCTCGTGATCGACGACGACGACGGCGGCTCGGTCGTCGTGGACGACGACGACGGCGGCGCCGTGACGAGGGCGCAGCCGTTGTTCCAGATCGCCTGGCCCTCGGCCGTCCAGTTCAGCTCGTAGGTCGTGCCCTGGTAGACGAACGGCGGGATGATGTCGCCCCACGTGCCGTGCTTGGTCGGGACGAGGTTGGTGCTCGGGTCCTTCAGGTGGGCGTCGTAGGCGCCGGCGGCATCGACGGTGGGTCGCGTCCACGGGTTGTCGACCGACGAGGTGGCGTGGCAGATCGTGACGTTCTCGCTGTCGGCCTTCGGCGTCGACGCGGTCGACGAGCCGGCGGAGATCGCCAGCAGGGCGCCGCTGGTGGCCGAGGCGGCGGCGAGGGTGAGCAGCGCGCGGCGACGGCGGAGGCCGCCGGAGGGCGCGCTGGAGCGGGTGGTGGTCATCGTCGGTCTCCGGTGTGCGGGGGTCGGAACGGAACTGACCGGCCCAACGAGACCACCGGTGGGGACGGCGGGGACGCGACTGCATGCTGTCAGCGACGCTGACGCAGCGTGCCGATCCGACTGCGGTCGGTGACCGGGCGCTACCCGTCCAAATCACCCGTGTCGCGCACCGTCGAAGATCGATTGGCAGCTTCGTGCCATGACCGTCCGTCAGAACAGGTGCGCCAGGGTGTAGATGAGCAGGCCGGCCAGTGCACCGACCACGGTGCCGTTGATGCGGATGAACTGGAGGTCGCGGCCGACCTGCAGCTCGAGCCGGCGGCTGGTCTCGGCGGTGTCCCACCGCTCGACCGTCGTCGTGATGACCGCGGCGAGGTCGTCGCCGTAGTGGCTGACCAGGTGCCCGGTCAGCTTCTGCAGGGCCTGGTCGACCTTCCCGGCGATGGCGGGGTCGTCGCGCAGGGCGGTGCCGGCGCGCAGCACGAGCGACTCGATGCTGCGACGGAGGTCGGAGTCGGGGTCGACCGCGCCGTCGAGGATCAGGCCCTTCACCGTCGTCCAGAGGTCGCTGAGGTAGCTGCGCACGGCGGGGTGGTCGAGCAGTTCCAGCTTCGCGTCCTCGATGCGGGCGGCCTGCTGCGGGTCGGTGCGCAGCCGCTCGGCGAACTGCTCCAGCTGCTCGGTGACGTTGCGGCGCAGGGCGTGCTCGTCGTCGCCGATGACGTCGCCGAGGAAGTGCTGCACGAGCGAGAAGCCCTTGGCGAAGACACGCTCGTCGACCCACTCCGGCACCCAGTCGGGCGACTCCTGGGCGACCTTCTGGCGCAGCACGTCGCGGTTCTGGTCGAGCATGGTGCTGATGCCCCGCAGCACCGCGGTGAGGGCGCGCTGGTGCTGGCCCGAGTCGCGGGCGGCGTCCAGCAGGCGGGCGAGGATCGGGGCCACCTCGACCTCGCGCAGCCGCTTGTCCGCGAAGGACGCGACCGCGTTGCGCAGCTCGTCGTCGCGCAGCAGGCCCGCGAGCCCGCCCACCGACCGCGCGGCCTCGGCAGCGAGCTCGCGCGCGTGATCGGGGTCGGCGAGCCACTCGCCGAGCCGACGCGGGATGCGGGCCTGGGCGACCCGCTCGCCGATGATCTCGGGGGTGAAGAAGTAGTCGCTGACGAACTCGGCCAGGCTCTCGCCGATCTGGTCCTTCTTGCGCGGGATGATCGCCGTGTGCGGGATCGGCAGCGCCAGCGGGTGCCGGAACAGGGCGGTCACCGCGAACCAGTCGGCCAGGCCGCCGACCATGGACGCCTCGGCCGCGGCCTCGAGGTAGCCCCAGGCGCCGCGGCTGTGGCCGACCCAGTGGCAGACGGCGTAGACGACCGCGGCGAGCACCAGCAGGCCGGCCGCGGTGGCCTTCATGCGGCGCAGCGCCACGATGCGCGAGCGGTCCATCGGCCGGAACGCCGGCGCGCTTCCCGGCCCGCCGGCGGGCGCGTCGCCCTGTCCGACGGGCGGCGGGGCGGGCGTGGGGAACGGCCGGGGCCGGGCCGCCGGGCGCTTCGCGGTCGACGTCATGTCCGGGCCGCCAGCACGGACGCGAAGCGGTCGGCCGCGCCGGGCGCGTGCTGCAGGAACAACGACGGCTCGGTGAGCTCGAGTTCGATGATCACCGGGCCGTCCGGCGAGGGCAGCAGGTCGACGCGGGCGTAGAGCGGCACGCCGAACCGGTCGCCGACGAGGCGGACTGCCGCCTCGGCGACGGCGAGTTCGTCCGCGTCCGGCTGCGCCGCCGTGATCTGCTCCTGCACGTAGAGCTCCTGTCCGTCCACCGGGTGCACGGTGCCGGTCGGCAGCAGCGCTCCCTTCGTGATGGCGTGGCTCACCTGGCCGTCGAGCACGACGACCGCCCGCTCACCCTCGACGTCTACCCGTCGCAGGTAGGGCTGCATCAGCACCGTGCGTCCCGTCTCGTGCAGCGCGGCCAGATGCTGCCGGGCCGCGGCGAGGCCGGCGGGATCGGCGGGGAAGCGGCCCGCGCCGCGCGAGCCTGCGCCGACGGCCGGCTTCAGCACGAACTCGTCCTGCGGCGGAGTCGGCCACTGCTCGCCGGGCGGGATGGCGGTGGTCGGCACGGTGGGGATGCCCGCGGCCGCGAGCTCGGTCAGGTAGGTCTTGACGGTGTTCCACCGAAGCACCTCGGCGCGGTTCGCCAGCCGCGGCACGGTGGCCGCCCAGGCGAGGAAACCGGCCCGGTCGCGCCAGTAGTCCCAGGTGCTGCGCACGACCACCAGCGCGTCGTCCCACCGGGCCGCCGGGTCGTCCCAGACCTGCCAGCGCGCCGTGATCCCCCGGCGCTCGAGCGCCGCGGCCAGCTCGGCGGCGTCCTCGTCCCCCCGCGGGTACTCGGCACAGGTCGCGAGGATGACGTCCACGCCGATGACCTTACGGAGATGGCGTCGTCTCACGTGACCACCACGCGATGAGCGCTCGCGCGAAGAGCCGGCCGCCGCGACGCGGCCCGAGCGCAGCGAGGTACGGCGCGGAGCGTCCGTCAGGGCCGGTTCAGGAGGAACAGAGGACGTCGACGGCGACGGCGACGAAGACGAACGCGAGGTAGCTGTTCGACAGGTGGAACAGCTGCATCGGCTTGGCCTTACCACCGCGCGCGGTGACGCGCAGCAGGCGGTGCGCCGAGGCGAGCAGCGGTACCGCGGCCGCCGCGGCGAGCACGCCGTAGACCCACCCGGTGGCCGGCACGAGCGCGAGGGACGCGGCCACGGTGAGCCAGGTGTAGACGACGATCTCGCGGGCGACCCGCACCGGCGACGCCACGACGGGGAGCATCGGCACGCCGGCGTTCGAGTAGTCCTCGCGGTACCGGATGGCCAGCGCCCAGAAGTGCGGCGGCGTCCAGAAGAACACGACGGCGAAGAGCACGGCGGCGGGCCAGGCGAGCGAGCCGGTGACGGCCGACCAGCCGATGAGCACCGGCATGCAGCCGGCGGCACCGCCCCAGACGATGTTCTGGGAGGTGCGCCGCTTCAGCAGCATCGTGTAGACGACCACGTAGAACGCGATCGCGACGGCGGTGAGCAGCGCCGACAGCCAATTGGCCACCAGCCCCATGACCGCGATCGAGACGACGCCGAGGATGACGCCGAACACGAGCGCGCCCTGCGGCGACACGTCGTGCCGGGCGAGCGGCCGGTGGCCGGTGCGCCGCATGAGGGCGTCGATGTCGCGGTCGACGTAGCAGTTCAGCGCGTTGGCGCTGCCGGCGGCGAGCGTGCCGCCGATCATGGTGGCGACCACGAGCTGCCAGTCGGGCAGGCCCTTGGCGGCCAGGATCATCGACGGCAGCGTCGTGACGAGCAGCAGTTCGATGATGCGCGGCTTGGTGAGGGCGATGTAGGACGCCACCCGCCCGCGCCGGTGCCCACGCACCCGCGGGGTGCCCGCGACGGGGTCTGCCAGACCCGTCGGGACGGGCGCCGTGGGGGTCTGGGTCACGACATCGAGCGTACTTGCCGGTACCGGCTGCTTCGCGCCGACCTCAGCGTGATGTGTGCCGATCACACCGTGAGCAGCGCGTGCAGCTCGGCCCCGTACGCCGCCCGGCCGCCGAGGAATGACAGCTCGAGCAGCACCGCGGTCGACACGACGTCGGCGCCCGCCTGCTGCAGCAGGTCGGCGGCGGCGACGAGGGTGCCGCCGGTGGCGAGCACGTCGTCGATGAGCAGCACGCGGTGGCCGTCGAGCACGCCGACCGGCACCTCGAGGGTGGCCTCGCCGTACTCGAGCTGGTAGGTGCGCTTGACGGTCGGTGGAGGCAGCTTGCCGGCCTTGCGCACCGACAGCACGCCGCAGCCGAGCTTGCCGGCCACCGCCCCGGCGAGCAGGAAGCCACGGGCCTCGACGCCGGCGATCAGGTCGGTGCCCGACGGCGCGCAGGACGCGAGCGCGGACACCACGGTGCCGAAGGCCGCCGAGTCGGCGAGCAGCGGGGTGATGTCCTTGAACAGCACCCCAGGCGTCGGGAAGTCGGGGATGTCGCGCAGGCCGCCTGCGACCGTGGCTGCCGCGGCCGCGCCGGTGTCGCCGCGGTGGACGGAGGCGGTCATCGACGCCGCCGCTGCGGACGGGCGCCGGGACGCGGGGCGGGCGCCGGCCCGCCGCCGCGGTGCACGCCGACCGCGGTCGCGCCGGCGAGTTCGCCCGACTCGTCCGCGGCCTTCTTGGCGTCGCTCGCCCGCTTGGCGACGACCCGGCGGGTGAGCGCCTTGTAGGCCGGCTCGCGCTCGGTGAGGTCGACGACCACGGGCGTGGCGAGGAACAGCGACGAGTACGCGCCGACGGCGAGGCCGACGAACAGGATGAGCGCGAGGTCCTTGATCGTGCCGACCCCGAGCAGGCCGGCGCCGACGAACAGCAGTCCGGCGACGGGCAGCAGGCTGATGAGCGAGGTGTTGATCGAGCGCATCAGCGTCTGGTTGACGGCCAGGTTGGCGGCCTCGCTGTAGGTCATCCGCGACCCGGCCAGGATGTCCTTCGAGTTCTCGCCCACCTTGTCGTAGACGACGACGGTGTCGTAGAGCGAGAAGCCGAGGATGGTGAGCAGGCCGACGACGGTCGACGGCGTCACCTCGAAGCCGACCAGCGAGTAGATGCCGGCCGCGATGACGAGGTCATGCGCCAGCGCCACCATGGCGCCGACCGCCATGCGCCACTGGTACCGCAGCGAGATGAAGATGGCGGTCAGGATCAGGAAGACGATGAGGCCGTACAGCGCGTTCGTCGTCGTGTCATGGCCCCACGACTGGCTGAAGGTCGTGTAGCCGACGTTGCCCTTCGCGTTCAGCGTGGACGAGACGTCGGTCTTGACCTTCTCGCTGAGCGAGGACGCCAGGGTGTGGAATTGAGAGATGAGCTGCCGGTTCGACCCGGTGCCGACCACCTGGATCGCCGAGTCGGGCGTGACACCCGCCTGCGAGAACGCCGACTGCACCTGCGAGACGCTGAGCCGGCTGTTCGGGTCGGCGATCTGGAACTCGGTGCCGCCCTTGAACTCGATGCCGTAGGTGAACCCGCGGATGATCATGCTCAGGATCGCGATGAGCACGAGCACGGCCGAGAAGGCGTACCAGCGCTTGCGGTGCCTGATGAACTCGAACCGCGTCTCGCCGCGGTAGAGCCGCCGGACGAGGGACTGGTGCTGCGGCGCCGACATCAGCGGTCTCCCTTCTCACGCTGGCGCGCTCGTCGCGCGGCCGCGCGCTCGGCCGCCGTGCCCGCCTCCGGGGTGGTGCGCCGCCGCGGCCGCTCGGGCTCGTCGTCGCCGCCGGCCTCGTCGGTGGCGGTCTTCTCGAGCGTGATCGTGCCCGCGAACGCCGACGGCGCGGCAGGCTCGGCGGCCGGCGTCGCCTCGGCGGCACGGGACGCGGGCCGGGCGGCCGACGCCGTCGCCGGGACGACGCCCTCGCGCAACGAGTTGAGCCCGGTGAACGTCGGCGAGCCGAACGCGCGCGAGCGCGACAGCAGCGAGAGCAGCGGGTGGGTGAACAGGAAGACCACGACGAGGTCGAGGATGGTCGACATGCCCAGGGTGAAGGCGAAGCCCTTCACATCGGCCGAGGCGAAGTAGTAGAGCACCGCGGCGGCGAGGAAGGACACGGCGTCGGCCGAGAGGATTGTCCGCCGGGCGCGCACCCACGCCCGCGGCACGGCCACGCGGATCGACCGGCCCTCGTGCACCTCGTCCTTGAGCCGTTCGAAGAAGACGACGAACGAGTCGGCGGTGATGCCGAGCGCGACGATGAAGCCGGCGATGCCGGCGAGGTCGAGGGTGAAGCCGATCTGCCGGCCGAGGAACACCAGCGAGGCGTAGGTCAGGCCGGCCGACACGATGAGCGAGGCGATGGTGACGAAGCCGAGGCCGCGGTAGTAGATCAGCGAGTACAGCACGACCAGGATCAGACCGATGCCGCCGGCGAGCAGCGCCGAGTGCAGCTGCGAGGTGCCCAGCGTCGCCGACACCGGGCCGCCGCGCTCGAGCTTGAACGAGAGCGGCAGCGCACCGTACTTCAGCTGGTTGGCCAGGTCGTTGGCCTCGGACTGCGAGAAGTTGCCGGTGATCTGGGTGGCGACACCGCTGATCGTCGTGGTGTTCACCGGCGAACTGATCACGCGGCCGTTCAGGGTGAACGCGACGAAGTCGGGGCACGGCGTGGTGGACGTCGAGCAGCTGTAGACCTGGCCGCTGCTGGTCGACGTCGCGCCGCCGATGTTGTGGGCGCCGGTGTAGTCGCCCCACTTCTTGTCACCGGACGACTTGAGGTTGAGCGACACGCTCCAGGTCGGCGAACCGCCGTTGGACGGGTTCGGCGCCTGCGCGTCGGCCGAGTCGATCTCGGAGCCCTTCACGATCACCGGGCCGAGCAGGTACACCAGGTTGGTGCCGTACTGCTTGCCGTAGTCGCAGGCGATGTAGAAGTGGTTCGGCAGGTCGGGCTCGTCCTGCGCCGAGTCGCAGTCGAAGTTGCCGAGGTACGCGGTGATCTGCTGCACCTGCGCGGTCGTGAGGCCGTTGGCGGTGTAGACGTTCGGGCTGCTCAGCGCGGCCTCGAGCTTCGGGTCGGCCTTGAACGCCGGGGCGAGCGGGTTCGACGTGCACTTCGCGACCGGTGCCGCGCTCGACGCCGACGGGGCCGGGGCGCTGGGCGAGCCGCTCGCCGAACCGCTGCCCGAGGTGCTGGGCGACGGGGCGGTGCTGCTGCCCGAGGGCACCTTCAGCGGCGTGGCGCTCGCCCGCGGCGCCGTGCTCGACGCGCCGGTCGGGGCGAGCCGGTGGTGCGACGCGTCCTTCGGCGTGACCGACGACGACGGCGAGGTGGACGCCGACGGCGACGGCGCGCCCGACGACGACGGCGCGCTCGGCGAGCCGGTCGTCGACGGCCCCGCCGACCCGCTCGGGCTCGGCGTCGCGCTGCCGGCCGGGCGGCAGGTGGTGGCCGCCGCCGGGGCGACGAGGCCGCGGAAGTTCAGGACGGCCGGCTGGCCGAGCTTGGCGATGTCGGTCGAGGTGCCGCCCGGGATGGACACGACGATCTCGTTGGTGCCCTGGACGACCACGGTGGCTTGGGTGACGCCGCTGCCGTTGACGCGGTCCTCCATGATCGCCTTCGCCTCGTCCATGGCCGAGGCGGTGGGCGTCTGGCTGCCGCTGAGGGTGCGCGCCTGGAAGGTCGCCTGCGTCCCGCCGACGAGGTCGATGCCGAGCCGTGGGGTGTGGCGGTCACCCGGCCAGAGGGCCAGGGTGTACAGCAGGGCGATGATCGCGGCGAGCGCCAGGAAATAGCGTCCGACGCGGAGTTGTCCGGGGGCTGCAGCCACGGGGAACGATCTCCTCGGCATCGATGAGGTGGTCAGAAGGGCGCAGCGCTGGGCCGCCCCGTGCCGTCGGCCAGTATGACGGACGCGCCGGAGAACCGGCGGCGGCGGCTCTCAGGCGGTGCGCCGCACCGGGAGCTCCTGCGGGTCGCGCAGCGCGGCGAGGGCCCACTTGACCTCGACGCCGGGGGCGATCTCGAGCTGCACGGTGTCCTCGTCGCGGCGCACGACGGTGCCGAACAGACCGGACGTCGTCATCACCTCGGCGCCGACCTGGATCGCGTCGGCGCGGGCCTGCTGGGCGTCGGCGACCCGCTGCCGGTTGCGCCGGGCCATCACCGTCAGCGCGACCAGCACGAGGATGACGATGACGAGCGGGAGCAGGCTTTTCACGGCGACGAGCCTACGCGTCGAACAGCGTCGGCCCCTGTGTGCCGCCGGTGCCGGGGCCGGGCGGCACCGCGCCGAGGTGGTGCCACGCCGCCGGGGTCGCGACGCGCCCCCGCGGGGTGCGCGCGAGCAGGCCGGTGCGCACCAGGAAGGGTTCGGCGACCTCCTCGACGGTCTCGACCTCCTCCCCCACCGCGACGGCCAGCGTGCCGACGCCGACCGGGCCGCCGCCGAAACGGCGCACCAGCGCGTCGAGCACGGCGCGGTCGAGCCGGTCGAGGCCGAGTTCGTCGACGTCGTAGACGGCCAGCGCCGCCGCGGCCACCGCGGCGGTGACCCGGCCGTCGGCGCGCACCTCGGCGTAGTCGCGCACCCGGCGCAGCAGCCGGTTGGCGATGCGGGGCGTGCCGCGTGACCGCGAGGCGATCTCGGCGACGCCGTCGGCCTCGACGGTGACGCCGAGCAGGGCCGCCGAGCGGTGCAGCACGCGCTCGAGCTCGCCGACGTCGTAGAAGTCCATGTGCGCGGTGAAGCCGAACCGGTCGCGCAGGGGCCCGGTGAGCAGGCCCGCCCGGGTGGTGGCGCCGACGAGGGTGAACGGCGCCAGTTCGAGCGGGATGGCGGTCGCGCCGGGCCCCTTGCCCACGACCACGTCGACCCGGAAGTCCTCCATCGCCATGTAGAGCAGTTCCTCGGCCGGCCGGGCGATGCGGTGGATCTCGTCGATGAACAGCACCTCGCCCTCGGTGAGGCTGGTGAGCAGCGCGGCGAGATCACCCGCCCGCTCGATCGCGGGGCCGCTCGTGACACGGATGGCGCTGCCGAGCTCGGCGGCGACGATCATCGCGAGGCTGGTCTTGCCGAGCCCGGGCGGGCCGCTGAGCAGGATGTGGTCGGGCGGCCGGTTGCGCCGCAGTGCGCTCGCGAGCACCAGTTGCAGCTGCTCGCGCACCTTCGGCTGGCCGACGAACTCGTCGAGCTTCTTCGGCCGCAGGGACGCCTCGACCTCGCGCTCGTCGGGCACCTGCACCGGCGAGACGAGGTCCTCGTCGGCCGGGTCGACGTCGTGGGCGGGGCTCATGTGGTGCGGCCGAGCAGCTGGATCGAGCGGCGCAGCAGCACCGCGACGTCGGGCACCTCCGGCGCGTCCTCACTCACGGCGTCGACGGCCTCGGCGGCCTCCTTGCCGGTGAAGCCGAGCCCGGCGAGGGCGTGCAGCAGCTGGTCCTTCCACGGCGCCACCGGCGTGACCCCGGCGACGTCGGCCGCCGTGCCGGCCTGGTCGATCGGCCCGATGCGGTCGCGCAGTTCGACGACGATGCGCTCGGCCCCCTTGCGTCCGATGCCGGGCACCTTCACCAGCGTCGCGTAGTCGGAGGTCGCGATGGCCCGGCGCAGCTCGCGCGGCGGGTGCACGGCGAGCATCGTCTGGGCCAGCTTCGGGCCGACGCCGTTGGCGGTCTGCAGCAACTCGAACAGCGCCCGCTCGTCGTCGTCGGCGAACCCGTAGAGGGTCAGCGAGTCCTCGCGCACGACCAGGGACGTGGCCAGCCGGGCGGCATCCCCCACCCGCAGCCGCGCCAGGGTGCCGGGCGAGCAGGACACCGAGAGCCCGACGCCGCCGACCTCGACCACGGCGCCGTCGGGGCCGAGGGCGGCGACGGTGCCACGCACGCTGGCGATCATGCGTCCTCCTGCGGGTCGTCGGTCGCGAGGTGCCGCTCGGCGGCGGCCACGGCGAGCCGTGAGGTGGCCGCCTCGTCCAGTTCGAGGTCGGCGCGGATGCGCAGGGCCTCGGCGAAGTGCTCGCGGGCCTCCGTCCACATCGCCTGGTCGTAGTCGTTCAGGCCGGCGTGGTGGTGGATGAAGGCGGCGATCACCGGCCCGAACTGTCCGGCGGCGGCGAGCAGCTCGGTGAACAGCAGGGTCGAGTCGGCGAACTCGCCGCGCCACTGGTGCACGTGTGCGAGGCGCAGCCGGGCGAGGTGCTGCTGCGGCAGCGTGCCGGCCAGCTCGGCCCGCTCGACGGCGCGGCGGCCTTCGGCGAGAGCCTCGTCGAGGTCGCCCGAGACGCGCAGCAGCTCGACCAGCTCACCCCGGGCGAGCAGTTCGGCGATCTCGTCCGGCGCAGTGCGCACCGAGCCGCGCAGGCGCTCGATGCGCGCCGACACCGCAGCCGGGTCGGTCACGGCCTCGCGCAGCGTGTCGGGGTCGAGGGCGAACGCGAGCGGCTCGGTCATCGGGTGGCCACCTTCCGCACGGCGGCGTCGATGCGGGCCTGCGCGCCGCCGCGCCAGATCTGGCAGATGGCCAGCGCCAGCGCGTCGGCGGCGTCCGCAGGGGTCGGGACGGCGGGCAGCCGCAGCAGCCGGGTGACCATGGCGCCGTCCTGGGCCTTCTCGGCCGTGCCCGACCCGGTGACCGCCGCCTTCACCTCGCTCGGCGTGTGCAGCGCGACCGGGATGCCGGCCCGGGTGGCGGCGACGAGGGCGAGGCCGGCGACCTGGGCGGTGCCCATCACGGTCCGGACGTTGTGCTGGGCGAAGACGCGCTCGACGGCGACGACGTCGGGACGGAACTCGGCGACCGCCTCTGCGAGCGCGTCGGCCAGGTGCAGCAGCCGGCGGCCGACCTCGAGGTCGGCAGGGGTGCGCACGACCGCGACGTGGGCGAGGGTGAGCGCACGGCCCGGCGCGCCGTCGACCACGCCGATGCCGCACCGGGTGAGGACCGGGTCGACGCCCAGTACGCGCACGCCGCCTCCTCGCCCGATCACCGCCCCGCCGAACAGTCGTTCGACCACAGGGACGATACGGCGGCGGCGCGACCGGACGCCCGAGCGACGCGCCGCCCGCGCACGGCCGGCACCCACCGGAACCGCCCGTAGGGTGACCCGGTGTCCGTCTACGACTGGAACGCCGGCGGCCGGCGCCGCACCGTCGTCCGCCCGAGCCCGCTGTTCCTGATCGTCCTCGCGGTCACCGTCGTCGGCGGCCTCGTCGCCTGGTTCGAGACCGGGCAGGGCTCGCGGCTCGGCGACCTCGGCGTCTTCGTCTTCGTGCTCGCCGGCTGGGTCGTTTCGGTCTGCTTCCACGAGTTCGCGCACGCCTACGCCGCGCACCGCGCCGGCGACCGCAGCGTCGAGTCGGCGGGCTACCTGTCGCTCAACCCGTTCAAGTACGCGCACCCGGTGCTGTCGCTGTTCCTGCCGCTGCTGTTCATCGCGACCGGCGGCATCGGCCTGCCCGGCGGCGCCGTCTACCTGCACCCGCACATGTTCCGGTCGAAGGCGTCGCGGGCGCTCGCCTCGGCGGTCGGACCGGCCGTCAACCTGGTGCTGGGCGTCGTGCTCATCGCGGTCGCGAACAGCGCCGACGCCGGCCCGCACCCGCGGTTCTGGACGGCGCTGGCCTTCCTCGGGTTCCTGCAGATCACCGCGGCGGTGCTGAACCTGCTGCCGGTGCCCGGCCTCGACGGGTGGGGCATCATCGAGCCCTTCGTCGCGCCGGAGACCCGGCGGGCCGCGGAGAAGATCAAGCCGTGGGGCCTGCTCGGCGTCATCGTGCTGCTGACGATCCAGGACGTGAACGCCCGCTTCTTCGAGCTGGTGAACTGGGTCTACCAGCTCTTCGGCGGCAACGACTACACGCAGTCCCTCGCCTACTTCGGACGCCAGTTCTTCCGGTGGTGGGTCGCCAACCCGCTCTGACGCGTCCAGGGGTCAGGGCTGGGCGGTGTCGTGCACGACGCCGGCGAGCCCCCGGCCGGCGATGGCCGTCGTGAGCCGGGCGACGGCCGCCGAGAGCGCCGCCGGTGTCGGGTCGTCCGCCCGGCCGTAGGTCGATGCCTCGATGAGCAGCGTCCGGCGGCCGTCGGAGCAGACGACGTGCGTCGACGTCTCGTCCGTGCCCTTCTCGAGCAGCCCCTCGCAGCCGGCGGCGAGGCCGGCGAGCGGCGTCGTGCCGGCGTGGTCGATGCGGGCGAAGGTCTGCAGTTCGGCGAGCGTGCTGCGGCGCACCGCCGCCGGGCTCACCGGGTCGGTGAGGGCGACCTGGACGTCGGCGTCGGTGCCGGCCGGCCCGAAGGTCGTGTCGAACCACCACTGCCCGGTGATCGGCGCCGTCCCGCCCGGTGCGGCCGGGTCGAGGTAGGCGTGCAGCACCTCGCGCGCGTTCGTGTCGACGGTGTAGAACGCCGTGCCGTCACTCCATCCGCTGCCCGCGAGCCACGGCAGGTGCACCGCGCGCTCGGTGGGCGGCGACTCGAACGCACCGCCCTGCCAGAGCGCGCCGGCGACGACGGCGACCGCCGCCGCCAGCCCGGCCGCGGTCAGCCCGCGCAGACGCCGCCGACGCACGATCCGCTCGGCCGCGCCGGGTTCGAGCGGCCGGAAGCCGAGGCGCACCGCCGGTGCCCGGCCGACCTGCAGCGTCGCGTGCCGCCCCTGGCCGAACGCCGCGAGGGCGCCGGCGAGCGACGGCGCCCCGGCCGCCCGCCGGCGACGCCGTTCCGCCCCGGCGCCGATGGTCAGGTAGCCGGCGGCGCCGAGGGTGATCACGGCGAGCATGACCGTCACGACCGCGATGAGGACGTAGTCATGGCCGCCGACGAGATAGGCGACGTTGTTGCCGGTGTCGTGCTCGAAGACCGTCCAGCGCTGACCGGTGCGGGGGTGGTGGTCCTCGGCCAGCGTCCGTCCGTACGGGGTGTCGAGGTAGTAGTTGCGGTGGCCGCGTGAGCTGACCTCGTACCCCGTCACGGTGGCGTCGTCGCCGATCGTGACCACCGGACCGCCACGGCCGTGGTTGCCCCGGTAGGCCGGCACCACGTTCCACCCGGCCGCGGCGGTGCAGCCGAGCAGCACGACGACCGCGAACAGGCCACCGGACGACAACAGGGCCTTGCGCCGCAGCAGCGGCAGCAGCCCGTGCAGATGCTGCTCGCCGCGCACCACCGGCTCACCGCCGCGGGCGAACGCCGGCACGAGCGCGGCGGCGACCCGTCCCGCGCGGCCGAAGCGCACCGCCACCTGCGCGACCAGCGCGCCGGCCATGATCGACAGCAGCACGACGAAGACGGGCCCGATCACCGCGTCCAGCTGCCAGAAGAACGAGGTCGTGCGGTCGAGGACGACCTCCTCGAGCAGGAAGGTCGCCGCGGCCCAGACGATGACGCCGGCGAAGGCGAGCCGCCACACCAGGCGCAGCCCGCGGCGGAGCTCGACCAGGGTCAGCAGCCGCAGGACGTCGACCTGTGGCTGCGTCGGCGCAGCGTCGTCGACCTCCGCATCGACGGCCACGCCGCCGGGCATAACGTCGGCAGGCGGGTCAGCCCGCCTCAACGGCCTCGAGCACGTCGTCCGGCACGTCGAAGTTGGCGTAGACGTTCTGCACGTCGTCCGAGTCCTCGAGCGCGTCCACCAGGCGCAGCACCTTGCGGGCGCCCTCCTCGTCGAGCGGCACCTGCACCGACGGCAGGAACGAGCTGTCCGCCGAGTCGTAGTCGATCCCGGCGTCCTGCAGCGCGGTGCGCACCGACACCAGGTCGGTGGCCTCGGAGATGACCTCGAACGAGTCGCCGAGGTCGTTGACCTCCTCGGCGCCCGCGTCGAGCACGGCGGCGAGGACGTCGTCCTCGGTGCGTCCGTTCTTCGGCACGATCACGACGCCCTTGCGGCTGAACAGGTAGGCGACCGAGCCCGGGTCGGCCATCGAGCCGCCGTTCCGCGTCATCGCGGTGCGCACGTCGGTGGCCGCGCGGTTGCGGTTGTCGGTGAGGCACTCGATCAGCAGCGCCACGCCGTTCGGGCCGTAGCCCTCGTACATGATCGTCTGCCAGTCGGCCCCGCCGGCCTCGGCACCCGACCCGCGCTTCACCGCGCGGTCGATGTTGTCGATCGGCACCGAGTTCTTGCGGGCCTTCTGGATGGCGTCGTACAGCGTCGGGTTGCCGTCGGGGTCACCGCCGCCGGTACGGGCCGCGACCTCGATGTTCTTGATCAGCTTCGCGAAGAGCTTGCCCCGCTTGGCGTCGATGACGGCCTTCTTGTGCTTGGTCGTCGCCCATTTGGAATGGCCGCTCATCGGGAATGCCTCACCATCTCGCAGAAGTACGCATGCACCCGCCCGTCGCCGGTCAGTTCCGGGTGGAACGACGTGGCGAGCAGGTTGCCCTGACGGACGGCGACGATCCTACCTACGGACGCGCCGGTGCTCACCCGCCCGAGCGGCTCGGCCCCCGGCCCGACCTCCTGCACCCACGGCGCCCGGATGAACACCGACCGCACCGGGCCGCCCTCGATGCCGTCGACCTCGACGTCCTCCTCGAACGAGTCGACCTGGCGGCCGAAGGCATTGCGCCGCACGGTCATGTCGATGCCGCCGAACGTCGCCTCGAGCGGGTCGCCGCCGTCGTCGACCCGGTCGGCCAGCAGGATCATGCCGGCACACGAGCCGTACACCGGCCGGCCCTCCTTGATGAACGCCCGCAGCGGCTCGAGCAGGTCGAAGATGCGGGCCAGCCGCACGATCGTCGTCGACTCGCCGCCCGGCAGCACCAGCCCGTCGACCTCGCCGAGCTCGCGCTCACGCCGCACCGGCACCGCGCGGACGCCGACGTCGGTGAGCATGCGCGCGTGCTCGCGCACGTCACCCTGCAGAGCCAGCACGCCCACCGTGGGCGGCACAGTCGTCACGCTGCTCCCTCTCGTCCCGCCGATCGTGTGCAGGACGCGCGGCATCGTGCGCGCGCCGTGCACAAGGTCGACATCACCGCGCCGATCGTGTGCAGGACGCGCAGCATCGTACGCGCGTCCTGCACAAGATCCGGATGCGGCGGATCCGCCTACCAGCCGCGCTCGGCCAGGCGGTGCGGCTGCGGGATGTCGTCGACGTTGATGCCGACCATCGCCTCGCCGAGGCCGCGCGAGACCTTGGCGATGACGTCGGGGTCGTCGTGGAACGTCGTGGCCTGCACGATCGCCGACGCGCGCTGCGCCGGGTTGCCGGACTTGAAGATGCCGGAACCGACGAAGACGCCCTCGGCGCCGAGTTGCATCATCATCGCGGCGTCGGCGGGGGTGGCGATGCCGCCGGCGGTGAACAGCACGACGGGGAGCTTGCCGAGCTCGGCGACCTCGCGGACGAGCTCGAAGGGCGCCTGCAGCTCCTTGGCGGCGACGAAGAGCTCGTCGGGCGAGAGGTTCTGCAGGCGGCGGATCTCGGCACGGATGGTGCGCATGTGCGTGGTGGCGTTCGAGACGTCACCGGTGCCGGCCTCGCCCTTCGAGCGGATCATCGCCGCGCCCTCGGTGATGCGCCGCAGCGCCTCACCGAGATTGGTGGCGCCGCAGACGAACGGCACGGTGAACTGCCACTTGTCGATGTGGTGCGCGTAGTCGGCCGGGGTCAGCACCTCGGACTCGTCGATGTAGTCGACGCCGAGCGACTGCAGCACCTGCGCCTCGACGAAGTGGCCGATGCGCGCCTTGGCCATGACGGGGATCGAGACGGCATTGATGATGCCGTCGATCATGTCGGGGTCGCTCATGCGCGCGACCCCGCCCTGCGCGCGGATGTCGGCGGGCACGCGCTCGAGGGCCATGACCGCGACGGCCCCGGCGTCCTCGGCGATCTTCGCCTGCTCGGCGTCGACGACGTCCATGATGACGCCGCCCTTGAGCATCTCGGCCATGCCGCGCTTCACGCGGGCGGTGCCGACCTCAACCTGCTGTTCGGACATGCCCACAGTCTACGGACGGCCGCACCCTGCATCCGCCGCGCGAGGGTGAAGCTGTGCGCGGGCTCAGCCGCTGACGGCGACACCCTTGCGGATGAGGACGACCCAGCTGTTGCCGGGCGCGAGCGGGATGCGCTTGCCGTTCACGGTGAAGGTGGTGCCCTTCTTCGGTCCGGGGCGCGACCACGTGCCGTCGATGCGCTTCCCGCCGCGGAAGATGGAGACCGGCCCCGACCCGACGGTGAAGGTGTACTGCGACGGGTTGCCGGCGATGTCGGTGTCCTGCGGGTGCGACACCACGCGGCAGGACTGCACGATGAGGTTCGTCGTCGCGACCGGGACGCCGGCGGCGGTGTACTGGCGCTGGCCGTCGATGTAGCGGACGTACTTCTTGAGCTTCGGGTCGTAGCGGAACTCGACCGCCGTGCCGTTGCTGTACGAGCCGGTGACGACCGTCCGGACGTCGGTGCCCGTGGAGGTGCGGAAGCCGGCGATCGACGGGCTGAAGGTCCAGCCGATGTTCTGCGCGTAGGGCGTCTTGATGTGCGCGGAGACCTGCGCGACGTCCAGGACGAGGTTCACGTAGCCGTGGTCGTTGTCGTGCGGCTGTCGCGAGTAGTAGGCCCGTCCGGCGTCGTTGCTCCAGCTCTGGATGCCCGACCGGTTCAGCAGCGGCAGCGAGTCGTGGGCGCCACCGGAGTAGGCCTCGGTGATCTTGCCGAACTGCAGCAGCAGCTCGGGATCGCTCGGCCGCGTGCTGCGGACGTAGCCGACCTGGTTCGGCACGGTGGTGGCGAAGACCGCCGCGAGGCGGGTCAGCCCGCCCTCGACCGCCTCGATGTAGACGATGTCGGCCTTGTCGATGTTGACCTGCGGTCGGCCGTTGACGCTGTCGTCGACCTTGACCACCACGACCCGGTGCTTCGGCACGCCACCGATCCCGGTGAACGGGTTGGTCGCGGGACCGGGCGCCGGTGCCGGCGCGCTGCTGGACGAGGACGCCGAGCTGGGCGCCGACGACGGTACCGACGACGACGGCGCCGACTTGCCACCACCGCCGCCGCAGGCGGTCAGCGCCAGGGCGGCGCCGGTGAGCGTGGTGGCGACGGTCACGGGCAACCGGCGGCGGGGGGACGAGATCAAGGGTGGTTCCTCCGTGGAGCGGCCGGCACGCTGTCGTCGATGTCGAAGAAGTCGGGAAGGTCGCGGCGTCCCGCAAGCCTAAGCAGCCGCGGCAGCCGGCGCCCGCGTAGCGACCGCGTGTCGCGCACCGCGTCGTTGTAGAAGCGGCGCGCGATCTGCACCCGGGCGGCAGCCTCCCGCAGTTCCGCGTCGGCGTCGGCCGCCAACGTGGGGCCGTCGGCCTCGAGGAGGTCGAGCAGGGCGCGGCCGACCTGGTTCTCGACGCCCTCGCGGCCGAGTCCGTCGACGTCGCGGGCAGCCAGCGCCGAGCCCGCCAGCTCGGCGAGCCGCGTCCGCTCGGCCGGCGGCAGCCCGCCGGTCGGTGTCTCGGCGACGTGCAGCAGCGCGGCGTCACGGCGCACCAGTTGGGCGTCGAGCGCGGCCTGCGCCGCGTCGACCCGGGCGTGCAGGCGGTCGAGCCGGGTGATGGTGAAGGTGACCCACGACGTCAGGAGCACGGCCACCAGCACGGCGAGCACGAGCCAGACGACGGTGGGCATCCGAGCACCGTAAGCGCCGAAGCGTCAGGCGACGATCCCGGCTCCGGCAATCGCCAGTTCGTACACCCGCAGGATCTGCGTGACGATCACGTCCCAGTCGTACGGGGCGACGGCGGCGCGGCCGGCTGCGACGAGCCGGGCGCGCAGGTCGGCGTCGTCGAGCACCGTGCGCAACGCGCCGGCCAGCGCGTCGGGGTCGCCGGTGGTGAACAGCTGCCCCGCGGTCCCGCCGCCGAGCACGCGCCGGAACGCGTCGATGTCGCTCGCGACGATCGCGGTGCCGGCGGCCATCGCCTCGAGCAGGATGATGCCGAAGCTCTCCTGCCCGGTGTTGGGCGCGCAGTAGACGTCGATGCTGCGCAGCAGCCCGGCCTTGTCGGCCTCGCTCACCTGTCCGAGCAGATCGACACGGGCGGAGAGGGCCGGAGACAGCTGGTCACGGAAGGCCTCGGCCTCGCCACGGCCGGCCACGACCAGCCGCAGGCCGGGACGCTCGGGCACGAGCCGCTCGAGCGCGGCGACCAGGATCTCCATACCCTTGCGCGGCTCGTCGTAGCGGCCGATGAAGCCGATCGTGCCGCCCTCGCGCGGGTAGCCGGCGAGCGGCACGGCCTGCCGGTAGTGCTCGACGGCGACACCGTTCGGGATGACGACCGCATCACCACCGAGATGTTCCACGAGCACCTTGCGCGCGGCCGGCGAGACGGCGATGCGTCCGCTCAGCTTCTCGAGGAACGGCTGCAGCACCGTGTCGAACATCGACAGGAAGCGCGACCGCACGGTGGCCGCGTGGAAGGTCGCGACCAGCGGCCCGTCGTGGATCATGCAGGTCAGCAGCGACAGGCTCGGCGGTGCCGGTTCGTGCACGTGCACGACGTCGAACTCGCCGTCCTTGAGCCAGCGCCGCACCCGGGCGGCCGACACCATGCCGAACTGCAGCCGGGCGACCGACCCGTTGTACGGGATCGGCACGGCCTTGCCGGCGACGACCACGTAGGGCGGCAGCGTCGGGTCGTCGTCGGCGTCGGAGGTGTCGCCGGGGGCGAGCACCGACACGGCGTGGCCGAGGGCGAGCAGCTTCTCGGCGAGGTCGCGCACGTGCGCCTGGACGCCGCCGGGGATGTCCCACGAGTAGGGGCAGACGATGCCGATGCGCACGTCAGGCCCGCGGACGTGCGGCGGCGACCCGGGCGGCCGCGCGGGGTGAGAGGTCGGCCAGCCAGAGCTTCTGCAGCATGTGCCAGTCGACCGGGTGCGCCTTGATCTCACGGGCGAAGAAGTCGGCGAGCTGCTGGGTGGCCAGCCGCACCTGCTCGCCGAGCCCGGTGTCCGGCAGGTCGAGCGGCGGCGCGATCGTCTGGCCCCAGCCGTCACGGGTGTACCAGACGTGCACCGGCAGCAGCGCCGCGCCGGTGCGGGCGGCGAGCAGCGCGGGGCCGGGCGGCATGCGCGTGGGCTCACCGAAGAAGTCGACCTCGACACCGTGCCGCGAGAGGTCGCGGTCGGCGAGCAGGCAGACGACCTTGTTGGCCCGCAGCCGGTCGGCGAGCACGTCGAGCGGCGGGCGCTCCCCACCGGTGAGCGCGATGATCTCGAAGCCGAGGCTCTCGCGGTACTCGACGAACCGCCGGAACAGCGACTCGGGCTTGAGCCGCTCGGCGACGGTCGTGAACGGCCCGTGCCGCTGGACGAGCCACACGCCGGCGACGTCCCAGTTGCCCGAGTGCGGCAGGGCGAGCACCGTACCGCGCCCGCGCTCGAGTGCTGCGTCCAGGTGCTCGGTACCGACGGTCGTGGTGCCGGCCTTCGCGGCGACCTCGCGCAGATCCATCTTCGGCAGGCGGAAGGTCTCGAGCCAGTAGCGCGAGTACGAGCGCAACGCGTCGCCGACGTAGGCGTCCATGAGCAGTTCGGAGACGTCCGGCCCGAGCACGCGGCGCAGGTTCTTCCGCAGCTGCTGGGCGCCCGGCCCGTTGCGCACCGTCGCGGCGTCCGCCCCCGCCTGGAACCAGCGTTCGCTCAGCGGGCGCGGCACGGACTTGATGGCGCCCCATCCGGCGGCGTAGCCGAGGTCGACGGCGCGACCGCGGGCGCGCTCGAACATCAGCCGACCGGTGCGCGGTCGAGCGCCCGCGACTGCTGGTACACCGTCGCGAAACGCTGCCACACCGTGATCGTGGACGCCGCGACGAGCAGCCAGAGCGCGACGGCGAGGATCGCCTTCGGGCCGAACAGGCCGGTGAAGCCCGCGCCGACGAGCACGACGATCAGCCGCTCGGCCCGTTCGGCGATGCCGACGGTGGCGGTGAGCCCGGCGCCCTCGGCGCGGGCGCGGATGTAGGACGTGAGCGCGCCGAGCACCAGGCAGAGCAGGGCGGCGAGCAGCATCCAGCGGTCGTGCCGCAGGCCGTAGTACCAGGCCAGCGCGCCGAAGATGGCGGCGTCGGCGACCCGGTCGCAGGACGAGTCGAGCACGCCGCCGAACTTCGTCGGCCGGCCGCTCGCGCGGGCGACCGCACCGTCGAGCATGTCCATCAGCACGCACAGGGTGATCAGCAGCGAACCGAGGAAGAACCAGTGCGGGCCCTTCGGGTAGAAGATCGCCGCGAACAGGACGACGCCGATGGTGCCCGTGACGGTGATGGCGTTCGGGCTCACGCCCTTGCGGGCCAGCGAGGTGCCCACCGGGGTGAGGGCTCGCGAGATCGCGTCACGACCGAGGATGTTCAGCACGCGGCGTTGATTCCGTTTCCGTCCGGGGGCTCGAGGATACCGGGTGCGCTCCGGGCCGCCCCGGGATCGACCGTTTGTCAAGCCTTGTCCACCTGACCGGTGCGGGTGTCGAATGCCTGAAACCTCTTCCAACTCGGGGGGACACCCGTATGTCGAAGAAGCCGACGCAGTCCAGGACGACCAGCAAAGGGACCGCGGCGGCGTTCGTGCCGGCCGACCGTCCGGAGAAGATCCGCAACGCGGCCCTGGTCGGGCACTCGGGTGCGGGCAAGACCACCCTCGTCGAGGCACTGCTGGCGGCGACCGGCGTGATCCCCCGCGCGGGATCGGTGGCCGAGGGCACGACGGTGAACGACCACGACCCGGTCGAGGTCGCGCAGCAACGCTCGGTCGGGCTGTCGGTGTGCCCGGTGCCCTGGGACAACGTCGTGGTCAACCTGCTCGACACCCCGGGGTACCCCGACTTCACCGGCGAGCTGCGCGCGGGGCTGCGGGCCGCCGACGCGGCGCTGTTCGTGGTGTCGGCCGCCGACGACATCGACCCGATCACGGTGTCGCTGTGGGAGGAGTGCGCGCGGCTCGGCACCCCGCGCGCCGTCGTCATCACGAAGCTGGACGCCCCGCGCGCCGACTACGAGGGCACCGTCGCCACCTGCCAGCAGCTGTTCGGCGGCGAGGACGGGCAGGACGCGCTGCCGCTGTACCTGCCCGTCGGCGGCGGCGCCGAACAGGCCCCGACCGGGCTGGTCGGGCTGCTCACCCGCGTCCACTACGACTACTCGGACGGGTGGCCGGCGCAGGAGGCGCCGCTGCCCGACGACGTCGACCTCGTCCCGGCGCGCGCCGCCCTCATCGAGGCGATCATCAACAACAGCGAGGACGAGACCCTGCTCGAGCGCTACCTCGGCGGCGAGGAGATCGGGCTCGACGTCCTCATCGACGACCTCGAGACGGCGGTCGAGCGCGGCACGTTCTTCCCGGTGCTGCCGGTGTGCGCGACGACCGGGCTCGGACTGGCCGAACTGCTCGAGGTGCTGGCGGGCGGCTTCCCCTCCCCCGCCGAGATGTCCCCGCCGGCGGTGACCGGACTCGACGGCGCGCCGGCGCCGGCGCTCAGCTGCGACGCGTCCGGCCCGCTGGTGGCCGAGGTGGTGCGCACGACCGTCGACCCCTACCTCGGACGTCTCTCGGTGCTGCGGCTGTTCTCGGGCACGTTGACGCCGGAGACGGCGATCCACGTGTCGGGTCACGGCGGCGCCTCGCGCGGGCACCCCGACCACGATGTCGACGAGCGGGTCGGGCAGGTGCACTCGCCGCTGGGCGCCACGCTGCGTCCGGTCGATCGGGTGATCGCCGGCGACATCTGCGCGATCTCGCGGCTCGGCAGCGCCGAGACCGGCGACACGATCTCGGCCAAGGCGCAGCCGCTGCTGATCGAGCCGTGGGAGATGCCCGAGCCGCTGCTGCCGATCGCCGTCCAGGCCGCGACGCGGGCGGACGAGGACGCGCTGGCCAAGGCGTTGGCGCGGCTCACGGCCGGCGACCCGACGGTGCGGGTCGAGCGGCACGCCGACACCGGCCAGCTCGTGCTGTGGTGCCTCGGCGAGGCGCACGCCGACGTCGTGCTCGAGCGGCTGCGCGCGACCGGTGCGCACGTCGAGACGGTGCCACTGCGCACCGCGGTCATGGAGACGTTCACCGTCGAGGCACGCGGGCACGGGCGGCTGGTCAAGCAGTCGGGCGGGCACGGGCAGTTCGCGGTCTGCGACGTGATCGTCACGCCGCTGCCGCGGGGGTCGGGCGTGCAGTTCGCCGAGAAGGTCGTCGGCGGTGCCGTGCCGTCGCAGTTCATCGGCTCGGTCGAGAAGGGCGTGCGCGCGCAGCTCGCGGCGGGACTCGACCAGGCGCACATCCCGGTCACCGACGTGCTGGTGACCCTCGTCGACGGCAAGGCGCACAGCGTCGACTCGTCCGACGCCGCCTTCCAGACCGCGGGTGGGCTGGCGGTGAAGGACGCGGCCACGTCGGGCGCGCCGGCGTTGCTCGAGCCGCACGCCCGTGTCGACATCACCGTGCCGGACGCCTACGTCGGGGCGGTCATGTCCGACCTGTCCGGCCGGCGGGCCAAGGTCACCGGCTCGGAACCCGACGCCTCGGCCCCCACGGGCATGGAGCGCACGGTCGTGCACGCCGAGGTGCCCGACGCCGAGCTGACCCGCTACGCGATCACGCTGCGCTCGCTCACCGCCGGCACGGGCCGGTTCACCCGCGAGTTCGCGGGCTACGACCTTGTGCCGACGACGGTGGCGTCGTCGCTGCGCCCGGTGCCTGCGTAGGCGGTCGTGTCAGAGCGCCGGACATGATCGGCACGAATGGCAGAAGTCGGACTCGTGCGCCACGCTGTGCGGCGTGACGAACCCCTGCGACGACGAGCCCGTCCACCCGTCGTACCCCGAGCCGCCCACGTACCCGGTGTCCAGGCCCTCGTCGCCGCCACTCGCGCGCACCGCTGCACCAACCACAGCACTTGGCCCGGGTGGATACGGCGGCGGCCCGGCCGTCTGGCCGGGGTCGCGGCTGCTGGCCCTGGGGGCCGTGACCATCGCGATGCTGCTGGTCGATCTCGGCGTCGCCGTCTGGAGCATGCACCTGTTGCTCGGGCAGAGAGACCTGCTCGATCGCGCCGAGACCGGTTCGCTCACAACATCGATGATCACCGACGCCGTGGCCGCCGCGAATCGAGCCGACCACGTGGCGCTCGTGGCGCACCTGGCGACCGCGGCGGTCTTCATCAGCTGGCTCTACGTCGCGCACCGCGCGGCGGCGAGCCAGAATCCCGGCGTCATCACGCACGGCAGCGGCTGGGCCATCGGCGGCTGGTTCGTGCCATTCCTCAATCTCGTCCGGCCGTACCAGATGACGACGGACGCCTACAACGGCGCGGTCGTGGGGCTCGGCGCACAGCCCCGGCATCGCAAGGCACGCCGGCCCGTCCAGGTCTGGTGGGGTCTGCTGCTGCTGGCCCAGATCGGTGACCGACTGGCGGCGACCGGCGACCCGACGACGCTCGACAGCGCGCGGGCGCAGAACGCGGTCGTCATGGGCGCGGAGGTCGTGTGGGTCCTCGCAGCCGTCGCCGCGATCGTCGTCGTGGCTCGCGTATCGAGCGCGTCCGACGAGCGGCGCGCCCAGCTCATCGCGCAGCGCGCCGCGGCGGTCGCCGCGGGCCACTCGTTGCCGCTGCACCCGTAGGTCGCGAGGCGGGTCGCCGCTCACGATCTTGTGCACGACGCACGGCAGATGCCGCGCGCCATGCACAAAGTCGTGGCGGGGCCTCAGCGGCGGCGGGTGCCGAACAGGCTCCGGGTGATCTCGCGACCGAGCGCCGAGCCGGCCGAGCGGGCGAACGAGCGGAACGCCGGGCTCTTCAGCATGCGCTCGACGCCGCCCTCCTCGTCCTTCTTCGCCTTCGGCTTCGGCGCCGGAGCCGGCGCGGCATCGGGCTGCTGCGTCGGCGCAGCGGGCGCGTCCGGCGCCGGCGCCTGCTGCAGCTTGGCGTTGAGCTTCTCGTAGGCCGACTCGCGGTCGATGCTCTGTCCGTACTTGGCCTGCAACGGTGACGACTGCACCATCGGCTGCTGCGTCGCCGGGTCGAGCTGCGCCATGAGCGAGCGCGGGGCGCGCAGCCGCGTCCACGCGACGGGGGTCGGCGCGCCCGTCTCGGAGAGCACGGTGATGATCGCCTCGCCGATGCCCAGGTGCTGCAGGTCGATCTCGAGGTCGTAGTCGTCGGTCTTCGGGTAGGTGCGCACCGCCTTCTTCAGCGCCGCGGCGTCGTCGGCGGTGAAGGCCCTCAACGCGTGTTGGACGCGGTTGCCGAGCTGCCCGAGCACCTCGTCCGGCACGTCCTGCGGGTTCTGGGTCACGAAGAAGATGCCGACGCCCTTCGAGCGGATCAGCCGCACCGTCTGCGTCACCGCCTGCAGGAACGCCTTGCTCGCGTCCGCGAAGAGCAGGTGCGCCTCGTCGAAGAAGAAGACGAGCTTCGGCTTGTCGAGGTCGCCGACCTCGGGCAGCTCGTGGAACAGGTCGGCGAGCAGCCACATCAGGAAGGTGCTGAACAGCGCCGGCTTGTCCTGCAGGCCGGCTAACTCGACGGCGGTGATCATGCCCCTGCCGTCCGGCGTCGTGCGCAGCAGGTCGGACGTCTCGAACTCGGGCTCGCCGAAGAACAGGTCGCCGCCGGCGTCCTCCAGGCCGATCAGGTCACGCAGGATCACGCCAGCCGTGGCCGCGGACAGGCCGCCGAGCTGCGCGAGGTCGCCCTTGCCCTCGTCGCTGGTGAGGTACGTGATCACCGCGCGGAGGTCCTTGAGGTCGAGCAGGCTCAACCCGGCCGAGTCGGCGAAGTGGAAGATCAGGTTGAGGCTCGACTCCTGCGTCTCGTTGAGATCGAGCACCTTGCTCAGCAGCGTCGGGCCGAAGCTGGTCATCGTCGCGCGCAGGGGCACGCCGGTCGCGGTCTGCCCGGGCACGGCACCGCCGATGACAGTGAACTCGACCGGATAGGCCTTCGGGGCCCAGCCTGTGTCGCCGGTGTCCTTGGCCCGCTGGGTGGTGCGGTCGCTCGCGGTGCCGGGCGCGGCCAGGCCGGACAGGTCGCCCTTGATGTCGGCGACGACCACGGGGACGCCGGCCGCGCTGAGCTGCTCGGTGAGTTCCTGCAACGTCTTGGTCTTGCCGGTGCCGGTGGCGCCGGCGATGAGCCCGTGGCGGTTCACCATCGCCAGCGGGATGCACACCAGCGCGTCGGGATGGGCCTGCCCGCCCAGCACCACGCTGCCGAGTTCGAGGGCCGGACCGGTCGTCGCGTAGCCGGCGGCGATCCGTGCCGCGGCGTCAGGAGTCGTCACGCGTCCGACCCTAGCGATGCGTCCCGTTCGCGCCGAGGGGTCGATCGCCCTACGTCCGCGATCTTGGGCCGGACGCGTCCGAGATCGTGTGCATGGCGCGCGCAGGGCCACGCATGCCGTGCACAAGATCGAGCCGCCCAACCTGATCGTGTGCAGGAAGCGCGCAGGGGCACGCGCGCCATGCACACGATCGGAAGACTCAGGCGCGGCGTCCACAATCGGCGGCTGTCCACAGGCTGCGGGTCATCGGCCGCCCGACGGCGACGGTTTCGGCGAGCCTGCGCGCATGTCACGTGACCGATCCGGACCAGGGCTGGTGTCGAGCAGCCGGGCGCTGCATGCCGAAGGGGTGCAGGCGACCGAGGCGCGAGGCGAGTTGCGGAACCGCCGCTGGCAGCGTCAGGGGCTCGCGGTCGTGCAGCACAACGGACCGCTGTCGCCTAGCAGGTCCGCGCGGTGGCGCTGGTGCACGGCGGCCCGCAGGCGGTGCTGACCGCCTTCACCGCCGGTGAGGAACTCGGGCTCGAGGGCTGGACGCGGACGCCCACCGATCTGCTCGTGCCGGCGGGCACCCGCGTGCGCAAGGGCTGCCCGGTGCCGATCACCGTCCACTTCACCGGCACGGCGCCCGTGGTCGTCGGACGCTCGCGCGTCGAGGTCCTCCCCCACGCCCTGCTGCGGGCGGCGGCCACCTTCGCGAGTGCCCGCCCGGGCTGCGGACTGCTCGCCGCCGCCGTGCAGCAGCAGCGGCTGCGTCCCGAGGAGTTGCTCGCCGCGCTCGACCGCTTCACCCGGGTGCGGCACCGCCGCCTGCTGCGGGCGGCCGTCGCGGACATCGCCGGCGGGTCGGAGGCGCTGAGCGAGATCGACTTCATCCGGCTCTGCCGCCGCCACCATCTGCCCGAGCCGGAACGCCAGGCGGTCCGGTGCGAGCCCGATGGCCGACGGAGGTACCTCGACGCGGCGTGGCGGCGGCGCGACGGACGGCTCGTCGTGGCCGAGATCGACGGGGCGCTGCACCTACTGCCACGGCGTTGGTGGGCCGACCAGATGCGACAGAACGAGCTCGCCCTGGCCGACGCCCTCGTGCTGCGCTACCCGACCGTGCTGTTCCGCGCCGAGGAACGGACCGTCGTCGACCAGCTCCGCCGGGCGCTGCTGCTCGTCTGACCGCGCGTCCCCATCGCGATCCTGTGCACGGCACGCGCACGATTCCGCGCGTCATGCACAAAATCCGGTCAGTGGCCGCGACGTTGTGCAGGACACGCGCACGATCCCGCGCGTCATGCACAAGATCCACTCGGACGCGCGGGGCCGGGCAGGCTACTCCTTGGGCAGGTTCAGCTTCGACAGGTCGGGGAGCTGGGTGCCGGGGGGCAGGGCGCCCATGGCACGGGGGTCGAAGGCGGAGTTCGGCAGACCACCGCCGGCGGGGAAGCCGCCACCGGGGAGTCCGCCCGGGAAGCCGGCGGGCATGCGTGCCTGCGTCGGACCGCGGCCGCCCTTCTTGCCCTTGCGTCCCTTGGCGTTCTTCGCGTTCTTGCGGTTGGTCGCGCGACGCATGCCGGGCATCGAGCCCGCCATCTGCTGCATCATCTTGCGGGCCTCGAAGAACCGGTCGACGAGCTGGTTGACGTCGCTGACCGTCACGCCCGAGCCCTTGGCGATGCGCAGCCGCCGCGACCCATTGATGATCTTCGGGTTCTCGCGCTCGGCGGGCGTCATGCCGCGGATGATCGCGGCGGTGCGGTCGAGGTCCTTGTCGTCGATCGAGTTGATGGCCTCCTTGAACTGGCCCATGCCCGGCATCATGCCGAGCAGGTTGCCGATCGGGCCCATCTTGCGGATGGTCATCAGTTGGTTCAGGAAGTCCTCGAGCGTGAACTGGTTGCCGGCGGCCAGCTTGGCCGCCATGTCCTCGGCCTCCTGCTCGTCGAAGTGCTTCTGCGCCGTCTCGATGAGCGTGAGCACGTCGCCCATGCCGAGGATGCGCGAGGCCATCCGGTCCGGGTGGAAGACGTCGAAGTCCTCGAGCTTCTCGCCGTTGGACGCGAACATGATCGGCTGACCCGTCACCGACCGCACCGAGAGCGCGGCACCACCGCGGGCGTCACCGTCGAGCTTGGTGAGGACGACTCCGCTGAAGCCGACGCCGTCGCGGAACGCCTCGGCGGTGTTGACGGCGTCCTGGCCGACCATGGCGTCGACGACGAAGAGGATCTCGTCGGGCTGCACGGCGTCGCGGATGTCCGCGGCCTGCTGCATCATCTCGGCGTCGATGCCGAGGCGGCCGGCGGTGTCGACGATGACCATGTCGTGCTGGGCGCGGCGGGCGAAGTCGATCGAGTCGCGGGCCACGCGCACGGGGTCGCCGACGCCGTTGCCCGGCTCGGGCGCGTACGTCGCCACGCCGGCACGCTGGCCGACCACCTGCAGCTGGTTCACCGCGTTCGGGCGCTGCAGGTCGCAGGCCACGAGCAGCGGGGTGTGCCCCTGCTCGCGCAGCCAGCGCGCGAGCTTGCCGGCGAGCGTCGTCTTGCCCGCGCCCTGGAGACCGGCGAGCATGATGATCGTCGGCGGCTGCTTGGCGTAGCGCAGGCGGCGGGTCTCGCCGCCGAGGATCTCGATGAGCTCCTCGTTGACGATCTTGATGACCTGCTGGGCGGGGTTCAGCGCACGGCTGACCTCCTCGCCCGCGGCCCGCTCCTTGATCGCCGAGATGAACTGGCGCACGACGGGCAGCGCGACGTCGGCCTCGAGCAGCGCGATGCGGATCTCGCGCGCGGTTGCGTCGATGTCGGCCTGCGACAGCCGTCCCTTGCTCCGCAGGCCGCTGAAGACCTTGTCGAGCCGGTCGGAGAGTGTGGCGAACAAGCGGTCCCGTCCTTCGTCAGTCGGCGTCTGCCAGGGTACGGCGTCGGACGCGACGCGGACGCGGGGTCGGCGGCGGCAGGGCCGCGAGCTCCGCCAGGCGTCGCCGCGCCTCGGTGCACCGCTCGACCAGGGCCTCAGCCTCAGCAGCGGTGAGTGCGCCGAAGACGTCGGTGGCGGTGCGGTGCACGATCGGCAGCATCTCGTCGACCACCCGCTGCCCCTCGGCGGTGAGCCGGACGAGGATCTTGCGCCGGTCGGTCGGGTGCGGCTCACGAGTGACGAACCCGCGCCGGACGAGGGTGTCGAGCAACGACGTGACACTGGCTGTGGTCACGAGCAGACGCTCGGCGATGACGTGCCCAGGCAGCGGCTCGCCCGCGCCCTCGAGCACCGCGAGCGCCTCGTAGGCACCGGCGGAGAGCCCGGCGACCGGTCGGCGGCGACGTTCGACCTCGTCCAGGAAGGCCGATGCGGCCCGCACGAGGTTCGCCGCGACCTCCGCCGCCGCAGGGTCGGCGCCGGGGAACTCGCGTCCGAAGTCCGCTCCGACCCGAATCGGCTGCATCATCGCATCCTCGTATCATCGCTAGACTTCTAGCTACTTGACTTCTAGCTAGTTCGTCCTACGCTACCCGTCCATGGACACCCCACCGCCACCGGTCCAGATGGTGCAGTTGCTGGCCGGCTTCCAGATCTCGCAGGCGCTCTACGCCGCGGCCCGGCTCGGGCTGCCGGACGCGCTCACCGACGGCCCGCGCACCGCCGCGGAGATCGCCCACGTACGGCAGACGGACCCTGCTGCCACGAGCCGGTTGCTGCGCAGCCTTGCGTCCCTCGGCGTCTTCACCGTCGACGGCGACCGCTACGACCTCACGCCGCTCGGCCGGACGCTGACGTCCGACTCCCCCGGCTCGATGCGCGACCTCGCGCTCATGTGGATGGAGACCCACTACGCGCCGTTCGGCGGCCTGGTCGACACCGTGCGGACCGGGGCGACCGCCGCCACGACCCACTACGGGCAGCCGTTCTTCGGCTGGCTCGCCGGGCAGCCCGAGCAGCTGCACCGGTTCGCCGGCGCGATGGCGAACCTCACCGGCGGCATTAAACTCGGCGCGGTCGACACCCACGACTTCGGCGCGCCGCGGCGGCTCGTCGACCTCGGCGGCAGCGACGGCACCCTGCTGGCCCACGTGCTGCAGCGGCTGCCCGGCACGGAGGGTGTCGTGCTCGACCGGCCCGAGGTCGTCGTCGCCACCGAGGCACGACGCAAGGGACACGGGCTCGGTGACCGCCTCGCCGCGGTCGGCGGCGACTTCTTCGACCGCGTGCCGGCGTCCGACGCCTACCTGATCAGCATGGTGTTGCACGACTGGGACGACGAGCACGCGCTGCGGCTGCTGCAAACCGTCGCGCGCGACGCCGAACCCGGCGCGGTCGTGCACATGGTCGAGCTCGTCGTGCCGCCCGGCGCGACCCCGCACATGGCGACGATGATCGATTTGACCATGCTCGGCATGCTCGACGGCCGCGAGCGGCGCGAGGACGAGTTCCGCACCCTCGTCGAGGCCGCCGGGCTGGTGTTCGGCGGGGTGGAGACGACCCCGACGCCGATCAGCGTGCTCACCGCGAGGGTGCCGGGCTGAGCGGGTGACGCATCCACCTCGCGGGTGACGGCTCCGGCCCGCGGGTGATGGCGTGGCGCGCCGTCACCCGATGCCGAGATACGTCACCCCCCTGGCTGGACGCGGGATCAGAGCAGCTCGGAGCCGCCGTCGACGTAGAGCACCTGGCCGGTGACGTAGCCCGACTCCTCGGCGGCGAAGAACGCGACCGCGTTCGCGATGTCCGCGGGCACACCGCCGCGGCGCACGGGCACGGTCGAGGCCACGGCGTCGCGCATCTGGTCGATGGTCGTGCCGATGCGCTCGGCGGTCGCCTTGGTCATCGCGGTCTCGATGAAGCCCGGGGCGATCGCGTTGGCGGTGATGCCGCGCGGGCCGAGCTCGATGGCGAGGGTCTTGGTGAAGCCCTGTAGGCCCATCTTCGCCGTCGAGTAGTTCGCCTGGCCCCGGTTGCCGGTGGCCGAGGTCGACGACATCGAGATGATGCGGCCGAAGCCCGCGTCCCCCATGTGCTTCTGCGCGATCTGGCTGCACAGGAACGCACCGCGCAGGTGCACCTCCATGACCAGCGTCCAGTCCTCGTCGGTCATCTTGAACAGCAGGTTGTCGCGGATGACGCCGGCGTTGTTCACCAGGATGTGCAGCCCGCCGAACTCGCCGACCAGCTGGTCGACCGCGGCCTGCACCTGGTCGCGCTTCGACACGTCGGCGCTCAGCGCGATCGCCTGGCCGCCCTCGGCCTTGATCGCCTCGGCGACGGTCGTCGCGTTGTCGAGGTTGAGGTCGAGCACGCCGACCTTCGCGCCGCCCGCGGCGAGGCGGTGGGCGATGCCCTCGCCGATGCCCTGCCCGCCACCGGTGACGAGCGCGACGCGGTCCTGTACTCCTGGCATGTCTTCTCCTTGGTCTTCGATGGTTTCAGCGATCGATGAACCGGCGCATGCCGGCGAGCCAGCGGTCCGGGTCGGACGCCTTCTGCGACCAGAACGTAGCGACCTCCGGATGCGGGGTGATGAGGAACCTCTCCGCGGTGACCGCCTGCACGACGTCCTCGGCGACCTGGTCGGGCGACAGGATCGCCCCGGACGCCGCCACGACCTTCGCGCCGGGCTCCCCCGCGTGCAGGCCGTCCATCAGCAGCGGTGTCTCGACGCCCATCGGGCAGAGCACGCTCACCCGGATGCCCCGGCCGCCGTAGGTGATCGCGAGCCACTCGGCGAGCGCCACGGCGCCGTGCTTCGACACCGCGTACGGCGCGTCGCCCGGCGAGGTCAGCAGTCCGGCGGCCGACGCGGTCTGCAGCAGGTAGCCCTCGCCGCGCTCGAGCATCGACGGCAGCACGGCGCGGGCGGCGTAGACGTGCGCCATCGTGTTGACGGCCAGCACGCGCTGCCACAGCTCGTCGTCGTCGAGCCCGCCGCCGGTGGCGATGCCGGCGTTGGACGCGAACAGGTCGATGCGGCCGTCGCGCTCGAGCGTGCGGTCGACCAGGGCCTGCACCGCGGCCGCGTCGGTGACGTCGACCTCCTCGGCCACCGCGACGTCCCCGATGTCGGACGCGACCTCCCGGGCCGCGTCCAGCCGCCGGTCGACGACCACGACCCGCGCAGCGCCCTCGCGCGCGAAGCGCCGCGCCATCGCCGCGCCGATGCCGCTGGCACCGCCGGTGACGACGCAGACCTTGTCGGAGATGATCATCGCGGCGGCCCCAGTCGTCGGACGAGTTCGAGCGGCGGGAGGTTCTCGGGCGTCGGCAGGATCGCGATGGTCGGCGTCTTCACGCCGGCCGCCCGGTACTCCTCGACCCGCTCCGCGCACGCCTCGGGCGTGCCGTGCACGACGAGGTCGTCGACGACCGCGGTGGGGATCGCCGCGCCCGCGCCGGCGCGGTCGCCCGCTGCCCACGCCTCGTGCATGCCTTTGAGCGCGTCGCCGCGGCCGAGCCAGTCCTGGAACGCGGCGTAGGCCGGCACGGTGAGGTAGCTCGAGATGAGGAAGCGACCGACGTTGCGGGCGAACTCGGCGTCCGGCGTCGGGCAGACGAAGACGCGGGCCACGACGTCGGCGTCGGCGTTGCCGACCGCCCCGACGCACTGCGGCACGTCGTACGGCGCGAGCCAGTTCAGGATCGCCCCGTCGGCCTCGTGGCCGGCCAGTCGCAGCATCTGCGGACGCAGTGCGGCGAGCAGGATCGGGGGCGGCTCGGGCGGTGCCGCCTCGAGCTTGAACCGCTTCACGGTGACGGTGTCGAACTCGCCGTCGACCCGGTCGCCGCGCAGCGCCGTGCGCACGATGCGCAGCACGTCGCGGGTCTTGCGGAACGGCTGCTCGAACGGGATGCCGTTCCAGTTGCCGACGATCACCGGCGACGATGCCCCGAGGCCGAGCACGAACCGTCCGGGCGCGGCCATCGCGAGCGACGCCGCCGACATCGCGAGCAGCGCCGGCCCGCGCGTGTAGACGGGCACGATCGCGGTGCCGAGGCGCAGCGTCGGCTCCCACGCCGCGGCGAGCGCCAGCGGGGTGAAGGCGTCGACGCCGTTCGTCTCGGCCGACCAGACGTCGGTGTAGCCGAGGTCGGGCAGCGCCCGGATCACCTCGGCGTGCTCGGGCAGTGACAGCCCGAGCAGCGGCACGGTCAGACCCCAGCCCATCAGGCCTCCTCCATCACGTCGACAGCGACCGCAGGACCAGGTCGGCGAACTCGGCGCCGATCTGGGCGGCCTTCTTGCGCCCGCTCGGGCGGTACCAGAGCGGCAGTTCGTTCACGAGCCCGAAGATCGTGAAGGTGACGATCTCCGGCGACGCGGTCGGGGCGAAGTCCCCCGCCGCCTGGCCGCGACGCACCAGCCTCAGCACGGCGTCGTGGTAACGGCGGCGCTGCCGGCGGGCCTCGGCACTGCCCTCGTCGTCCAGCCGGTTCATCTCGCGGTGGAAGACGAGCGCCTGCTGGGCGCTGGCGGCGGTCGACTCGACGAGGTCGAGGATCACCGCGCGCAGCGTCTCGGCGGCCGGCCGCTTCGCCGCGAGGATCGCGTCGAGCGAGGCGAGCTGGCGGGTGATGAGGTCGCCGTACACCTCGTAGAGCAGCGCCTCCTTGCTGGCGAAGTGGTGGTAGAAGCCGCCCTTCGCCACCCCGGCCGCGGTGATCACCTGCGCGACGGAGGTGCCGTCGAAGCCCTGCCGCGCGAACAGGTCGACGGCGGCGGCGAGGATCCGCTGCCGTGCGTCGAGCGGGCGGGCCGCCGTCACCGCTGCCCCGCCGTCATCGCGGCGGCAGGTACGAGCGCAGTTCCTGGCGGGCGACCGTGCGCAGGTGCACCTCGTCCGGGCCGTCGGCGAAGTGCAGCGTGCGCAGCTGGGCCCAGGCCTCGGCGAGGAAGAAGTCGCCCGAGACGCCGGCGCCGCCGTGCACCTGGATCGCCCGGTCGAGCACGTAGGACGCCGCGCGTGGTGCCGCGACCTTGATCGCGGCGATCTCGGTGCGGGCCTTGCTCGCGCCGACGGTGTCGATGAGCCACGCCGTCTTGAGCACCAGCAGGCGGGCCTGCTCGATGGCCAGCCGCGACTCGGCGATCCACTCCTGGACGACGCCGTGCTGGGCGATCGGGCGACCGAACGTCGACCGGCTGACGGCCCGCGCGCACATCAGCTCGACGGCCCGCTCGGCCATGCCGAGGGCGCGCATGCAGTGGTGGATGCGGCCGGGGCCCAGGCGGGCCTGGGCCATCATGAAGCCGCCGCCCTCCGGGCCGAGCAGGTTCTCGACCGGCACGCGGCAGTCGTAGTCGATGACGCCGTGGCCGCCGTGGGGGCCGTCGTCGTAGCCGAAGACGCTGGTCGAGCGCTCGATCGTCACACCCGGGGTGTCGAGCGGGACGAGGATCATCGAGTGCCGCTGGTGCGGGCCGGCGTCCGGATTCGAGACACCCATGACGATCGCGACCTTGCACTCGGGACGCATCGCGCCGGTCGACCACCACTTGCGGCCCTTGACCACGTAGCTGTCGCCGTCGCGCGTGATGCGGGTGGCGATGTTGGTGGCGTCGGAGGACGCGACGTCAGGCTCGGTCATCGAGAAGCACGAGCGGATCTCGCCCTCGAGCAGCGGCTGCAGCCACTGCTGCTTCTGCTCGTCGGTGGCGAACATCGCCATCAGTTCCATGTTGCCGGTGTCCGGGGCGCTGCAGTTCATCGACTCGGGCGCGATGGCGCCGCTGCGGCCCGTGAGCTCCGCGATCGGCGCGTAGTCGAGCACGGTGAGCCCGGGGCTGCCCTCGTGCCCCTTCGGCAGGAAAAGGTTCCAGAGGCCCTGGGCGCGCGCGGCCTGCTTGAGGTCGGCGAGCACGGCCGGCGTGCGGAACGGGTTGCCCTCGGCGCGGTAGGCGGCGGCCTGCTGCTCGAAGGTGTGCTCGGCCGGGTAGACGTGCTCGTCGAGGAAGGTCTGCACCTGCTGCTGCAGCTCGGTCGAGCGCTCGGAGAACGCGAAGTCCATGGTCAGGCTCCCAACTTGGTGAGGGCGGTGTCGAGCAGCAACGGGACGGCCGGACCGAACTGGTCGAAGCCCGGGCCGACGGTCTTGCCGGCGAGGAAGCGCTTGTGGATGCCTTCTGCGACGACGGCGAGCTTGAAGTAGCCGAGCCCGACGTACCAGTCGATCGCGCTCATGTCGCGGCCGCTGGCCGCCGCGTACCGCTCGACCATCTGGTCGGACGTGAGGAAGCCCTGCTCGGGCTTCATCGGCGGCATGACCGACGTGCCGAACGCGGCGAGGTCCTGGTAGACGACGAGCAGGCCGACGTCGGCGAGCGGGTCGCCGAGGGTTGCCATCTCCCAGTCGACGACGGCGGCGATGCGCTCGAGGTCGGGGGTGAACATGACGTTGGTGACCCGGTAGTCGCCGTGCACGATCGCCGGCGCCTGCTGCTCGGGCAGGTTGGCGTTCAGCGCGTCGACGGTGCGCTGCAGCGAGTCGAGCGGGCGGGTCTCGGACGCCTGCCACTGCTGGTGCCAGCGCTTGACCTGCCGGGCGAGGAAGCCCTCGGGGCGCCCGAACCCGCTCAAGCCGACCGACGCCGGGTCGACGCGGTGCAGGTCGACGAGGGTGTCCATCACCAGTTCGCAGCTGCGGCGGGCGTCGTCGGCACTGAGCGCGCCGAGGTGCTTCGGCTTGTCGAGCACGATGCCGTCGACCCAGCCCATGAGGTAGAACTGCGCACCCAGCACCGAGGTGTCCTCGCAGAGCGCGACGGCCTCGGCCACCGGCACGTCGGTGCCGGTCAGCGCCTTGATCACGGTGAACTCGCGCACCATGTCGTGCGCGGTCGGCAGCACGTGCGCCAGCGGCGGCCGCCGCAGCGCCCAGGTCGTCGTGCCGTCGGTGATGCGGTAGGTGAGGTTCGACTTGCCGCCGGCGATCACCTCGCCGCGCAGCTCGCCCTGCCGGGCGCCCGGCACCGTGGCGTCCAGCCAGGCGGTGAGGGCGGCGAGGTCGACTCCGGGCAGGTCGTCAGCAGCGGCGTCCGTCACGTCTCCGGACGCTACAGACCGACCGGTCGGTCGGTCAAGGAGTGGTCGCGGTCAGCCGACGGGTTCGGGCAGTGGCGGCGCTGGACGGGCCTCGACCCGCGCCGGCGACGGACGGACCCTGAGCACCCGGGCCGCCCAACCCGGTAGGTACCAGTTCCAGCGCCCGAACAGCGAGACGAGCGACGGCACGAGCAGTGACCGGACGATGGTGGCGTCCAGGAGGATGCCGAAGCCGAGCCCGGTGGCCAACGTCTTCAGGTCGGTGCCGGGCCCCGAGGCGAGTGCTGCGAAGGCGAGGAAGAGGATCAGCGCCGCGCACGTCACCAGCCGGCCGGTGCGGCCGATCCCCTCGATCACGGCCGCGTCCGTCGTCCGCGCACCGTCGTACTCCTCGCGCACGCGGGACAGGATGAAGACCTCGTAGTCCATCGACAGCCCGAAGAGGAAGGCGAAGACCATCAGCGGGATCCAGAACGTGATCGCGCCGGTGGCCTGGATGCCGAACAACGTGTCCGAGCCGTGCCCGTCCTGCCAGAACCAGACCATCAGGCCGAGGGTCGCGGCCAGGGACACGAGATTCAGCAGCACCGCCTTGAGCGGCAGCAGCAGCGACCGGAACGCACGTGCGAGCAGGACGAAGGTCAACACCGCGATGACGAGCAGCATCAGCGGGAAGTTGCCGTAGACGGCGTGCAGGAAGTCGAGCTGGGCGGAGCCGAGGCCGGTCACACCGAGGACACCCGTCATGCCGTGCGTGGTGGTGATGACGCGGCGGACGACGTCGACGCTCTTGGAGTTCACGGTCTCGTGCGCCGGCACGAGCACGATCACCGACCGGCCGTCGCGGTTGCTGGCCTGCCCGGACGGGACGAGCGCACGGGCGATCCCGTCGACCTCGGCCAATCGGTCGGCCACCGGCTGCGCGCGGTCGGTGTCGACGAGCACCTCGATCGGCGTCAGCACGCCGGTCGGCACGCCACCTCGTTCGAGCCTCCGGAGCGCCTGGTACTCGGGGCCCGAGCTGGCCAGCGAGGCCGACGACGCCTGACCGATCTTCGCCGTGAACAGGACGCCGACGAGCACGCCCAGCAGGGCGAGCGACCCGATCGCCGCGAACCACCGGCGCCTGACGATCATGGCCGCCCAGCGGCTCCAGGCCCGGCTCGCGCGGTGCTCGTGGCGGACCTTCGGCCAGTCGATGCGCGGGCCGATGCCGCCGAGGATCGCCGGCGTGAAGGACAGTGTCGACAGCACACTGGCCAGTGGGATGAGCGCGCCCCCGTAGCCCATCGAGCGCATGAACGGCACGGGCAGGACGACGAGCGCGAGCAGGCCGATCGCCACGGTGACGCCACTGAACAGCACGGCGTGCCCGGCGGTCTGCATCGCCACGACGACGGCGTCGTGGTTGTCGCGGCCGTGGTCACGTTCCTCACGCCATCGCGTGACGAGCAGCAACGAGTAGTCGATGGCGACGCCGAGCCCCACGAGCGCCACGAGGAACTGCACGATGAACGACACGTCGGTCAGGTAGGTGATCGGCAGCAGCAGGATGAACGTCCCGAGGATGGACGCAGCCGCGACGACCAGGGGCATGAGGGCCAGGAACGACCCGAAGACGAAGGCGAGGACGGCCAGGGCACCGACGGCGCCGAGCAGCGTCTCGCCGAGGACGCCCGGGCCGCCGCCGTCGTCACCGCCGCTCGCCAACGCGTCCTCGCCGGTGACGAGGACGGTGGCGCCAGCCGGAGCCGCCCCGGCGGCGGCCGCGCGGATGGGCGCGGTCAGCAGCTTCTGCGTCGGCGACGGGTCGAAGCGGTAGAAGACCATCGCGTAGGCGGTGCGGTCGTCCTTCGTGCGGAAGGCCTTGTCGTCGGTGACCGCCTCGTCGACGACGCGGACGTCCGCCACCTTGTCCGAGACAGCGGTGAAGGTGCGCGCGACCTCGGCCTCGTGACCGGTGATCCGCTGGCCCGCCGGCAGGGTCACCGTGACGATGAAGGGCGCGGTGTCACCACCGTTGCCAACCAGCGCCTTGATCTTGTGGGCGGCCTCCGTGCCGGGTTGGCCCGGCAGCGAGAAGTCGATCGTCAGCCGGTTCGACACGGCCCCGGCGGCCGCGGCGCCACCCACCATCACCAGCAGCCAGAAGCCGATCACCCACCGGCGACGACGCAGGACGAACTCGGCCCAAGCCCGCATGGTTCGACTCCCCGGCTCGCGGACGGATTCGGGGACTGTACAAGTCCGCAGGGACCCTGTCTGCGGTCCTTGAGGACGTCAACCGAAGCGGTCAGCCGACGGTCGCGCCGAAGATGCTGCCCACCCCGAAGGTGACGGCCGCGGCGAGCACGCCGAGCACCAGCTGCCGCGTGCCCGCGAAGCCCCAGTGCCGTGCGGTGAAGCGTGCCGACAGCGCGCCGGCCAGGAACAGCGCGACCACCGCGAGCACGGCCGACAGCAGCAGGTTCGTCGCCCCGAAGACGTACGGCAGCAGCGGGACGAGCGCGCCGACGCTGAACGCGGCGAGCGACGAGAAGGCGGCCGTCCACGGGCTGGGCAGCGCGGTCGGGTCGATGCCCAGCTCCTCCTGCGCGTGGATGAGCAGCGCCTGGTCGGGGTCGGCCGACAGCTGCCGCGCCACCTCGTGCGCGAGCGCGGGCTCGACGCCGCGACCGACGTACATCTGCGCCAGCTCGTTGATCTCGGCCTCGCGGTTGTGCACGATCTCGTGGCGCTCGACGAGCAGTTCGGCCTCGGTCGACTCGTTCTGGCTCTGGACGCTCACGTACTCGCCTGTGGCCATCGAGAACGCGCCGCCGACCAGCCCGGCCAGGCCGGCGAGCGTCACGCTGTGGGCCGTCGCGTTCGCGCCGGCGACCCCGGCGATGAGGGCGAAGTTCGACACCAGGCCGTCCATGGCACCGAAGACGGTCGGCCGCAGCCAGCCGCCGCTGACGTCGCGGTGCTCGTGGTGGATCTCGGTGTCGGGGCGCTCAGGCAGATCGATGGTCGCGTCCGGCATGGGTGGCGGCCTCCTCGGGTGTCCCCTCCATCTTGCCCGCCCCGGCGGGTGCGCGCCCCGTGATGTGGATCGGCTCCTGGGCGGCCCGGAAGCCGCCGTGGCGCACGAACCAGATCAGCGCGCCGAGGAAGACGAGCAGCGACGTCCAGTCGTTGAGGCGCAGGCCGAGGATGTGGTTCGCGTGGTCGGTGCGCAGCGCCTCGATCCAGGCGCGGCCGACGGTGTAACCCATGACGTACAGCGCCATCACGTTGCCGCGCCCGAGCCGCCGCCGGCGGTCGACGATCAGCAGCGCCACGCCGAGCCAGACGTCCCAGAGCGACTCGTAGAGGAAGGTCGGCTGGAAGTAGCCGATGACCCGCGAGCTGGTGCCGGTGGTGATGCTGAGGTCGTGGATCTGCAGCTTCCACGGCAGGTCGGTGCGTCCGCCGTAGAGCTCGTTGTTGAAGTAGTTCCCCCAGCGCCCGATCGCCTGGGCGATGACGACACCGGGCGCCGCGGCGTCGGCGAACGCGGTGAGTCGCACGCCCTTGCGCCGGCAGCCGATCCACGCCCCGAGCGTGCCGAGTGCGACGGCACCCCAGATACCGAGGCCGCCGTCCCAGATCTTGAGGGCGTCGACGGGGCTCGTGCCCGGTTTTCCCTCGAAGTACAGCTCGGGGTCGCTGACCACGTGGTAGAGCCGGCCGCCGAGGATGCCGAACAGCACCGCCCAGCCGGCGATGTCCCAGATCTCCTCGGACGTGCCGCCGCGGGCGCGCCAGCGCTGGATGGTGAACCAGATGGCGAGCAGCACCCCGGCGACGATGCACAGGGCGTAGGCCCGCACGGGCAGCGGGCCGAGGTGCCACACGCTGCGTGTCGGGCTGGGGATGTACGCCAGTTCGTGCACGGGCTCACGGTAGCTGTCTAGGTTGGGAGGCATGACGTCGCGAGCGGTGGTGGTGACCCGCCACGGCGGGCCCGAGGTGCTGTCGGTGCAGGAGCGGGACGTCCCCGAGCCGGGTCCGGGCCAGGTGGTCGTCGAGGTCGCGGCGTCCGGCGTCAACTTCATCGACGTCTACAAGCGCACCGGCGTCTACGCGACGACGCCGCCGTTCGTGCTGGGCGAGGAGTGCGCGGGCACGGTCGTCGCGGTGGGCGGCGACGTCACCGCGGTCGGCGAGGGCGATCTCGTCGCCGTGTCGAACAGCCCGCACGGCACCCACGCGACGCACGCGCTGCTCGAGGCCGCGCGTGTCGTGCCGGTGCCCGACGGCCTCGCCGCCGAGGTTGCCGCGGCCGCGATGTTGCAGGGCATGACCGCGCACTACCTGGTGGACGCGACCTTCCCGGTGCAGGCCGGGCAGTGGGCGCTCGTGCACGCCGCCGCAGGTGGGGTCGGCCAACTGCTCGTCCAGATGATCAAGGCGCGGGGCGCGCACGTCGTCGCGACCGTCGGCAGCGAGGCCAAGGTGGCGGTCGCCGAGCGCCTCGGCGCCGACGCCGTGATCCGCTACGACGAGGTCGACGACCTGGCGCGCGCGGTGCGCGACGCGTCCGGCGGCGGAGTGCACGTCGTGTACGACGGCGTCGGGAAGGCGACCTTCGAGGCGTCGCTGGCGTCGCTGCGCATCCGCGGGACGCTCGCGCTGTTCGGCGCGGCGAGCGGCCAGGTGCCACCGTTCGACCTGCAGCGGCTCAACTCCGGCGGGTCGCTGTTCGTCACC
>NZ_JBQCEE010000150.1:0-7916 GCF_051960575.1 Jatrophihabitans sp.
CGAAGCCGGGGACGCGGGTGCCGTCCTCCAGGTCGACCGCGCCGAGTGCGAGCGGCGGCGCGATCCGCGGCAGCAGCGTGCCCAGCCCGTGCGCCGGCAGCTCCCAGACCTCGACCTCGAGCCCCGACGGGTTGTCGCCGCGCAGCAGCCCGGGCCGCCGGAACGGGCCCGGCACCTCGTGCAGCCGGTAGCCGGGTGCGGTGCGGCCGCGGCGGAACAGTCGGCCGCCCAGTTCGACCAGCTCGCGGTTGGCCGGCTGACCGGTGAGGTGTGCACCCGCGACCGCGAGCAGTTCGCCGCCGATCGTCGGCGGTTCGACCGGTTCGCCGCACCAGGCCGCGGCGAGGTCGAGCAACGGCTCGTCGGCGAAAGCCGGTGCCAGCAGCTGCACACCGAACGGCAGCCCGTCGGTCCGGCGTCCGGCCGGGACCGCCACCGCGCACAGGTCGAAGAGGTTGGCCATGTTCGTGTACGTGCCGAGGCGCGCGTTGACACCGATCGGGTCGTCGGTCACCTCGGCGTGCGTCGGGTGGTTCGGCGTCGTCGGCAGCAGCAGCGCGTCGGCGCCGACGAACACCGTCTCGGCGGTGCGCCGCAGGCCGGCCAGCCGCTGCTGGGCCGCGAAGACGTCGGCCGCCGCGAACCGCGCGGCGCCGAGCACGATCGTGCGCACGGTCGGGTCGAGGTGCGGGCCGTCGACGGTGAGCGCCCCGCCGAACGCGGCCAGCCGCTCGGCCACCAGCGCGCTTTCGTAGAGCAGGCGGGCGGCGGCCAGGAAGGCGCTCACCTCCACGCGGACGACGGTGCCCAGGGTCGCGGCGTGGTCGACCGCCGCGGCCCATGCGTCCCGGGCGGCGGGCTCGAGGTCGAGGGGGGCGTCGGGCACGGCGATGACCCGCATCGTGCGCGCGACACCGGGCGGGGGCGCGACCGGCCGTGCGCGCGAACCGGGATCGGCGGCGTCCGGCCCGACCATGACGGCGAGCGCGCGTCGTCCGGCGGCCACCGTGCGCGTGAAGGTGGTGACGCAGTCGAGCGACGGGCAGGCCGGCACGACGCCGGTGGTGGGCACGAGACCGCGGGTGGGCTTGATGCCCACCAGGCCGTTGAACGCGGCCGGCACCCGGCCGCTGCCGGCGGTGTCGGTGCCGAGCGCGAGGTCGGCGAGGCCGCCGGCGACGGCGACCGCGCTGCCGGACGAACTGCCGCCGCTGACGTGGTCGGCCGAGAAGACGCTGCTGCACGCGCCGTACGGCGAGCGGGTGCCGACGAGCCCGGTGGCGTACTGGTCGTGGTTGGTCTTGCCGACCGGCACGGCGCCGGCGGCGAGCAGCCGGGCGACGGCCGTGGCGTGCCGGGTCGCCGGCGTCGTCCGTGACGGGTCTGCCGCGGTCGTCGGTACGCCGGCGAGGTCGATGTTGTCCTTGATCGCGACGCGCACGCCGGCGAGGGGTCCGTCGCGGCCCGCTGGGTCCTCATAGGCCGTCCGCTCCTCGTCCGACAGCACCCGGATGAAGACCGCTTGTCCCCCGGCCCGGTCGTTCCCAGGCCCGGGAACTGCCTGGGACTGGGGACAAGGCGTCTGTTCGACGGTCACTTCGCGGCCTCCCAGCGGGCGCGCTCGGCGGCGAACGCCGCCTCACGACGGGTACGGAACGCCTCGATCTCGTCCGCGTGCTGCGTCTCGAGCGCCGCGACCTCGGCGAGGGAGAACGTGGCCGGACGTGCCTCGAGATTTGCGCGGCCGGCCTTGATGTCGGCCCGCAGCGTGGCGAGTTCCGCCGCGTCGACCGGCCGGAACCGCAGCCGGTCGAACGGACGCAGCAACCACGGCAGCTCGTCCGAGCCGGGCACGTGCCGCCAGACCGGCACGGTGCGCCCGACCAGCTGGTAGCCACCCGGGCCCTCCATGCCGTAGACGCAGAGGTACACCCCGCCGATGCCGACGGCGTTCTGGGGCGTCCAGGTGCGGGCCGGATCGTACTTCGTGGTCACCAGCCGGTGGCGCGGGTCGATCGGCACCGCCACCGGCGCGCCGAGGTACACGTCGCCGAGCCCGACGACGAGGTAGGTGGCCGCGGTGACGATGTCGAACACGTCGTCGCGCTCGGCGAGATCGTTGACGCGGCGGATGAACTCGACGTTGTCGGGACACCACGGCGCGTCCGGCCGCACCCCGCGCTGGTAGCGCCGCATCGCCTCGTGCGCCTCGGGGTGGTCGAGCGCGAGCGGCAACGTCACCTCGCGCACCGGCAGTTCGACGGTGCTCGGGTCGGGCACCGCGGCGGCGAGCCGCACGACCAGCTCGGCGAGATCGGGCAGCGGCAGCCGCGACTCGTCGACCTGGACGAGCATCGACCGCACCCCCTCGACCAGCTCGCGGACGGCGCCGTGCTGCTGCCCGCGCAGTGCCTCGGCGAGCAGGTGCACCCACAGCCGCACCCGCAGGTCGAGCACCGGGGCGCCGACCTCGACGAGCAGGTGGTGGTCGCCGGCGCGTCGCACGGTGAAGGCGGGCGTGTGGCCGCTCGCCGCGCGTTGCGCCAGCACGATCGCGTCATCGCGGTCCGGCACGGGCGGTGGCGTCGTCTCGCCGAACAGCGCCGCGAGCGGATCGGCGAGCAGGGCGGAGCGGGCGGCATTGGCGGCGTCGGCCTCGGTCGCGCTGACCGGTTGCAACCGCACCGTGTCACCCGGACGCAGCTGGGCGAGCTTCCAGCGGTCGGCGCGCACCACCACGCACGGCACGACGAAGCCGCCGAGCGACGGGCCGTCGGGGCCGACGATCACCGGGGTGTCGCCCGACAGCATGATGCCGCCGACCGGGTAGGCGCTGTCGTGGATGTTGGACGGGTGCAGGCCGGCCTCGCCGCCGTCCGGGCGAGCCCACTGCGGCGCCGGGCCGACGAACCGGACGCCGGTGCGGTCGGCGCGGTGGTCGACGGCCCAGGTGGTGTCCCAGAGCGCCTCGACACCTGACGAGGTCAGGTGCTCGGGCGCGCCGTGCGGGCCCGGCAGCACGCGCAGCGTCCAGTCGGTCGTGAGGGTCGGCAGCAGTCCCGCGACGTCGAGCGGCGCGGCGCAGTTCTCCGCGCGGCCGACGGGCAGTTCGTCGCCGTCGGCGAGCGCGCGACCCTCGTGCCCACCGAAGCCGCCGAGCACGAACGTTGCACGCGAGCCCAGGTCGAGCGGCACGGCGATCCCGCCGGCCACCGCGAGGTAGCCGCGCATGCCCGGCGCACCGCACGGCCCGAGATCGACGACGGCGCCGGCCGGCACCACGGTGACGATGCCCGGCCTGATCGGGCGGCCGTCGAGCGTCGGCCGGGCCGCGCCGGTGACGCAGACGAGCACGCGCCGGTCGAAGCGCACGGCCGCACCCGTCATGACGCACTCGAGCCCGGCAGCGTTCGGCGGGTTGCCCACGGCGAGGTTGGCGAGCGCGAACGACAGGTCGTCCCACGCACCCGACGGCGGCACGCCGACGTCCCACAGCCCGGTGCGACCGGGGAGGTCCTGGACGGTCGTCTGCAGGCCGGCCCGCACGACGGTCATCACCGCCTGGTCGTGGCCGACCACGCGGTCGTCGGGCCGGGCCTCGACCGCCGTCACTGCTGCCACCAGCCGAGCAGCTGGATCGGTGTCGGGTTCCACCCGTTGCAAGGGTTGTTGAGCTGCGGGCAGTTGCTGATGAGCACGACGAGATCGCGCTCGGCGCGCACCTGCACGTACTTGCCCGGCGCCGAGACGCCGTCGGCGAAGGTGAGACCACCGTCGGCGGTCACCGGCACGTTCATGAAGAAGTTGATGTTGTGAGTGAGCTCGCGCGGGCCGAGGCCGACCTGCGCCCCGTAGCGCAGGAACGTCTCGCGGCAGGCGTGCTGGTGGCGGGTGTGCATGCCGTAGCGGACGACGTTCGACTCCTGCGCGCACGCGCCGCCGAGCGTGTCGTGCCGCCCGCACGTGTCGTCGGTGATGGTCGCCAGCACGTCGTTGCGCTGCGACCGCAGCTGCGAGCCGAGGGTCAGGTACACCGAGCCCTGCTCACGGATCGTGTCCATCGCGCTGTAGCGGTTGCGCAGGTCGGTCGCGTCGAAGAACAGGGTGTCGGCCGCCTGGTTGCCGTGCAGGTCGACGATGCGGAACTCACCGCCGGCGGGGATGGTGCCGAGGTGGCCGTCGCCGGGCTGGACGACGACGTCGAGCGCGGTGCGCGCACCCAGCGAGATCACGCTCATGCCAGCACCGCCCGGGCCTGCTCGAGCGCGTGGGCACTCTCGGCGCGGAACCTCATCGACGGGTCGTCGGCGCCGTAGGGGGCCGCCTCGGTGATCTCGACCCGGACGGCGCCGGGCGACCACCGCAGATCCAACGGATGTGGAGCCGTGGACGCGACGAGCAGCAGGTCGACCTCGGCGCGCAGCGTCACCGTGTCGCCGGCGCGGGCGTGCCCGTCGACGAAGGTGAGCTGGGCGTCGTCGTCCAGGGCGACCTTGCTGAACAGGTTGACGCACGCGTGCAGGTCGTCCTCGTCGCGTCCGTGCTTGCGCAGTTCCGACACCAGCAGGCTGCGCGCCGACCGCTTCCAGCCGTTCCGTTCGGCCGCGTACGACGACGCCGGCACGTGAACGTCGAGCGAGTGACCGCTGATGCAGTCGTGCCAGTCGAGGCTGGACGCGGTCACCGAGGTCAGCCCGACACCGCGGTCGGACATCAGCACCATCGGCGGCGCGACGTTTGCGCGCATCTGCGCTTTCAGCGTGTCCGGGATGTTGAGCCGGTCGACGGGGTCGTGCGCGGCGAACAGCAGCAGGCTGAGGTTCGCGCCGTCGTCCAGCGCGGTGAAGGTGATCGCGCGGCCGCGCCGCACGAGCAGCGACCACCCCGCGTCCGGCGGGATGTCGTGGGTGAGCAGCGCGCTCATGCGGTGGCCTCGGCGAGCGCGATGGGCATGACCGGGTCGCGGCGCTGGGCGCGTTGCACGCCGAAGGCGATCGCGCCGAGCAGCACCGCGCCGGCCAGGAACAGCTCGGGGAAGTACTGCAGGTACCAGTCGGTGCCGTAGACCTTCGTGCGCGGCCACGCCAGGTTGACGGCCATGAAGACGCCCCAGGCGATGGCGACGACGTTCACCACGACGCCGAGCCGGCCCAGCGAGAAGAGCCCCGACGCCTGCGGCAGGCCGCCGCGCACCCGGCGCAGCAGCAGCGGCACCGTCACCATCAGGTAGGCGATGTACAGCAGCATGATGCAGACGCTCGACAGGGCCAGGAAGACGAGCGGGTTGTCGACGTTGACGTAGAGCAGCGCGACGGTCAGCAGGCCGACGAGGATCGCCGGGCGGATCGGCGTGCCGGTGCGGGGGTTGACCACCGACAGCGCGTCCGAGAACGGCAGCACGCGGTCGCGCGCCATCGAGAACATCATGCGGGTGGTGGCCGTCTGGATGGCCAGTGTGCAGACGGTGACGGCGATGGCGACGTCGACGAGGAAGACGCGGCCGAGGGTGTCGCCGAGACGCGACGTGAGCACGTAGGGCAGGCCGCGGGCCGGGTCGGCGAGGCTGCCGTCGGTGGTCGACGGGGCGGCCATGAGCGTGGCCAGCAGCATCAGGGCGCCGCCGATGCCCGAGACGACGAGGGCGCGCAGGATGGTGCGGGGCGCGGTGCGGCGCGGATTCTTCGTCTCCTCCGACAGCTCGCCCGCGCTGTCGAACCCGACCATGACGTAGGCGGCCATGAGCCCGGAGATCACGAACGACCAGAGGTACGCCGAGCCGTGGCCGACACCGGCGCCGGTGTGGAAGACGATGCCCGGGCCACGCTTGGCGTGCGAGAAGAGTGCGATGCAGAGCAGCGCGACGCCGACCAGTTCGCAGGTGACGCCAATGCTGTTGATGAGCGACATCGCCTTGATGCCGACGGCGTTGATGGTGGTGGTGACGACGAGCAGCAGGCTGCCGAGGATGACCGCGTTCGTGCCCGGGTTGTCGACGATCTCGAAGCCGCTCCAGATCGACGGCAGCACCACCTGCATCGCGACCGCGGCCGCGGCGACGGTGCAGATCTGCGCGACGAGCATCAGCCAGCCGGCCGCCCACCCCCAGATCGCGCCGCCGAGCCGCGTGGCCCACTGGTAGATGCAGCCGCTGATCGGGTACCGGGCGGCGAGCTCGGCGAAACAGAGGGCGACGAGGAACTGGCCGACGAACACGATCGGCCACGTCCAGAAGAAGGCCGGGCCGCCGGCGCCGAAGCCGAAGTAGAACAGCTGGAAGACGGTGGTGAGGATCGAGACGAACGAGAAGCCGGCGGCGAACGAGCCGTACGTGCCGATCGATCGATGCAGCTTCTGTTCGTAGCCGAAGCCGGCGAGGTCGGCGGAGTCGGCCGCCGCGTCGGTGGTGATCGGCCGGTCAGCGAGTGCGGTCACACGGGCCTCCGAATGTCCGGCCCGTGCACGGCATGCCCGGGCCACTGTGGCCTCCCGGGCTTTTCTCCCGCCGTGGAACGAGGACGGCACCGGCCTCGCCTGCGTCTCTCGGACCAGGCCCGCTGCCCGTGACCTGCTCGGTGAGCGGCCGGTCAGCGGCGGAACCCTAGACGCGCCCCGCACTGGTGCGGGTCGGGACCGATTCGACCCGCCGGTCGTTTCGCGCACCCGACCCGCAGGTAACCGTCCTGTTTCGCGTCCCTCGCATCGGACGACGTCGGATCAGGCGGTGCCGAGGTCGTACGCCACCGACTCCTCGATCGCGGGCGGCTCGAGCCCGAAGCGGTGCTCGGTCTCGCTCGAGTCGAGGATGAACGGACGGCGCAGCTGGTGCTGGGTCTCGCGCAGCTCCTTGACCATCGGGACGAACAGGCCTGCTGCCCACAGCACCGGGTAGGGCATGGCACGAACCTTGGGCTTCGCGCCGAGCTGGGCGGCGGCGATCGCCGTGAGTTCGCGGACGCTGACCGGCGCCGCGGTCGGCGCGTGCCAGGCGCGTCCCCAGGCGGTCGGGTCGTCCATCACCGCGACGTGGGTGCGGGCCATCGAGCGCACGTCGGTCCAGCTGTGCGGCGCGTCGAGGTCGGCCGGGACGAACGCGGTGCGGCCCTTCCGCAACGCCGGCGCGATGATCGTCGACAGCACGTTCTGCCCGCCGAGGTAGTCGCTGCCGCGCACCTCGAAGACCTTGGCCCGGCCGGCCTCGTGCGCGGCGAGCGCGTCCTGCCACATCCTGACGCGCACCCGGCCCTTCTTCCCCGTCGAGGCCAGCGGGGTCGATTCGGTCATCGGTGCGGTCACCTCGCCGTAGCCGTAGAGGTTGCCGGTGATGGCGAGCACCGCACCGGTGCGCTCAGCGGCCGCGAGCAGCGCGTCCGCGACCGGCGGCCAGTCCAGCTCCCACCGGTGGTAGGGCGGGTTGACGGCGTTGACGATGCCGACCGCGCCGTGCGCTGCCTCGGTCAACGCCGCGGCGTCGGACGCGTCCAGCTTGATCGCGCGGGCGCCGGCGACCTCCGTCCCGCTGCGGGTGGCGACGAGGACCTCGTCGCCACGCCCGACCAGTTCCGCCGCGACCGCACGCCCGACCGGGCCGGCGCCGACCACCAGGTACTTCGACATTGTTCTTCTCCTTCGTCTGAGAGAGCACCGCTCTCGGAAGAGAGCATGGCACCGCTGTCGACACGATACAAGAGCAGTGCTCTCACTTGTGTGCGTCGCTCGCAGAAGTCAGACTGAGCGCATGACATCGAGCGGCGGCGTCCGTGCCCGTGCCCGGGCCGAGACGATCGACGAGATCAAGCGGCTCGCCCAGCGGCAGCTGGCCGAGCAGGGTGCGGGGGAGCTGTCGCTGCGGGCGATCGCGCGCGAGCTCGGGCTGGTCTCGTCGGCCGTGTACCGGTACTTCGCCAGCCGCGACGACC
>NZ_JBQCEE010000151.1:0-7245 GCF_051960575.1 Jatrophihabitans sp.
GTCGTCCTTCCAGATGTTGACGATGCCGGTCGCGACGGCGAGGCGCTCGGTGGCGTCGAGCAGCTGGTCGACGAGGTGCAGCTGTCCGTCGGGCGAGCCGCCGATCCAGACCGCGCCGTAGCCGAGCCGCTCGATCGTCGCGGCGAGGTCGGGGGTGAGCTTCGGTGCCTGCAGCCAGACGCCGACACGGCCGAGATCCATCGGGTGCCTTCCGTTCGAGGAGCCTTCCTTCGAACGTAGCGCGGCACCCGGACGTGATCACGCGCCGAGGCACACCAGGGTGTGCCTCGGCGCGTGATCATCGCGGCTCGGTCAGCTGCCGCCGGGGTTGAGCGTCACGGTGATCGGCTTGTACGACGCCCCGGTGGTGTCGAGGTTCATCGCCTTGAGCTTCGCCAGGGCCTTCTCGGTGAACTCGTTGGTGTAGGCCTCGCCCTTGGGCGCGCCCGACAGTACGGTCTGGCCGTCCTTGTTCTTGGTCTGCGAGGCGATGGTGACGGTGCGGTCCCACGCCGTCGTGTCGACCATGCCGATGCCCTGCGGCGACGGCCAGATCAGCTTGTTCACTTGGTTGGTCTGCCAGAGCTGGTGGCTCGCGCCGAGCTTCGAGCCGGCCTTGACGACGGCGTCGCGGCACTCGGTCGCGTGCGATCCGCAGTAGATCCAGCCCTCGTAGCTCGCGGTCAGGAACTTCACCGTGGTGTCCTGGAACGCCTTGTCCTGCAGCTTCTTGGTGTTGGCCCAGATCGCGTCCTGCAGCATCGAGGTGCCGACGTCGTTCCAGTTGATGACGTTGAGGTCGCTCGGCTGGTACAGCTGGCCGGTCTTCGGGTTCTTCGCCTCGAGCACCTGCGCGTACTCGTTGTAGATCATCGCCTGCGCGGCGTCGATGTCGCCGGCCAGGAAGGCGTTCATGTCGAACTGCTGGGTGACGATCTTGACGTCCTTGCCGGGGTCGACACCGTCCTTGGTCATGCCGGCGAACAGCTCGTACTCGTTGCCGAAGCCCCAGTCACCGACGGTCTTGCCCTTGAGCTGCGCGGGCGAGGTGATGCCCTTGTCCTTGAACGAGATCTGCAGCGTGCCCGAACGCTGGAACACCTGCCCGACGTCGGTGATGTCGGCGCCCTTCTCGCGCGACTGCAGCGCCTTCGGCACCCACGCGATCGCGAAGTCGGCCGAGCCGCCGTCGTCGACCGTGGTCTGCGGGACGGTGTCCGTGCCGGCGGGCACGATCTTCACGTCGAGGCCCTGCTGCTTGTAGAAGCCCTGCGACAGGGCGGCGATGTACCCGGCGAACTGGGCCTGGGTGACCCACTGCAACTGCAGGGTCACCGGCGTGAGCTTGCCGCCGGACGCGGACGAGTCGCCGCCGCTGCTGCTGCAGGCGGCGAGCCCGCCGGCGGCGAGCAGCACCGCGGCGGCGGTGGCGCCGAGCTTGGTCGTGATCATGGGTTCCCTTCGGGTCGCGGTCGAGGCTGGCTGGCTCAGGTGACGGGTGCGGCGCGGTCGCGCAGGACGAGACGTTCGAGCAGGGCGGCGCCGACGTAGAACAGCAGGCCGAGCACGACGGCGCCGAACACCGAGGCCCACGCGCCGGGGTAGTCGCTCTGACCGACCGACGAGGTGATGCGCGAGCCCAGCCCGTCCTGCAGGCCGCCGAAGTACTCGCTGACGACGGCGGCGATGACGGCCAGCGAGGACGCCACCCGCAGGCCGGTGAAGAAGTACGGCAGCGCGCCGGGCACGCGGATCAGGCGCAGCACCGCCGTCCCCGAGGCGGCGTAGGTGTGCATCAGCTCGCGGTGCACCGGGCGGATGCGGGACAGTCCGCGCAGGGTGTTGACGAAGATCGGGACGAAGGCGCTGATCGCCACCACCGTGCGCCGAGGCACCGGCGACAGCGGCGAGTACATCGTGTTGAGCAGCGGCGCCAGGGCGACGATCGGCATCGCGGCGAGCCCGGCCACGACCGGGGTGATCGCGCCGCCGAGCAGCGGCACCCGGGTGGCGAGCGCGGCGAGCAGCACGCCGACGACCAGCCCGGCGAGCAGGCCGACGAGTGCGTTCATGCCGCTGTGCGCGGCCGCCGAGGCGATCTCGGAGCTGCTGTGGCGGGCCGCCGTCCAGATGTCGCTCGGCGCGGGCAGCACGAAGCTGCGCACGTGCGCCGCACGCACGAAGACCTGCCAGGCCACGAGGAACAGCACGCCGAACGCGACCGGCGGCAGCAGCGTCGCGAGCGAGCGGCCGACACCCCCCGACCGCCACGACCCGCGGCGCCCGCTCGGCAGCGGAGCCGGCGCCGGGCCGGGTGGCGTCCCGGTCACCGGGTCGGCCGTGTCGACCGTGCTCACAGCGCCCCCTGCGCCCGGTCGGCCGCGCTCAGCGCGACGCCGACCTCGACCGTGTCGGGCACGGGGCGACCGCGCAGGGCCTCGCGCACCTGGGTGATGCCGGCGTAGAAGCCGGGCGCCTCGCGGGTGTCCTCGGTGCGCGCGCCGAGCGCCACCGGGATGATCTCGGCGATCCGTCCCGGGCGCGGCGACATGACCACGACGCGGTCGGACAGGAAGACCGCCTCCGGGATCGAGTGCGTCACGAACACGACGGCGGCGCCGGTCTCGCCGGCGATGCGCACCAGCTCGTTCTGCATGCGCTCGCGCGTCATCTCGTCGAGCGCGCCGAACGGCTCGTCCATGAGCAGCAGGGCCGGCCGCTCGGCGAGCGCGCGGGCGATCGCGACCCGCTGCTGCATGCCGCCGGACAGTTGCGGCGGCCGGTGCCCGGCGAAGTCGGCGAGGCCGACGAGTTCGAGCAGCTCGCGGGCGCGCTCACGCCGCTGCGGCTTCCCGACACCGTGCAGTTCGAGCGGCAGTTCGATGTTCGCCTGCACGGTGCGCCAGTCGAGCAGGCCGGCCTGCTGGAAGGCGATGCCGTAGTCCTGGTCGAGGCGCGCCTGCCGGGCCGGCTTGCCGTTGACGCGCACCTCGCCGGTCGACGGCTCGAGCAGGTCGGCGACGATGCGCAGCAGGGTCGACTTGCCGCAGCCGGACGGCCCGATGAGCGAGACGAACTCGCCGCGCGCGATGGTCAGGTCGATGTCCTGCAGTGCGACGACGGTGTTCTTCCGGGTGGCGAAGGTGCGCCCGACGCCGCGCAGTTCGACGGCCGGGGCGACGTCGTCGACGAGGTCGTCACGGGCGGTCATCGGGCGTCCTCCCGGCGGTAGGGGAACAGGGCGAGGTCGAACAGGGACACGGCCGCGGCGACGAACAGGCCCAGCACCGCAGCGCCGATCACCGCCGCGTACACGCGCGACGGGTCACCGGTGGCCTGCTGCGAGTAGGTGATGATCAACCGGCCGATGCCGCCGTCGAGCCCGGTCGAGATCTCGGCGACGATCGTGCCGACCACCGCACCGGCCGCCGCCAGGCGCAGGGCCGGCACCAGGAACGGCACCGACGACGGCAGCTTCAGCCGCAGCAGCGTCGACCACCATCCGGCGGCCGCGCAGCGGAAGTACTCGGCGTGCACGACGCTGGGCGACTTGAGCCCGCGTGCCATGCCGACGGCGACGGGGAAGAACGCCAGGTAGGCGGCGATCACCGAGACCGACATCCACGGCTGCCAGGTCAGCGGCCCGAGTTTCGAGCCCTGCCCCCACTTCGTGACCAGCGGCGCCAGGGCGATGAGCGGCACGGTCTGGCTCAGCACCACGTAGGGCATGAGCGCGCGCTCGGCCACGACGAGACGGTCCATGAGCAGGGCGAGCAGCATCCCGACGACGACGCCGAGCACGAAGCCGGCCGCAGCCCACTGCAGCGTGTTGCCGGCGGCGTCGAGCACCGAGTCGAAGACCGTACGGGTCGGGCCGAAGGTGATCGCGCCGCCGACCTCGGCCGAGCCGAAGGCGTGCCAGATCGACGACAGGTGCGGCATCGCTGCGTCGGTGGTGCGTGGCAGCACGCGGGTGCCGAACAGCTGCACGCCGTCCGCGGGGCCCCACGACTTGTAGGCCTCCCACAGCGCGCCGAGCACCACGAGCACGAGCAGCACCAGCGCGGCGCGCCCGGCCCGGTGCCACAAGCGTGCCGTCACGTGCGCGCGGCCTTCCGCACGTTCACCGCGGGCAGCACCCGGTCGCCGTAGGCGTGCAGCGTCTCGGTCTTCGCGTCGTGCTGCAGGTAGTTCGCGAACTGGTCGACGCCGAGCGCCTCGAGTTCCTGCAGCCGAGCCACCTGCGTCTCGACAGGACCGATGAGGCAGAACCGGTCGATGACGTCGTCGGGGACGAAGGCGGTGTGGGTGTTGCCCGCCTTGCCGTGCTGGTTGTAGTCGTAGCCCTCGCGCGCGGCGATGTAGTCACTCAACGCCTGTGGTACGGCGCCGCCGTCGGCGCCGTAGCGGGCGACGATGTCGGCGACGTGGTTGCCGACCATGCCGCCGAACCAGCGGCACTGGTCGCGGGCGTGCGCCAGGTGGCCGGCCGAGCCGTCGGTGACGTAGGCCGGTGCGGCGACACAGATGGTGATGGACGCGGGGTCGCGGCCGGCGTCGGCGGCCGCCTTGCGCACCGCGGCGATCGACCACTCGGTGATGTCCGGGTCGGCCAACTGCAGGATGAAGCCGTCGCCGACCTCGCCGGTGAGGGCCAGCGCCTTCGGCCCGTAGGCCGCCACCCACACCGGCAGGCGCGAGCCCGACGACCACGGGAACTGCAGCGTCGCGCCCTTGTACTCGGTGGCCTCACCGTTCGCGAGCCCACGGATGACACCGATCGACTCGCGCAGCGTCGCCAGCGTGACGGGCCGCCCGTTGGTCACCCGCACCGCGGAGTCGCCGCGCCCGATGCCGCAGATGGTGCGGTTGCCGAACATGTCGTTCAGCGTCGCGAACAGCGAGGCGGTCACCGTCCAGTCGCGCGTGGCCGGGTTGGTCACCATCGGCCCGACGGTCATGCGCCTCGTCGCCGACAGGATCTGGCTGTAGACGACGTAGGGCTCCTGCCACAGCAGGTGCGAGTCGAAGGTCCAGCAGTGCGTGAAGCCAAGGGTCTCGGCCTGCCGGGCGAGTTCCACGACCCGCCACGCGGGCGGATCGTTCTGCAAAACGACGCCGAAGTCCACTATGCCCTCGGCTCTTCGCGCAAGCGCTCATCGCGGACTCGCTCCGCTCCTCGCTCGCTGGCGCTCGCTGCGATGCTCACTCGATGCTCCGCCCTAGATCAGGTTCTGCGAGAGGCCGCGCTTGACGAACTGGCCGTGGCCCTTGCGCCCGACGTAGCCGCTCTCGTCCTTGATCACGGTGCCGCGCGAGAGCACGACGTCGACGTGGCCGTCGATCTCCCAGCCCTCCCAGGCGCTGTAGTCCATGTTCATGTGGTGGGTGCGGCCCTCGCCGATGCCGATCGACGTGTGCCCCTTCGGGTCGTAGACGACGATGTCGGCGTCGGCCCCGGGTGCGATGACGCCCTTCCTGCCGTAGAGCCCGAACATGCGCGCCGGGGTGGTGCAGCAGACGTCCACCCACTTCTCGAGCGAGATGCGGCCGTCGTGCACGCCCTGGTAGAGCAGGTCCATGCGGTGCTCGACGGAGCCGATGCCGTTGGGGATCTTGGCGAAGTTGCCGCGTCCCATCTCCTTCTGGTCCTTCATGCAGAACGGGCAGTGGTCGGTCGAGACGGTGGTGACGTCGCCGGTGTTGATGTACTTCCACAGCGCGTCCTGGTGGCCCTCGGCACGCGAGCGCAGCGGTGTCGAGCAGACCCACTTCGCGCCCTCGAGGTCGCCCCACTGCTCGCTGGTGGCGCCGAGCTGCTCCTCGAGCGAGAGGTACAGGTACTGCGGGCAGGTCTCGCCGAAGACGTTCTGCCCCGCGTCGCGCGCCTCGGCGATGCGGGCGAGCGCCTGCTTGGCCGACACGTGCACGACGTAGAGCGGTGCTCCGGTGAGGTCGGCGAGCATGACGGCGCGGTGCGTCGCCTCCTGCTCGGCCTGCCACGGCCGGGTGACGCCGTGGAAGTACGGACCGGTCTCACCGCGCTCCAGCGCCTGTTGCACCAGCACGTCGATGGCCGAGCCGTTCTCGCAGTGCATCATGATCAGCCCGCCGTTGCCGGCGGCCGTCTGCATCGCCTGCACGATCTGGCCGTCGGACGAGAGGAAGACGCCCGGGTAGGCCATGAAGAGCTTGAAGCTGGTGATGCCCTCGCCGATCAGCTCGTCCATCGCCTTGAGCGACTCGGCGTCGACCTCGCCGATGATCTGGTGGAAGGCGTAGTCGATCGCGCAGTTGCCACCGGCCTTCTCGTGCCAGAGCGCCACCTGGTCCTGCACCCGCTGACCGTGCGCCTGCACGACGAAGTCGACGATCGTCGTCGTCCCGCCCCACGCCGCGGCGCGGGTGCCGGTCTCGAAGGTGTCGGACGCCTCGGTGCCGCCGAAGGGCATCTGCATGTGTGTGTGGCCGTCGATCCCGCCCGGGATCACGTACTTGCCGGTCGCGTCGATCACCGTGTCGGCCGTGATCGTGCCCAGGGCGGTCGACCCGGGCGCGAGCAGTGCGACGATCGTCTCGCCGTCGACGAGCACGTCGGCCGCCGTCGAGCCGGTGGCACTGACGACCGTGCCGCCCTTGATCAACGTGGTCATCGGGTCGATCCCTCCTCGTCGAGACGCGCAGCCTGTCGCCGGTGCGTTTCCGGCATGTTGATCAGCGGTGACACCGCGGTCACGAGCGCCGCCGTCACGGCTCGACGGTGCGCGTGTAGGTCTCGGGCCGGCGGTCGCGGTAGAACTGCCAGTCGTTGCGGGTGCGGGTCACTTCGTCGAGGTCGAGGTCGCGCACGAGCAGCTCCTCCTTGTCCTCCGACGCCTTTTCACCGACGAAGTTGCCGCGCGGGTCGACGAAGTAGGACGTGCCGTAGAAGTGCGGGGCATCGGCGCCGAACTCGTCGATCTCCTGCCCGATGCGGTTGTTCGCCGCGATGAAGTACTGGTTGGCCGCGGCGGCCGCCGGCTGCTCGAGCTCCCACAACCGGTTCGACAGGCCGGGCTTGGTGGCCGAGGGGTTGAACACGAGCTGGGCTCCCCCCAGGCCCAGCTCGCGCCAACCCTCCGGGAAGTGCCGGTCGTAGCAGATGTACACACCGACCTTGCCGACCGCGGTGTCGAACACCGGGTAGCCGAGGTTGCCCGGCCGGAAGTAGAACTTCTCCCAGAACGCCGGCAGGTTCGGGATGTG
>NZ_JBQCEE010000152.1:0-2106 GCF_051960575.1 Jatrophihabitans sp.
TCGGCCAGAACGTCGAGATGGAGAACTACACCCAGGCGCTCTACGACGCCCGCGAGCTGGCCATGGAGCGGATGCAGGCCGAAGCCCAGCAAGTACAGGCCGAGGGCATCGTCGGCGTCCAGATCCAGGAGCGCAGCCACGGCTGGGGCTCGCACGTGATCGAGTTCTTCGCGGTCGGCACGGCCGTCGTGCCGACGAAGTCCGACCACATCATCGAGCCGCCCGCCATGATGCTGAGCATGGACGGCTGAGCCCGGCTAGCGGTCGCGAAAGGCGTACTTGGCCACGACCCAGCTGGTGAGGAACGCGAACAGCGCAACCACGACGGCGGACGGGCAGGTGGCCGTGGTCCCGCCGGGCGTCGAGCTCGTGATGTCCGGGCCGTAGAGGGCGTCGGCGAAGACGACGACCCATGCGGCCGTGATCGCCAGCGACGGCCACATGTCGCGCGTCGCCCAGTCACGGTGCGTGCCGGCCTCGGGCGAAGACTCGTGTGGATAGCTCGCCATGTTGCACCTCCCTTCGCGTGCATGGTCGCTGCCGTCGGACGCCCGCCGCATCGGGGGATCCGCGTCGTGCGGTGCGGGGAAATGCGCAAGCCGGCCTTCCGGTACGCTTGACGCATGTCGCTGACGAAGCGCGAGGCCAAGAAGCGCCAGATGGTGCGCACCGGCTACGCCGGGCTCGGCATCGGCGCGCTGGTCGTGCTCTACGCCCTCACCGGTGGGGGGATCATCCTGGGCATCATCGGCGTCGTGATCCTCGTGATCGCCGGCTGGGCGACGCGCGCCCTGCGCAGCCTGTAACCGGGGTCAGACCCCGAACGCTGGCTGTTGCAGGTTCGTTGCGCTGCCGTCGGGGTCTGACCCCGATCAGGAGACGAGCGGGATCAGCAGCCCGACGATGACGCCGACCGCAGCGGCGACGGCGTAGAAGGCGAGCACGCGCGGCGCGGTGCCGGCGCGGCGTTCGGCCCAGCCGCGGCGGCGGCCGTAGGCCACGACCCCGATGACCGTGAGCGCGGTGGCCGTTCCCGCCAGCGCGGCCGAGGGGGTGCCGGAGTGGTGGTTGTGCGGGCGGGGCGCCGGCGACGGCCGGAGGTGATGGCGCGCGACCGGCGGCCGCGGTGTGTGCGCGATCCGGGTGCGCCCGAGCGGGAACTCGTGCCACAGCCGGGCGACGTCGGGGTGCGTCGCGGCGGCCGCCGGTGCGACGGCCGTGGCTGCTACGACCAGGGCCAGCACGGCGACGCGCCTCACTCGATCGTGACCGGCGTGCCCACCGGCAGCAGCCGCGCGAGCCGGCGAAGATCGCGGTTGCGCATGCGGATGCAGCCGTGGGACGGGCGGCCCGGGATCAGCCGGGGCGCGTTCGTGCCGTGGATGCCGATGAAGCCGCCCGCCGGCCATTCGGTGAGCACGGCCGAGCGGGCGCTCGTCCCGAAGGCGATGGGCCCGTAGAAGGCGCTCGCGTACCCGCGCAGGCGGTCGCGGATGTAGAACTCGCCGCGCGGCGTCGGGGTGCCGGGCGCGCCGATCCCGACCGGCGCCCGGAAGATCGCCTTGCCGGCCCGCAGGAGGGTCAGCCGCCGGTGGCGCAGGCTCACGACCAGGTGGGTGTCGACGAACGTGTACCCGCCAAGCGCCGCCCGCGGGATCCAGCCCTGAGTGCCGTTCGGCAGGACGGGCAGGCGCACGCGCGCCCACAGCCGGCCGCGATGCGTCGCGGTCCGCGTGACGAGGACGATGTTGACGGTGTGCTCGGGCGTGCGCGTGCGCAGGCGCGCGGCGAGCTTGCCGCCCGGCCGGCGGCGGGCCGCGACCGGGCGCAGCACCTGGGCCCACCGCCACGTCTGCCGCTTCGCCATCGGCAGCACCTTGGGCACCACCAGGCGCGGCGCCGAGACGCCGGGGGTGTGGACCTGCGTGGGCGTACCGAGCGGAACGGTCGCGGCCGGCGACGGCGCCGTCGAGGCGACCGCGACCACCCCCACCGCGGCGAGCACGATCGAGACGGCGACCGCGGTCGTCGCCCACATGCCCCGGCCGCGCCGGGGACGCGGCGGTGGGGCGGGGATGGCGGGGATGTCGGCGGCCGGGGGCCGGA
>NZ_JBQCEE010000153.1:0-16569 GCF_051960575.1 Jatrophihabitans sp.
AGTTTTGGGGGGGGGGGGTTTGTTGTCCCTTTTAAATGAACCGGTCGCGGCCCGGGTTCCCCCGGGGGCCGGTCCCCGTCCCGGCGTGTCCGCGGCCGTGGGTTCCCTACTCCGGCGTGTCGCGGTAGTGCATGCGCACCAACTTCGGTCGCGTTGGTGTCCGGTTCGCCCCGCTTCGTCCGCGCTCTGTGTGCTCCATGTAAAAATTTCAGCGCTGTAATTCGCTGCGTAGGGTTGACCTCACATAGATCTCACGTAGAGTTCTCTCTGTCAGGCGATGCGAACCCCCGCCGCGGAGCCGGGCAAGGCAAGCACAATTGAACAGCTTCGAAACCGGTGATGGTCGGTGGATCCCCCGCTCATCGAGCATCGCCGCAGCAGATGACAGCACAGGCCCCGTTGAATCCCCCGCTCACCGGGTTCCGGCTGTCGACAGGCCCCCGGTGGATCCCCCGCCCTCCGGGGGCCTTCTGCTGTCCGCACCTCGGTGCGAGCGGTCACGCTGCGTGACCAAGGTCCCGTGCGGGCGGGACGGACGGTCAGCCGGTCGACCCGTCCGGATCGATGGTCGGCGCGTGCTCGGCCTGGGCAACCTGCTCGAGCTCCGTCTCGGCCTCGCTGTCGGCCTGCTCCTCCGCGGTCTTCGCCGCCTCGGCGCCGTCCTTCTTGCGCTTGATCACGACGCGCCCCGAGTCGAGGTCGATGCGGTCGCCACCCGAGTTGTCGCCGATCTGCTCGCGGGTGGCCTGCAGCCGCCTCTTCTCCTCGTCCATGTGCCGCTTGGCCGGGTTGAAGAGGGCGTCGAGGCCCCACTGCGTCATGTCTCACAGCGTACGACCAGCCATCCGTGGTCGACCATGACGATCCGCTGACGTCGCCCCGTCGACCGTGGCAGCCGCGGTGCTGCGTCCCTAGCCTGGAGGCATGTTCTTCACCCGCAAGACCGAGTTGGTGTCCCCCGAGCGCGCCCTGCGCGGACGCGACCAGTACGAGTTCGTCGTCCCGACCACCCACTACGTCACCGGCCGGCCGATCAAGCCGCCGTTCCCCGAGGGACTGCAGACCGCCGTCTTCGGGCTCGGCTGCTTCTGGGGCGCCGAGGAGGTGTTCTGGCAGAAGCCGGGCGTCTGGACGACCGCGGTCGGCTACACCGGCGGCTTCACCAAGCACCCGGACTACGAGGAGGTCTGCTCGGGCCTCACCGGGCACACCGAGGCCGTCCTGGTCGTGTTCGACCCCGAGGTCGTCAGCTACGGCGAGCTCGTCGCGACCTTCTTCGAGGTGCACGACCCCACCCAGGGCATGCGCCAGGGCAACGACGTCGGCACGCAGTACCGCTCGGGCATCTACTGGACGACCGAGGCGCAGCGGGCCGTCGCCGAGAAGGCCAAGGCCGCCTTCGGCGCCACGCTGACCGCGCAGGGCTACGACCCGATCACCACCGAGGTCGCGCCGCTCGGCGAGTTCTACTACGCCGAGGCCTATCACCAGCAGTACCTCGCGAAGGTGCCGAACGGCTACCGCTGCCACGCCACCACCGGCCTGACCTTCCCGCGCGAGCAGCTGGCCGACCCCGCCGCCTGATCAAGACGGGTCTGGTGTACCGCCGGCGGTACACCGGACCGCGATGATCACCGTGCTGTCGACGGCACCGTGCTGTCGACGGCACGGACCGCCCGACGCCCCGGCGCTCGCCCGGCAGCCCCGCCCCGCTCCGCCTGGTGCTGGACGCGCCTTGCCCCGCTGCGCCGGGTTCTCGATCTCCCTTGCCCCGCTGCGCCGGGTTTCCCGGCCCCATTTCCTGGTGCAGCGGGACAACGCGGGCCGCGCTGCCGATTACCCTCGACGGCATGCCCGAGCTCCCGGAGGTCGAGGCGCTCGCGGTGTTCCTGCGCGAGCGTGCGGTCGGACGCATCGTCGCCCGCGCCGACGTCGCCGCCATCAACGCGGTGAAGACGTTCGACCCGCCGCTGTCGGCGCTGGGCGGCGCCGAGATCACGGGCGCGAGCAGGCACGGCAAGTTCCTCGACCTGGACGTCAGCGGGCTGCACCTGATCACCCACCTGTCGCGGGCGGGGTGGCTGCAGTGGCGCGACAACCTGCCACCGGCGCCCCCGCGTCCGGGTGGGAAGGGGCCGATCGCCTTCCGGCTGCACCTGGCCCCCGAGTTCGACGGGGGGCCGACGGCCGGCTTCGACCTCACCGAACAGGGCACGCAGAAGCGGCTCGCGGTCTACCTGGTGCGCGACCCGGTCGAGGTGCCCGGCATCGCCCGCCTCGGACCCGACGCCCTCGCCGTCGACCGCGAGCAGCTCGCCGTGCTGTTGCGCGACCAGCGCCAGCAGGTCAAGCGGGCGCTCACCGACCAGGGCGTGCTCGCCGGCATCGGCAACGCCTACAGCGACGAGATCCTGCACACTGCGCGGCTGTCGCCGTTCAAGGTCGCCGCGAAACTCACCGACGACGAGCTGACCCGGCTGTTCGAAGCGATGCGCACCGTGCTCACCGACGCGGTCGAGCGGTCGGTCGGGCAGCAGGCGGCGACGCTGAAGGGCGAGAAGCGCAGCGGCCTGCGCGTGCACGCCCGCGACGGCCTGCCCTGCCCGGTCTGCGGCGACACAGTGAAGTCGGTGTCGTTCGCCGACCGCTCGTTCCAGTACTGCCCGACCTGCCAGACCGAGGGACGCGAACTCGCCGACCGCCGGTTGTCGAAACTGCTCAAGTGAGAGGCCACGAGTGAATCCTTGGGACGTCCCCACCGTCGATGTCAGCGAGCTGCCCGCAGGGGCGGTCATCCTCGACGTGCGTGAGCCGGACGAGTGGGCGCACGGGCACATCGACGGCGCCGTGCACGTGCCGATGAACTCGCTGCCGCAGCGGCTCGCCTACGAGCCCGGCCCGATCACGCCCGACACCCCGGTGGTCGTGGTGTGCAAGGTCGGCGGACGCTCGGCCCACGTCACCGCCTGGCTGAACCGGCAGGGGTACGACGCGGTCAATCTGGACGGCGGCATGCTGGCCTGGGCCGCGGCGGGCCGGCCGATGGTGAGTGAGACCGGCGACGCCCCGATGGTGGCCTGAGCGGGTCGGGCCCGAGCACACCGCGCGACGAGCACAATCGGCGCCGTGACACCGCGCCCCCTCACGCGCAGCGGCACCACCCGCCCGTTCGTCGTCGCGCACCGCGGGGCGTCCTGGGCGGTCGCCGAGCACACGCTGGCCGCGTACGAGGCGGCGATCGACTCGGGCGCCGACGACCTCGAGTGTGACGTGCGGCTGACCCGCGACGGCCACCTCGTCTGCGTGCACGACCGCACGATCAATCGCACGTCCAGCTCGCGGGGTGTCGTCAGCGAGTTCGCGCTCGACGAGCTCAGCGGCGTCGACTTCGAGTCGTGGTACGGCGAGCTGCCGCACTCGGCCGACCACCTGCTCACCGACTCGCCCTACCTCGCCGGCGTGGCGCCCGACCACGTGCGTCCGGGCGCAGGGGTGCTGACGCTCGAGACGCTGCTGGAGCTCGTCCGCGACGCGCCCCGGCGCATCTCGCTGCTCATCGAGACCAAGCACCCCACGCGCTACGGCGGCCTGGTCGAGAAGACCCTGGTCGAGACGCTGGCCCGCTTCGGGTGGGCCGGGCCGCCCGGGCCACCGGCGAGCCTGCGCCAGGCACCCGACCCGGACGCCCAGGTCATCGTGATGAGCTTCGCGCCGACGGCGATCCGTCGGGTGCGGCTGCAGGCGCCCGCGCTGCCCACGGTGCTGCTGCTCGAGCGGCTGCTGCTGCCCACCCGGCGCGGCGCGATCCTGCCACCCGGTACCACCATCGCCGGGCCGGGACTGCACGTGCTGCAGGCCGATCCGGACTTCGTCGCCCGCGCCCACGCCCGCGGCCACCGGGTGTTCGTCTGGACCGTGGACGAACCGGACGAGGTCGAGTTCGTCCGCGACCTGGGGGTCGACACGATCATCACGAACCGCCCGGCCGAGGTGCTCGAACAGCTCGGCGGCTGATGTCAAGATCGCGGTGAGACCCACCAGACGGGTCCGCCGGGTTAGTCACCGGCATCGCGTGGGGACATACCCGTGGACGGACGACGGGAGGACGGGTGAGTGTGGGCACGCTGCCGGTGCACCACGACCCTGCGAGCGCAGCGGTCGTGCGGCACGAGCTCGCCGCCGAACTGTCCCAGTTCCGCGTCGAGCAGGGCTGCATCGACGACGCGGTGCTGGTCGCCAGTGAGCTCGTCGGCAACGCCATCCGGCACGGCATCCCCGTCACCGAGGGCTCCACGTCCGGCCGGATCGACGTGCGCTGGGACATCCTCGACGACGCCCTGGTGATCAAGGTCGAGGACGGCTCGGCCGCCGAGCCGCGCCGGCGCGAGGCCGGCGACCGGCAGCCGGACGGACGGGGCCTCGCGATCGTCGAGGCCCACGCCGCTGACGGGGGCGTCGACCGCACCGACCGCGGCAAGTGCGTCTGGGCCCGCATCCCCCTGCAGCACTGAGCACCGCCACCTCGCGGCGCGAGCCCCCCGCTCTGGCCCGTTTGCGAGCTCGAAAACGGGCCGGAGCAGGGGGTTTTCGCGTCGTCGGGCGGCGCTCGCGGTCAGGCGGTGAGGCGGTTCAGGCGGTCAGCGAGCGCATCACGCGCAGGGCGACGGACAGGGTGGCGAGGTCGACCGTCTCGCGCTCGAGCGCGGCCCGGATCGTCGACCGCGCGCGGCCGACCCGCTCGCTGTTCGCGGTCTCCCACGCGTCGACCCGCTGGCGCGCGGTGAGCCGCTCGTCGGCGGTCGTGCGCAGCACCGCGGTCGTGACGGCGGCCAGCGCCGCGTAGACGTCGTGCCGCACTGCACCGCGGGCGAGCGTCGACCAGCGGTCGTCGCGCGGCAGGTGGGTGATGCAGGTCAGCATCTCGTCGACGCAGAACTCCTCCGACAGCGCGTAGTGCAGACGCGCGACCTCCGCGGCGTCATGGCCGGTCGTGGCCGCGATCTCGACCACGTCGAGCAGCAGGAACGCCGACAGCAGCGACGAGATGCGCAGCGACAGCTCGCGCGGCAGGCCGAGCGCCACCAGCTTCTCGGTGTCGGCGAAGAGCACCTCGCGCTCGGCACCGCAGAGCAGCTCGGTGGTGTCGCCGCTGAGCTCGGCGATGGTCGGGCGGAACCGCTCGATCTCGCCGAGGATGTCGGTGATCGGGAAGCGGACGTCGACGAACCACCGCGTGGCGCGGTCGATGAGCCGCCGGATCTCCTGGTAGCCGGCGTGCTGGGCGGCCGTCGGCACCTTGTTGTCGAGCGACTCGATGTCGGCCCAGAGCTCGCCGAGCCCGAACACCTCACGCGTGACGGCGTAGGCGCGGGTGATCTCGGCCGGCGTCGAGCCGGTCTCCTCGACCGCACGGTGGACGAACGTGGTGCCGCTGCGGTTGATCATGTCGTTCACCACGACCGTGGTGGTGATCTCGCGGGCCAGCGGGTGGTTCACCAGGTCGTCGGCGAAGCGCTCGGCGATGAGCGGGGGGAAGTACCGCGACAGCACCCGTTGGAAGAACGCCTCGTCCGGCAGCGTCGAGTCCTCGAGCTGCCGGGTGAGGGTGATCTTCGAGTAGGCGACGAGCACCGAGTTCTCGGGTGAGCACAGGCCGATGCCGCGGGCCTCCCGCTCGGCGATCTCCTCGTCCGACGGCAGGAACTCGAGGCGGCGGTCGAGGCTGCCCTCGGCCTCGAGCTCCTGCATGAAGCGCTGGTGCACGCTGATCATGGCGGGGTTGATGCGCCGCGCCATGCCGAGCAGCACGTTCTGGCCGTAGTTGTCGCGCAGCACGTGCGCGGCGACGTCGTCGGTGACCGCCTCGAGCAGCCGATTGCGCTCGTCGCGCGTGATCCGCCCGGACGCGACGCCGCGGTCGAGCAGGATCTTGATGTTGACCTCGTGGTCGGACGTGTCGACGCCCGCCGAGTTGTCGATGGCGTCGGTGTTGATGTGCCCGCCGCGCAGGGCGAACTCGACCCGCCCGAGCTGCGTGCAGCCGAGGTTGCCGCCCTCGCCGACGACCTTGCAGCGCAGTTCGCTGCCGTTGACGCGGATGGCGTCGTTGGCCTTGTCGCCGACCGCCGCGTTGGTCTCACTCGAGGCCTTGACGTAGGTGCCGATGCCGCCGTTCCACAGCAGGTCGACGGGTGCGAGCAGGATCGCGCGCATCAGCTCGGCCGGCGTCATCGCGGTGATGCCGGCGGGCAGCCCGAGGGCGGCGGCGACCTGCGGCGTGATCGGGATCGACTTCAGCGTGCGCGGGTGCACCCCGCCGCCGGCCGAGATGAGCGAGCGGTCGTAGTCGGCCCAGGACGAGCGCGGCAGATCGAACAGGCGGCGTCGCTCGGCGTACGACCGGGCGACGTCGGGCTCGGGGTCGAGGAAGATGTGCCGGTGGTCGAACGCGGCCACGAGGCGGATCTGCTCGGACAGCAGCATGCCGTTGCCGAAGACGTCGCCCGACATGTCGCCGACGCCGACGACGGTGAACGGCTCGGTCTGGATGTCCACGCCGAGCTCGCGGAAGTGGTACTTCACCGACTCCCACGCGCCGCGGGCGGTGATGCCCATGGCCTTGTGGTCGTAGCCCACCGAACCGCCGGACGCGAACGCGTCGCCGAGCCAGAAGCCGTAGTCGAGCGCGATGCCGTTGGCGATGTCGCTGAACGTGGCGGTGCCCTTGTCGGCGGCGACGACGAGGTACGGGTCGTCGGCGTCGTAGCGGCGCACCTGCGGCGGCGGCATCACGTGCTGGGCGCCGTCGGTCTGGGTGACGTAGTTGTCGGTGAGGTCGAGCAGGCAGCTGATGAAGGTGCGGTAGCAGGCGATGCCCTCGGCCAGCCACGCCTCGCGGTCGAGGTTGGGGTCGGGCAGCTGCTTGGCGACGAACCCGCCCTTCGCGCCGGTCGGCACGATCACCGCGTTCTTCACCGTCTGCGCCTTCACCAGGCCGAGGATCTCGGTGCGGAAGTCCTCGCGCCGGTCGCTCCAGCGCAGACCGCCGCGCGCCACCGCGCCGAAGCGCAGGTGCACGCCCTCGACCCGCTTCGAGTAGACCCAGATCTCGAAGCGCGGACGCGGGGCGGGCAGGTCCGGCACCAGCCGCGGGTCGAGCTTGAACGCCAGCGCGGTGCGCCGCTGGCCGTCGTCGGCAGTGCCCGCACCGCCCGCCGGCACCGGGTCGGTGCGGTAGGCGTTGGTGCGCAGCGTGGCGTTGATGAGCGCCAGGATCGAGCGCAGGATGCGGTCCTGGTCGAGGCTGGCGACGTCGGCGAGCAGCTGCTCGATCGCGTCGACCCGGGCGACGGTGCCACCCGCGCCGCTGACGATGGGCGCCTCGTTCTCGCGCGCCGGGTCGAAGCGCGCCTCGAACAGCCCGACGAGCGCGCGGGCGATGCCGGCGTTCTCGACGAGCGTCTGCTCGATGTAGCCCTGGCTGTAGGGGATGCCCGCCTGCCGCAGGTACTTGGCGTAGGCCCGCAGCAGGTTCGCCTGCCACCACGTCAGCCCGCCACGGACGACGAGCGCGTTGAAGCCGTCCTGCTCGATCTGCTCGAGCCACAGCAGCCGGAAGGCCTCGACCATGTTGGCGGCGGTGGTCTCGTCCAGGTCGACGCCGGCGGGCAGGCGCAGGCCGAAGTCGTAGATCCAGACGGTGTGGTCGTCGCCCGCAGTGCTGTCCGGCCCGCTCGCAAGCTTCGCGAGCGTGACCTCGTAGGGCCATTCGTCGAGCACCTCGATGCCGGTCTGGGCGAAGATCGGCAGCGCCTTCGCGAGCGACACGGCCTGGCCGGTGCGGAATACCTTGAGGCGGCGGTCGGCGGGCTCGTCCTCGTCCTCGGGCGTGTAGAGCTGGAAGCCGAGACCGTTCTCACGCGGCAGCGAGTCGAGCTTGCAGAGGTCCTGGACGCCGGTGGCCGGGCCGAAGTCCTCCTTGTACGCCTCGGGCAGCGCGTCCGCGTAGGTGCGCATGAGCCGGGTGGCCTCGTCGTCGCCGACCGCCTCGACCAGCAGGTCGCGCAGGTCGTCGCGCCACCGGCGGGTGGCCCTGCCGACCTCGGCCTCGACGGCGGCGCGGTCGGGCTGCGGCGGCTGGGTGCCCGGCCGGATCGCGATCAGCAGCTGCATGCGGGCGAGGTCGAGCTCGACCAGGCGGTCGTCCGACCCGATGATCTCGCCCGGCCAGTAGCGCGAGATGACCTCGTGCACGCGGCGGCGGGTGTCCGGGCCGAAGCGGCCGGCCGGGAAGTAGACCAGCACGCTGACGAAGTCGCGGTTGAGGTGCACGCGGGCGAAGACGCCGACCGTGCCGCGTTCGGCGCGGTCGACGACGAGCTGCGCCAGCCGCAGCAGGTCGGCCGTCGGCGCCTCGAGCAGTTCGTCGCGCGGCAGGGTGCGCAGCGCGGCCAGCAACCGGCGTCCGGTGTGGCTGTCGGCGCGCACGCCCGAGCGCAGCAGGATCTCGGCGATGCGGCGGCGCACCACCGGCACCCGGCCGACCACGCCGTCCTCGGCGTTGGTGATGAGGCCGAGGAAGACGTGCAGGGTGTCCTCACCGCGGCCGCCGCGGGGCGGCACCACGACGACGCAGTCGTAGTGGGCAGCGCGGCGCACCGTCGACACGAGCGGCGACTTGAAGATCAGCATCGGGGCGCCGGCGCGGTAGGCCGGCAGCAGCTCGATCGGCGAGATGCGGGCAGCACCCCGCAGCACGCCCTGCGTGTCGTCGTCCTCGTCGGTGCGGGCGTTCAGGTTGGCGAGCTCGTTGGCCGAGTACGACGCGTGCCCGAGGATCATGTAGTTGCCGTCGGCCAGCCAGCGCAGCAGCGCCCCGGCCTCCTCGCTGGTCTCGCGGTCGAACTGGCCGGGGTCGACGGTGAGCTCGTCGGCCAGCCGGCGGATCAGCTCGTACATCGCCGGGGCGTCCTCGACGGCGTGCAGCACGTCGAGCAGCACCCGGGTGATGTTGCGGCGGATCAGGTCCTGCTGCACGTCGCTGGGCACGTGCTCGATCTCGAAGTGCATCCACGACTCGACCACCGCGCCGGCGGGCACGTCCGCGGCGTCGTCGATGTCGTGGATGCGGGTGAGCTCGCCGTCGGCGTCGCGGTCGACGACGATCTGCGGGTGCAGCACGCGGGTGACGCCGTGGCCCATCCGCTCGAGCTCGACCCGCACCGAGTCGACGAGGTAGGGCGCGTCGGCGCTGACGATGTCGACGGCGGTGGTGTCGGCGTCCAGGTCGTGGACGGACACGAAGGTCTCGTCCGCGGCACGGCGGCGCCCGGCGCGCAGGAAGTCCGACGCGAGACGCACGAGCACGTGCGTCGGCCGCCCGGGCAGTTGGCTGCCGGCATGCGCCAGGAACCGTCGGGCGAAGGCCGCCCCGTCGACACCGGCGATGACCTCGCCGCGTACATCCGTCATGGTCGTGCTACCCGTCCTCGTTGACGTCTCGCGCTCTACCCGCTGCACTTCCCAGCACCGGCCATCCTTCCACCGGAAGTCCCATCGGCAAGGGAACGGGCCGGTCGAGTTCCACAGCTGCGGAGCGCTCGGCACCCCCGTCGGTGGAGTTGACGGCGCAGGTCGAGCAGGATCGACCCCGTGGCCCGACCGCTTCCGACCAGTGCGTCCTACGGCATCACCGTGCGCATCTACGCCCGACCGTCCGCGAGCGTCGTCGGTGAGGTGGCGACCGCCGTCGGCGCGGCCGGCGGCCTCGTGACCGCCGTCGACGTGCCCGAGTCGCGCGGCGACCGCATCACCCTCGACATCAGCTGCTCCGCGCTCGACGGCGCGCACGCCGAGGAGATCGTCGCGGCGCTGCGCGCGGTGCCCGACGTGACCGTGCACCGGGTCAGCGACCGCACCTTCCTGCTGCACCTCGGCGGCAAGATCTCGGTGCAGTCGAAGGTGCCGCTGCGCACGCGCGACGACCTGTCCATGGCCTACACACCAGGCGTCGGACGCGTGTCGCTGGCGCTCGCCGCGCACCCCGAGGACGTCGCGAAGCTGACCGTGAAGGGCAATTCGGTCGCCGTGGTCACCGACGGTTCCGCAGTGCTCGGGCTCGGCAACATCGGTCCGGGCGCGGCGCTGCCGGTGATGGAGGGCAAGGCCGCGCTGTTCAAGCGCTTCGCCGACATCGACGCGTGGCCGATCTGCCTCGACACCCAGGACACCGACGAGATCGTGCAGGTCGTGCGGGCGATCGCGCCCGGGTTCGGCGGCATCAACCTCGAGGACATCTCGGCGCCGCGCTGCTTCGAGATCGAGCGGCGGCTGCGCGACGCCCTCGACATCCCCGTCTTCCACGACGACCAGCACGGCACCGCCATCGTCGTCGTGGCCGCCCTGACGAACGCGCTGCGCTGTGTCGGCAAGCAGCTGCCGGACGCCCGCATCGTCGTCGCGGGCGGTGGTGCGGCCGGCACCGCCATCGTGTCGCTGCTGGTCGAGGCGGGTGCCCGGCACCTGCTCGTCTGGGACCGCGAGGGCGTGCTCGCACCGGGCGACCCGGCGCTGTCACCGGCGAAGCAACGCCTGGCCGAGCTCACCAACCCGGCCGGGGTCACCGGCACGCTGCACGACGCGTTGCACGGCGCGGACGTCTTCGTCGGTGTCAGCGGACCGGGAGTGCTCGCGGCCGACTGGATCCGCGACATGGCACCGCAGCCGGTGGTCTTCGCGCTGGCCAACCCCGACCCGGAGGTCGACGTCGACGCCGCGTCCCACCTCGCCGCGGTGCTCGCGACCGGACGCAGCGACTACCCGAACCAGATCAACAACGTGCTCGCGTTCCCGGGCGTCTTCCGCGGCCTGCTCGACGCGCGCGCCCGCGAGATCACCCCGTCGATGCTGCTGTCGGCCGCCGCGGCCCTCGCGTCCTGTGTCTCGGACGAGGCCCTCAACGCGTCGTTCATCGTGCCGTCGGTCTTCGACCCCGATGTGCCCAAGGCGGTCGCCGAGGCGGTGCGCCAGGCGGCGGAGGCGGCCCGCGCCGCGGAACCCGCCGACTGACCCGTCTCGTCCATCCGGCTGGACGCGGCCGCCCGGCCGCCGACCCGGCAGGGGTGCGGACGATGCGGTGGACGAGGGTGGCGGCGGCATCGGTCGCCGCGGTGACGGCGACGGCGGTGCTCGGCGCGTGCACGGGATCGGATGGCTCGGCCGGGTCGTCGGTGAACGGGGCCGCCGCCACGGAGCCCGCCGTCGGACAGGCACCGCGCGGGACGGTCGACGGGGGCACCTCGTACTCGTCGGCCGGCGGCAGCAGCGCCGAGAGCGCCAGTGGCAAGCGCTCGACCGCCACGATGGCGCGGCTCGATCTCGGCGGCAGCAAGATCGTGCACGTCGACATGACCGTGGCGATCGCGCACGCGAGCGACGTCGCGGCCGCCGCGGACAAGGCGGGCGAGATCGCCACCCGCTACGGCGGTGAGGTCGACGGCGACGACCGCGTTGCCGGTGCCCACGCGCACGCGACGGTGATCGTGCGCGTGCTGCCCGACAACCTGCAACAGGCGTTGCACAACCTGTCGGCGCTCGGGCACGAGCAGTCGCGGTCGTCGTCCACGCAGGACGTCACCCAGCAGGTCGCGGACGTGAACAGCCGCGTCACGTCGCTCACTGCCGAGATCGCGACGCTGCAGGGGCTCTACGAGCGCCCGGGCCAGCCGCTCGACCAGGTGCTGCAGGTCGAGCAGACCCTCGCGCAGCGCCAGTCGGACCTCGAGTCGCTGCAGGCCCAGCAGCGGGCGCTGCAGCACGAGACCGACCTCGCCACGGTGACGCTCGACCTGGTCACCGCCACGAAGGCGGCGGTTGTCAGGCACCACCGCGACCGCACCGGGTTCGTCGGCGGGCTGCAGCGGGGGTGGGACGCGTTCGTCGCCGGCGCCTCGCACGTGGCGACGGCGGCGGGTGCGGTGCTGCCGTTCGTGGCGCTGCTGCTGGTGCTGGCCGGCGCCGCACGCCTGGCCGGGCTCAAGCGCCCGCGGCGGCGGCCGCCGACCCCTGCGGCGGAGTAGCCGCCGTGATCGACACCCGTCCACGCCGCCCCCAGGTGGCTCGGACGGGTGTTGATCAACGCGCGGGCGGCGTCTGCACCGGCGGTGTCGGCTGCGTGCGCTCGGCGAGGCGCGTGCGCCGCGGGTTGGCGACGCTGGTGGGCCGTGGTGCGGCGGTGCTGCTCATCCGTGATCCCCTCCGATGACGACATCGGTTGGAACGAGCGTGCCCGCGCCGGGTTACCGCGACGTGTCCGGATCACACCGCGCCGGTGACGACCGGACGGAGCTCGGCGGTCGCCGCCAGCAGCCGCTCGTTCTCGTCGCGGGTGCCGATCGTGACGCGGGCACCGACGCCGGCGAAGGCCCGGACGATCAGCCCCCGTGCCTCGCAGCCCGCGGCGAAGTCGGCCGTTGCGTCGCCCAGCGGGAACCAGACGAAATTCGCCTCCGTCGGCGGGATCTCCCAGCCCTGCGCACGCAACGCGTCGGCCACGCGCGTGCGCTCGGCGACGAGCTCGTCGACCCGCTCGAGCAGTTCCTTCTCGGCGGCGGGCTCGAGCGAGGCGAGCGCGGCCTCCTGCGCCACGGTCGTCACCGCGAACGGCACCTGCGTCTGCCGCAGCGCGGCCGCCAGCGCGGGGTCGGCGGCGACGGCGTAGCCGACGCGCAGGCCGGCCAGCCCGTAGGCCTTCGAGAACGTGCGCAGCACGACCAGGTTCGGGTGCGCGTCGAGCAGGGTCAGGCCGTCGGGCACGGCGTTGTCGCGGACGAACTCGCGGTAGGCCTCGTCCAGGCAGACGACCACGTCCTCGGGCACGGCCCGCAGGAAGCGCAGCAGCTCGTCGCGGTGCACGACCGTGCCGGTGGGGTTGTTCGGGTTGCAGACGAAGACCAGGCGGGTCTTGCCGGTGATGCGGGCCGCCATCTCGTCCAGGTCGTGCGTGTGGTCGTGCAGCGGCACCTGCACCGACGACGCACCGCTGACCGCGGCGATGATCGGGTACGCCTCGAACGACCGCCAGGCGTAGACCACCTCGTCGTCGGCGTCGGCGACCGCCTGCACCAGCTGCGTGCACAGCGAGACCGATCCGCAGCCGATCGCGACCTGCGCGGCGTCGACCCCCGCCCGCGCGGCGATGGCGTCCGTGAGCGCCGTCGACGCGTTGTCGGGGTAGCGGTTCATGCCCGCCGCCGCGGCGGTGATGCGCTCGAGCACCGACGGCAGCGGCGGGTACGGCACCTCGTTGCTGGCCAGCTTGATCGCGCCGGGCACCGTTCGTCCGGGCACGTAGGACGGGAGGGTGCTCAGCACCGGGCGCAGTCTCACCACGCTGGAATCCTAGAGATTCCCGCGCTTGTCCTGCTCGCGCTCGATCGCCTCGAAGAGGGCCTTGAAGTTGCCCTTGCCGAAGCCGAGCGAGCCGTGCCGCTCGATGAGCTCGAAGAAGACGGTCGGACGGTCGCCGACGGGCTTGGTGAAGATCTGCAGCAGGTAGCCGTCCTCGTCGCGGTCGACCAGGATGCGTCGCTCGCGCAGCTGCTCGATCGGCACCCGCACGTGGCCGATGCGGGCGCGCAGCTCGGGGTCGTCGTAGTACGAGTCGGGGGTGTCGAGGAACTCGATGCCGCGGGCGCGCATCTCGTCGGTGGTGCGCAGGATGTCGTTGGTGGCCAGCGCGATGTGCTGCACCCCGGGGCCGCCGTAGAACTCGAGGAACTCGTCGATCTGCGACTTCTTCTTGGCGATCGCCGGCTCGTTGAGCGGGAACTTCACCCGGTGGTTGCCGTTCGCGACGACCTTGCTCATGAGCGCGCTGTAGTCGGTGGCGATGTCGTCGCCGACGAACTCGGCCATGTTGGTGAAGCCCATGACGCGGCGGTAGAACTCGACCCACTCGTCCATGTGGCCGAGCTCGACGTTGCCGACGCAGTGGTCGACGGCCTGGAACAGCCGCTGCTCGACCATCGCCGGCGCCGTGCGCGCGACCCAGCCGGGCAGGTAGGGGCCGCGGTAGCGCGAGCGGTCGACGAGGGTGTGCCGGGTCTGCCCGTAGGCGGCGATCGCGGCCACGCGCACCGTGCCGTGCTCGTCGCTGACGTCGTGCGGCTCGTCCAGGATCGTCGCGCCCTGCTCGCGCGCGTGGGCGATGCAGCGGTCGACGTCGGGCACCTCGAGCGGCAGGTCGATGACGCCGTCGCCGTGTGCGCGGTGGTGGTCGGCGAGCGACGATGCCGGGTCGACGGCGCCGAGGACGACGAAGCGGGCCGAGCCCGCGCGCAGCACGAAGCCCTTGTGATCGCGGTTGCCGGTCTCGGGGCCGGTGTAGGCGACGAGCTCCATGCCGAACGCCGAGCGGTAGAACTGGGCGCTCTGCGTGGCGTTGCCGGCGACGAAGACCACCGCGTCCAGCGCGGTCACGGGGAACGGGTCGGTGCGCTCGTCGTGGTCGACCAGGCCGACCAGCTGCCGCAGCCGCTCGACGGTCAACTGGGCCTCGCGCTCTTCGGGGGTGAGTTCGACGGAGGTCATGACAGCGAGCCTGCGCCCGCCGTCGCCCACTGGGCAACTCGTCCGGTGCCAAGTGATCCGATTGCACAGATTGAGCAGCGTGAATCCAACAGTACTGTGCAGCTTGCCCAGTCGAGCCGTGCGCATGAGAGCGCGGCGTGAGCACCGCGCGGGCACAGGCGTCGATTGCGATGATCTCGGCGTGCTCCGCCGCTCGCGTGTCGTCCCCATGCTGGTCGCGGCGCTCGGGTGCCTGCTGCTGGCGGCCTGCACCACACCGGCCAAGGAGCCGCACCGTGACGACCGGCGGCTGGTGCAGTTCACCGGGCGTCCGAACATCGTCTTCGTCCTGGCCGACGACCTGTCCACGAACCTGCTGCCGTTCATGCCCCACGTGCAGGCGCTGGCACGCGAGGGCGCGAGCTTCTCGAACTACTTCGTCGTCGACTCGCTGTGCTGCCCGTCGCGCGCCGCCATCTTCACCGGGCAGTACCCGCACGACGACGGCGTCTTCACCAATGCCGGCGCCGACGGCGGTGTGCGCGCGTTCGACCACTTCGGCGGTCCGGCCAAGAACTACGGGCTCGCACTGCACCGGGCGGGCTACTTCACCGGGATGCTCGGCAAGTACCTGAACCGGTACGACACCCGCAGCCCGCTGCCACCCGGCTGGGACGACTGGTGGGTCAGCGGCTACGGCTACTACCAGTACGGCTACGCGGTGAACGACAACGGCCACTCGACGACGGTCGGCTACCAGCCTTCCGACTACCTCGGGACGAGACTGGCGGGCCAGGCGACCTCGTTCGTGCGCTCGGCGGTGGCGACCGGCAAGCCCTTCGCCGTCGAGGTCGCGCCGTTCTCGCCGCACTGGCCGTACGTCGCCGCACCGCAGGACGTGGGCACCTTTCCGGGGATCACCGTGCCGCGCACACCGGCGTACGGCGTGACGCCGCAGCACGCGCCCAAGTGGCTCGCCGGCATCCCGCCGCTGACGGCACACGACGGCCGGCACTTCGACGATGCCTTCCGCAAGCGTGTCGAGTCGGTGCAGGAGGTCGACCGCACGGTCGGCCAGTTGCAACAGGCGTTGCAACAGCAAGGGGTGCTGCAGAACACCTACTTCGTCTTCAGCTCCGACAACGGCTACCACATGGGCGACTACCGGCTGCGCGTCGGCAAGCAGACCGCCTTCGACACCGACACGCACGTGCCGTTGATCATCGCCGGCCCGGGCATCCGGCCGGGCAGCACGATCGACGCCGTCACCCAGAGCATCGACCTGGCGCCCACCTTCGCCGCGTGGGCGCACACGACGCTGCCGACCGACCCCGACGGCATCGACCTCGGCCCGCTCTTGACCGGCCGCGTCCCATCGGCGGCCTGGCCGCAGCAGGCCGCGCTCGTCGAGCACCACGGCCAGCAGGTGAAGGACGATCCCGACCACCAGGTCGTGCTCGAAGGGCGCCCGCCGAGCTACGAGGCGCTGCGCACCAAGGACGCCCTCTACGTCGAGTACGTCGACGGCGAGCGCGAGTACTACGACCTGCGGCACGACCCGTTCGAGACCGACAACCTGGCCGGCTCGTCGAGTCCCGCCGTCCGGGCCACGGTCGCGCGGCTCTCGGCCTGGCTGCACCGCCTCGAGACGTGCCACGGCCACGCCGCCTGCCTCGCCGCCGACCGCGCCGCCGCCTGAGCGGCGTCGGCTGAGCGGCGGTCGCGCGGAGGCCCGGCCCACCCGGCGGTGTGGCGACGCTGCGGGCTGACACGCCGCGCCACCCCCCGCTGCGTCGCCACACACCGGCGGGGCAGCAGAAGGTCAGCCGCGGGCGGCGCTCACCGCGGCGATGACGGCGAAGACGGCGAACAGGACGCCGGCGACCCCGTGGATGAGGTGCAGTGGGATGCGCTTCACCAGGCTGCGTCCGAGGGACGCGGCGAGCACGGCGACGGCGACCAGCGCGACGAACGCACCCAGCCCCGTCGCGATTGCCGGGC
>NZ_JBQCEE010000154.1:0-12649 GCF_051960575.1 Jatrophihabitans sp.
CACCTCGGGACCGAAGCGGTCGACGACGGCGGCAAGCCCCGGCGTCCCAGGCTCGACGACCTCGCGTTCGATAGCGTCCGCGTCTATGATCACGGCGCCGTTTTAGGCCAGCCGAGCCTCGACGGTCGACTTGCCCGACCCGACTCCACCCGTCAGTCCCACCTGCACGTGAGGCACGCTAGTGCAGTGGAGCTCTCGATCGCCCTGCCGACGTCCGGATCCTGGGCCACCCCGGCGAACATCGTCACGGTCGCGCAAGCCGCCGAGCGCGCGGGGTGCCGCGGTGTGTGGACGTTCCAACGCGTCCTCTACCCCGTCGGGACGCCGATGCCGTCGGTCTACCGCAGCGTGCTCGATCCGATCACGACGCTCGCGTACGCCGCGGCCGTCACCAGCCGCGTCCGCCTCGGCGTCGCCGTCGTCAACGGCCCGTTCTACGCACCGGCCGTGCTGGCCAAGCAGCTCGCCGCGGTCGACGTACTGTCCGACGGGCGACTCGACGCCGGCATCGGCCTCGGCTGGAACGCCGAGGAGTACGAGACGGTCGGCCTGCCGATGGAACGGCGGGGCAAGCGGTTCGACGAGTGGCTCGACTGCCTCGACGCCGTGCTGACGAACCCGACCGAGGGGTTCCGGGGCGACTTCTACTCGGTGCCCGCGTCGGAGGTGCTCCCCCGCTGCGTCCAGCAGCCTCGTCCGCCCATCTACATCGGCGGCAGCAGCGAGGCCGCCTACCGCCGGGCCGGGCGGCGGGGCGACGGCTTCATCAGCAACAGCCGCGCGACGCTCGCCGACGTCACCGCCGCGATGAACATCATCCGCGCGACCGCCGACGAGGCCGGGCGGCCCGCGCCGCGCTGCGTCATGCGGGGCGTGACCATGGTGCGCGACGAGGTCCCGGGCGACGACCGCCGCCCGCTGCAAGGCACGCCTGAGCAGATCGCCGCCGACCTGGCGCGGTACGAGTCGTCCGGCGTCGTCGACGAGGTCTTCCTGGACCTGAACTTCGACTCGGACGAGGTCGGGAACGACACCGCCGACCCGCAGCGGTCGCTCGACCGGGCGCTGGGCGTCCTGGAGGCGTGCACCGCCCGCTGAGTCGTGTGACCGACCGGGTGTGTGGCCACGCTGCGGGCGCTGGCACGGCGTGTCACCCCGCAGCGTGGTCACACACGCGCCGGCGCCAGCGGCGACATGACACAGGGCCCGGAGCCGAAGCTCCGGGCCCTGTGTGTCAGACGCTGTAGGTCAGACGCTGAGACCGCTCAGGTCAGCGGCCGGCCAGCTTCTCGCGCAGCGCGGCGAGCGCCTCGTCCGACGCGAGCGTGCCGCCCGTGTCGGCCGACTCGGACGAGTACGACGTCGACTCGCCGGCCTCGTTCGCGGCAGCCGCGTCGGCCTTGCGGGCCTCCTCGAGCTGCTTCTTGTTCGCCTCGAACCGCTCGCGGGCCGCGGCGTACTGCTTCTCCCACGCCTCGCGCTGGGCGTCGTAGCCCTCGAGCCACTCCTGGGTGTCGGGGTCGAAGCCCTCGGGGTAGATGTAGTTGCCCTGGGCGTCGTACTGCGACTCCATGCCGTAGGCGGCCGGGTCGAAGGCCTCCTCGGTGAGGTCGCCCTCGTTGGCCTGCTTCAGTGACAGCGAGATGCGGCGCCGCTCGAGGTCGATGTCGATGACCTTGACCAGCAGCTCGTCGCCGACGTTGACGACCTGCTCGGGGATCTCGACGTGACGCTCGGCGAGCTCCGAGATGTGCACCAGGCCCTCGATGCCGTCCTGGACGCGGACGAACGCACCGAACGGCACCAGCTTGGTGACCTTGCCGGGCACGACCTGGCCGATCTGGTGCGTGCGGGCGAAGTGACGCCACGGGTCCTCCTGCGTCGCCTTCAGCGACAGGGAGACACGCTCGCGGTCGAGGTCGATGTCGAGCACCTCGACGGTGACCTCCTGGCCGACCTCGACGACCTCGGACGGGTGGTCGATGTGCTTCCAGGACAGCTCGCTGACGTGCACGAGGCCGTCGACGCCGCCGAGGTCGACGAACGCACCGAAGTTGACGATCGACGAGACGACACCGGTGCGCACCTGGCCCTTGGCCAGCTTGTTGAGGAACTCGCTGCGCACCTCGGACTGGGTCTGCTCGAGCCACGCACGGCGCGACAGCACGACGTTGTTGCGGTTCTTGTCGAGCTCGATGATCTTCGCCTCGAGCGTCTTGCCCACGTAGGGCTGCAGGTCGCGCACGCGGCGCATCTCGACCAGCGACGCCGGCAGGAAGCCGCGCAGCCCGATGTCGAGGATCAGACCGCCCTTGACCACCTCGATGACGGTGCCCTCGACGACCTCGTCGCGCTCCTTCTTCTCCTCGATAGTGCCCCAGGCCCGCTCGTACTGAGCGCGCTTCTTGGACAGGATGAGGCGGCCCTCCTTGTCCTCCTTCTGGAGGACCAGGGCCTCGATCTCATCGCCGACGCTGACGACCTCGGACGGGTCGACGTCGTGCTTGATGGAGAGCTCGCGGGAGGGGATGACACCTTCGGTCTTGTAACCGATGTCGAGCAGGACCTCGTCGCGGTCGACCTTGACGATGGTGCCCTCGACGATGTCGCCGTCATTGAAGGGCTTGATGGTGCCGTCAACGGCCGCGAGGAGTTCCTCGAGCGAGCCGATGTCGTTGACTGCGACCTGCGGGGTGGTAGGGGACGAGATGGTGGACGTCATGAAGTCGTTGGATCCTGACAGTGGGTCGTGCGGGCGCGCCAGGTCCTGATCACCAAACCGATGAGTGGCCTACTCCATGTCGAGGCCACAGACCTGTCCGCAGGCGGAAGCCTACTCGCCCCGACGGAACACCCCCAAACCCACGAGCATTCCGGACGGAACGCCCTAGGCCTTGAGCATCTCGCGGATCTCGCGGGCGGCGTCCTCGAGGGCCTCCGCGGCGACCGGGACGATGCCGGGCAGCGAGATGTAGCCGTGCACGCCGTCGGCGTAGTTGGTGAGACGCACCTCGACGCCCGAGGCGCGCAGGTGCTCGGCGTACGCCGGCCCGTGATCACGCAGCGGGTCGTGCTGGGCGGTCTGGATGATCGCCGGCGGCAGGCCGCCCGCATCGCCGAGCAGCGGCGAGACGTACGGGTTGGTCGCGTCGGCCTCGACGTCGCGCAGGTACACGCGCGGGGTGTTCTCGAGATCGGCCTTGTACAGCACCGGCCCGTTCGCGTTCTCGGTCTCGGACGGCAGCCGGTGGGCCAGGTCGACCGACGGATAGATCAGCACCTGCAGGGCGATCGCGGGTCCGCCCCGGTCACGGGCCATGAGACAGACGGCGGCCGCCAGGTTGCCGCCGGCGCTGTCGCCCATGACGGCCACCCGCTCGGGGTCGACGTTCAGCGAGGTCGCGTTCGCGACCACCCACGCCGTCGCCGCGTAGCAGTCCTCGGCCGGCACGGGGAAGCGGTACTCGGGCGCCAGCCGGTAGTCGACCGAGACCACGACGACGCCCGCCTTCGCGGCGACGCCGGCGCACCACCACTCCGACTGGTACGGGTCGCCGGACACCCAGCCGCCGCCGTGGAAGTTGACGACGACGGGCAGCGGGCCGCGTCCCGCGTCCTTCGGGCGGTAGGTGCGGATCGGCAGGACGGTGCCGTCGTCGAGCCGCAACTCCCCCGGCTCGATGCGGGCGCGGGCGTCCGGACGGCCGGTCAACAACCAGCCACCGGGCAGCCGGCTCATCCGCTGGCGGCGGCGCCGCGCCCGCAGGATGCGCTCGGGCGGCTGCTGCATCACCGAGCCGCCCTCGAGCAGCTCGATCACGCGCCAGGCGAGCCGGGTGCGGCGGGCGACCGTCACGCGTCCTCCCTCAGGATGTGCATCGTCGGACGACTGGTGAGCGTATCCGCCGGGGCGGCGGCCTATCGTCGCAGCATGGGCTTCGCGGTGCTGGTGCTGCTGGTGGTGGCCGCCGTCGCGTTCACGCGGTTCGCCACGACCACCGCGCACGAGGCCCGCCTGCGCAGCCACGCACGGGATGCCGCGCCGCCCGGCGGCGTGGTCGAGCCCGACGGTGACGGACGTGATATCGGACGCGGGGGGCCCGGTGGCGGCCGCAGCTGACCCGGCGCCGCAGCCGGTCGGCGTGGGGCGGCGCGCGACCGATCCGGCCAGCACCGCGCGGGCCAACCGCCGCTGGTGGGACGCCGAGGCGGACGCGTACGCCGCCGAGCACGGTGACTTCCTCGGCGACGCCGACTTCGTGTGGTGCCCCGAGCGGCTGCGCGAGGCCGACGCGCACCTGCTGGGCGACGTGCGCGGGCGCGAGGTGCTCGAGATCGGGTGCGGGGCCGCGATGTGCTCGCGGTGGCTGGTCGGGCAGGGCGCCCGGCCGGTCGCGTCCGACCTGTCGTCGGGGATGCTGCGCCAGGCGCGGGCGGCGTCGGCACGCACCGGCGTCGAAGTGCCGCTCGTGCAGGCCGACGCGCGAGCACTGCCCTTCCCGGACGCGTCCTTCGACATCGTCTTCACCGCCTTCGGTGCGGTGCCGTTCGTGGCCGACTCGGCTGCGGTGATGGCCGAGGCCGCGCGGGTGCTGCGCGCGGGCGGGCGGTTCGTGTTCGCGACGACGCATCCGATCCGCTGGTCGTTCCCCGACGATCCCGGACCCGACGGGCTCACGGCGACCATGCCGTACTGGGACCGCACGCCCTACGTCGAGTTCGCGGACGACGGCACGCCCACCTACGTCGAGCACCACCGCACGCTCGGCGACCGGGTGCGCGAGCTCGTCGCGGCGGGGCTGCGCCTCGTCGACCTGGTCGAACCCGTCTGGCCCGCCGGGCACACCGAACCGTGGGGGCAGTGGTCGCCGCTGCGGGGCGCGATCCTGCCCGGCACGGCGATCTACGTCTGCGAACGGCCCGGCTGAGCCCAAACGGCTCGCGCTGATCATTACGGTCGACAGGTGCACATCCGTCCCGCCGCGTCCGACGACGTCGCCGCCCTCACCGACCTCGACGCCCGGATCGACACCCACTGGTTCGGCCGGCCGGAACGCAGCGCCGACGAGGTGCGCGAGTTCCTCGACCTGGCCGAGCCGCTCGCCGACAACACCCGACTGCTGTTCGACGGCGACCGGCTGATCGCCGCCGGGCAGCGCTTCGGGCACGACAGCGTGCTGGCGATCGATCCCGGCACCGACGCCGGCCCGGTGTGCGACGTGCTGCTGCCGTGGTTCGCCGAGCGGCCCGGCCGGGTCGAGGCGTTGAGTCGCGACGCCGCCCTCGTCGCGCGGCTCGAGGCGGCGGGCTGGCAGCACGCATACTCGTCGTTCGACCTGCTGTGCGACGTGACGCCGGACCTCCGGCTCGACACGCCGCAGTGGCCGGACGGCGTCACGATCGACGACCTCGACCGGGCGGACCTCGAGGCGGTGCACCGGTTGATCTACGTGGACGCCGCCTGGGCCGAGATCCCGGGTCATCCCGAGCGGAGCCTCGACGACTGGCGGTCGATCTTCGTCACCGACCAGACCGACCTCGCGCAGCAGGTGGTCGCCCGACGCGACGGCCGCATCGTCGGCGTCGCGCTCGGCCGCATCTGGGACGACGGCACCGGCTGGGTGTCGCAGCTGGCGACGGCGAAGTCGGAGCGTCGCCAGGGTCTCGGACGCGCCCTGCTGACCGAGTCGCTGCGGCGCCGCGTCGCCGCGGGCGCGACGTCGCTCGGACTGTCGGTGCAGGCGAGCAACGAGGGCGCGCTGTCGCTGTACCTCAGCGTCGGCCTGCGGATCGACCGCGAGTACCGCACCTACGTCGCGCCGCGCTGAGACCCGCGCCCGTCAGGCTTCGGGCCAGTTGCCGACGTCGGCGCCCGTCGTCGTGCCGGGCACGGTGCCGGGGCGGCTGCCGGTGCGCACCCACGCGTCCAGGGCGTCGATCGTGCCGACGACCTGCCGGCTGCTGAAGACGCAGTGGCCGATGCCGGACGCCGCGTCGACCGCCGGCGCGTAGACCTGCAGCAACCGGCCGGACGTCCCGGCGGCGGCCACACGCTGGGCGAGCACGGCCTCGTTCGCCGGGATCGCGATCGGGTCGCCCAGCCCGTGCAGCGCGATGGTCGGTACCTGCAGCCGTCCCGTCGGGTCGCCGGACGCCTCGGCGGCCTGTCGGGCGGCCGCGTCGGCGGGGAACGGCGAGGTGGCGGCCAGCGCGGCGGCATAGGTCGCGGCGTCGCCGCCGAGGACGGCGACCGCGGCGCTGATCGTCGGTGTCGGCGCCGGCGGCGGCTGTGCCTGCCCCGGATCGCCGCCGAACCGCTGCCGGAAGTCGTGCCCGAGGGTGAGCGCGAAGGTCACGTACGCGCCGAGGTTGTCGGCGAGCGCGGCGAGGTTCGGGCCGGCCGGGTGCTGCGGGCTGCGCAGCGGCAGTCCGAGGGTCAGGGCCAGGTAGGCGACGCGCGCGGCCCGGTCACCACCTGCCGCCGCGGCCTGCGCGATCGCCGTGGTCGCCGCGGCGCCGGCCTGCGCGGCGGCCGCCCGCGACGCGAAGCCGGTCACCTGCAGGTCGGGCAGCAGCAGCGCCCTCGTCGCCCAGATCGCCTCGCGCATGTTGTCGAAGTTGCGCAACGGGCCGGCGACGACGCCGCACATCGGCGCCGCCCCGTCGACCCAGTCGGCGCCCTCGGCGAGCAGGGTCGTGATGAGCCCGCCCATCGATCCGCCCCAGGCCAGCGTGCGCTTCGGGGTGCCGTGCAGGTACACGAAGCGCTCGTAGAGGGCCTTGTCGGCCGCGGTCGCCTGCTGCGGTGTCCACCCCGCGGCGGTCGAGGATCCCGCGAGCGCGTAGCCCTGGCCGAGCAGCGTCGACACGACGGGGTCGGACGGCAGCCCGAGGTCCTCACCGACCGAGACGACGGCCCGTCCGGGACGCGGGGTCGCGGGGTCGCGGTAGCCGTGTGTGTAGACGAGCAGCGTGCCGTTCCAGTGCCCGGGCAGACGGATCACGTAGGCGGCGCCGTCGATGCTGCCGGTGCACGTGCCCCTGCAGCGCTGTCCGTCATTGCTGCTGCTGCCGGACGAGCAGCCAACGGCCGCGACGGCCGCGACCAGCACGGTCAGCAGGGCGATGATGCGACGATGCACCGGGCGACCTTATCGACGTGTGCTGAACGACGGTTGATGGTCAGCACGTGCTGACCATATGGTCAGCAGGTGCGAACCACTGCTGGACAGCTGGCGGACGCAGCCGTACTGCGCCGCGCGGCGACGGCGCTCGCCGCCCGGGCGCGGGTCGAGCGGGCCGGCCACCTCACCCTCACCGAGGTGGCGGTACTCGGCCGCGTGGCCACCCACGGACCGATCACGCCCGGCGAGGTCGCCGACCAGCTGCGGATGGTGCCGCAGTCGTTGACGCGGTCGTTGGCGTCGCTGCAGCGCCGGGGCGCGATCCGGCCCACCCCCGACCCGACCGACCGCCGGGCCGCGCTGCTCGAGATCACCGACGTCGGGCGCGCGGCGCTGCGGGCGGAGATGTCGCCGCGCGACCGGTGGGTGGCGAGGGCGATCGCGGAGATCTGCACGCCCGACGAGCAGGCGACACTGCGTGCCGCGGCGGCGCTGATGCAACGCCTCGTGGCGCACGGCGGCGGGGTTGCGCCCCTCGAGCCGTGACCCGCGCCGCGTGGGTGTGCGCGCTGCGCGACGCGGCGCGGGTGATGACGGCGGTGCTCGGCAGCTTCGGGTGTGCCGTGGCCCTGCACCTCGCCCTCGACGTGCCGGTGCTCGTGGTGGTGCTCTCGGTCGTGCTCGCGCTGACGCTCGGCCGGGTCGGGCGCGGCGAGCACGGCCTGACCGCGCTGGTGACGGTGCCGGTCGTCGGCGAGGCTGCGAGCGGCGTCGCGTGGCTGATCCTGCACGAACCGTGGCTGGGCCAGTCGCTGCTCGTCGTCGGACTGAGCGTCGGCATCCTCGCTCGGCGTTTCGAGGGCAGGCTGCGCGACGCGGGCCGGCTCGTGTCGTTGCCCTTCCTGGCCGTGCTGGTGACGCCGGCCGTCGGGCCGCCGACCGGTCTCGGTGGGGCGTTCGTGTGGGCACCGGTCGCCGGCCTGCTCGCGCTGGCCTGGACGTCCGTGGCCCGCGCGGTGGTCGGGCCCCGGCCCGGTCTCGACGCAGCTGCCACGGCGCCGGCGGCATCCCCGCCCCCGACGGCTCAGGCTGCGACGCGGCGTCCGAGCCGGCGCCGTGTCGACGTGCCGACCAGCATGGCGCTGCAGATGGCGCTCGGGCTCGCCGCCGCGCTGGTGGCCGGGCACCTGCTCTTCGGACGGCACTGGCCCTGGGCGGTGCTCACCGCCTACATCGTGGCGAGCGGCAACCGCGGGCGCGGCGACGTCGCGCACAAGGCGGTGCTGCGGTCGGTCGGCGCGGCCGCGGGCACGATCGGCGTCGCGCTGTCGCTCGGGCGTCTGGACGCGGGTGATCAGCGCCTGCTCGTGGTGCTCTTCGTCGTGATGGCCGTCGGCCTGGTGCTGCGCGCGTTCGGCTACGCGTGGTGGGCCGCGGCGATGACCGGCATGCAGGCGCTGCTGCACGCGTACAGCGGCATCAGTGGCGACCGTGGCAGCGCCGTGCTGGTCGACCGGCTCGGGGGCATCGTCGTGGGCGGGCTGCTCGGTGTCGCGTCCGCCTGGTTCGTGCTGCCGGTGCGCACCGGTGACCTCGTGCGCCGCCGCATCGCCGACTGCCTCGCCGCCCTCACCGACGACCTGGCCGCGCCCCCGCCCGCCGCGGGCCTCGGCGCCTGCGCGGCCGCCACCGCAGCAGCAGCGGACCGGCTCGGCGAGCTCACCCCGGCGCTGCGCGCAGGCCACACGGCGCACCGGACCACGCGGCGCCGACACGTGCACCCGTACGAGGCGGTTCAGGCGCTGCGGGCCCTGGCCGCCGATCTGCCGACCGACCCTGTCGAGCGGCGCCGGTTGCGCGGGCAGGTGGTGCGGGTGCGCCGCTCGATGGTCGGCAAGGACGCGCCCGACCCGGCCGAGCTGCGCGCCGAACTGGCGACCGTGCTCGCCGTGGTGGCTCGCTCGCTGACCGCCGAGTGAGCCCGCGAGTGGCGGGCCGTGTGCGCCGAGGGTCAGTGCGCGGCGTCGTGCCAGGTGCGGCCGACGCCGACCGAGACGTCGAGCGGCACGTCGAGGTGGAACGCGCCACCCATCTCGCGCCGCACCAGCGCCTCGACCGCGTCGCGCTCACCCGGGGCGACCTCGAGCACCAGCTCGTCGTGCACCTGCAGCAGCAGCCGTGACCGCAGCCCCTCGTCGGCGAGGCCGCGGTGCACGCCGAGCATCGCGACCTTGATGATGTCGGCCGCGCTGCCCTGGATCGGCGCGTTCAGCGCGGCGCGCTCGGCCATCTCGCGCAGGTTGCGGTTGTCGCTGGTCAGGTTCGCGAGGTACCGGCGCCGGCCCATGATGGTCTCGGTGAAGCCGGTGCGGCGGGCCTCCTCGACGACCGAGCGCAGGTAGTCGCGCACGCCGCCGAAGCGGCTGAAGTACGCGTCCATCTGCCCGCGCGCCTCGTCCGTGCTGATCTTGAGCTGCTTCGAGAGCCCGAACGCCGACAGGCCGTAGGCCAGGCCGTAGGACATGGCCTTCACCCGGCGCCGCAGCTCGCTGTCGATCTCCTCCGGCGGCAGGTCGAAGGCGCGGGACGCGACGAAGGTGTGCAGGTCCTCCCCCGTCGTGAACGCCTCGATGAGGCCGGCGTCCTGCGACAGGTGCGCCATGATCCGCATCTCGATCTGGCTGTAGTCGGCGGTCATGATCGCCTCGTAGCCCGGGCCGACCGTGAACGCTTCGCGGATGCGCCGCCCCTCGGCCGTGCGCACCGGGATGTTCTGCAGGTTCGGGTCGGTCGACGACAACCGCCCGGTGGCGGCGATGGTCTGGTTGAACGTGGTGTGGATGCGGCCGACGTCGTCGACCAGCGGCAACAGGCCGTCGACCACCGACTTCAGCCGGGCGACCTCGCGGTGGCGCAGCAGCAGCTCGAGCACGGGGTGCTGCGTCTTCTCGTACAGGTCGGCGAGCGAGTCGGCGTCGGTCGTGTAGCCGGTCTTGATCCGCTTGGTCTTCGGCAGCCCGTACTGGTCGAAGAGGATCTCTTGCAGCTGCTTCGGCGAGCAGAGGTTGAACGGGCGCCCCACCATCGTGTGCGCCTCGCTCTCGACGTCCTTGATCTGCGCGGCCATCTCGGCCTGGAACGAGACCAGCGCGTCGGTGTCGACGGCGATGCCCACGGCCTCCATGTCCGACAGCACGTAGGTGAGCGGCAGCTCGAGGTCGGTGAGCAGCTTCATCTGGTTGCCGGCGTCGAGCTCGGTGGCGAAGGCCTCGGCGAGGTCGCGGATCGCCGTCGCCCGCACCGTCTCGACCTGCGCGAGGGCGTCATCGGACTCGTCCGCGCCGCCGTCGAGGGTGAGCTGGCCCGACTCCTCGACGTTCGAGCGCAACTCGCGCCGCAGGTAGCGCAGGGCGAGGTCGGCGAGGTCGAACGAGCGCTGGTCGGGACGCAGCAGGTACGCGGCCAGCTGGGTGTCGCTGGTGACACCGGCGAGCGTCCAGCCGTGCTGGCGCAGCGCGAGCAGCGGCCCCTTCACGTCGTGCACGCTCTTCGGCACGCCCGCGTCGGCGAGCCAGCCGGCGAACGCCCGCTCGTCGTCGGCGGTGAGCACCTCCGGCACCAGGAACGCGGCCGCGCCGTCGGCGGCGGCCAGCGCGATGCCGGTGAACTGCCCGACGCCACGGCCCCACGTGCCACGGAACGCCACGCCCACCGGACGCCCGTCGCGGGCGTGTTCGTCCAGCCACTGCGCGACCTCGTCCGGCTGCAGCCGGCTGGTGGCGACGTCGAAGCCCTCGTCGGCCTCGGGCTCGGCCGCCGCGACCGAGGCGAACAGCCGCTCCCGCAACACCCGGAACTGCAGGTCGTCGAAGAGCTGGTGCACCTCCTCGCGGTCCCACTGCTGCCGCTCGAGGTCGGCCGGCGTGATGTCGAGCGGGACGTCGCGGACGAGCTCGGTGAGCTGCCGGTTGCGCAGCACGCTGGCGAGGTTCTCGCGCAGCGCGTCACCGGCCTTGCCCTTCACCGTGTCGACCCGCTCGGCGAGTGCGACGAGCGACCCGTACTCGCGCACCCACTTCGCGGCGGTCTTCTCACCGACGCCGGCGATGCCGGGCAGGTTGTCCGACGGATCGCCGCGCAACGCGGCGAAGTCGGGGTACTGCGCGGGGGTGAGCTCGTACTTCTCCTGCACCGCCTCCGGCGTGAAGCGGGTCAGGTCGCTGACGCCGCGGCGCGGGTAGAGCACCGTGACGTCGTCGCTGACCAGTTGCAGCGCGTCGCGGTCGCCGGTGCAGATGAGCACCTGCATGCCGTCGGCCACGGCCTGCGTCGTGAGCGTCGCGATGACGTCGTCGGCCTCGTAGCCCTCGACGCCGAGGTAGCGGATGCGCAGCGCGTCGAGCACTTTGCGGATCAGTTCGACCTGGCCGCGGAAGTCGTCGGGCGTCGTCGACCGGCCCGCCTTGTAATCGGCGTAGGCCTCCATGCGGAAGGTCGCTCGCGAAACGTCGAAGGCGACGCCGATGTGCGTCGGTTCCTCGTCGCGCAGCAGGTTGATGAGCATGGACGTGAAGCCGAACACGGCGTTCGTCGGCTGACCCGTCGAGGTCTGCATGTCGACCTCTCGCAGCGCGTAGAACGCGCGGTACGCGAGCGAATGACCGTCGAGGAGCAGCAGGCGAGGCACGGCTCTCACTCTAGAGAGCGGGTCTGACAGCAGCCGCGGGTCAGGCGTGCTCGGCCGAGCCGGCCGCGATCGGCGGCCGCGCCGCCCGGCCGAGCCGGGCACGCCGCAGCACGGCCACCCGGCTGCCGAGATCGGTCATGCCGAGGGTGCGGCGCAGCCCGGGCACCGGCGCGATGCGCTGGGTGACGAGCGGCTTGAAGCCGAGCCGGGCGAGGTAGCGGTTGCCCTCGCGCGACTGGGACGTGGCGGTGGCGAGCAGGTGGTCGATGCCGAGCTGCTCGGCCAGGTGCACCGACCCCGCGAGCAGCGCCCGGCCGACGCCGCGCCGGCGGTGCGTCGGCGCGACCATGAGGTGCGACACGTGCAGCACCGGGGTGAGGTCGATGGCGCCGATGTCGTCGCGGCGGGCGGCGAGCAGGCCGACGACCGTGCCGGCGTCGTCGACGCCGACGAGCAGGTGCCGCTCGGCGTGGCCGATGATCTCGGTGAACCGCTGGCCGAGGTGCTCGGGCGACGGGTCGAGCAGCGGGCGGCCGCTGAACAGCCCGGCGTTGAGGTCGAGCGACCGCGCCAGGCCGACCAGGCCGGGGACGTCGTCGACGGTGGCCGGACGGACGCGGACACCAGGTCGTGACACGACGCTCCTCCGGCTGGTCGACGAGTGCTCGGGCGTCACCCTCGAGGCAGCCGGAGATCGACGGCGCGCCAGGTAGCTGAGCTGGCAACTACTGCGCGCGCACCTTCCGTCGAGGTCACGATCCGGTTACGATTCGCGCCCCGCCGGCACCGCGGCGGCGGAGGTCAGCCGCCGAGGTAGGCCTTGGTCAGCGACTCGTCG
>NZ_JBQCEE010000155.1:0-4808 GCF_051960575.1 Jatrophihabitans sp.
CCAGCGTCACGCACACGACGACCGGCTCGCCCTGTGCCGAGCCGAAGCGGTACTCGGCCCACGCTGCCGCATTCGCGTCGTTCTCGACGAGCAACGGGATGTCGATGCGTTCCTCGAGGGCCGCAAGCAACGGCTCGTCGCGCCAGGCGAGGTGCGGCGAGAACAGCACGGTGGCCCGGTCGGCCGCGATCCATCCGGCGGCGCCGATGCCGACCGCGACCACGTCGTGCTCGGCGGCGAGCTCGTCGACGACCTCGACGATGGTGTCCTCGGTGCGCCGCACGTCGCGTCCGGGGGTCTCGCGGCGGGTGCGGGCGATGACCCGGCCGTCCTCGGTCACCACGCCGGCGGCGACCTTGGTGCCGCCGATGTCGACGCCGATGGCGAGGCTCACGCGTCCGGCCCGGGGGGCTCGGGTGTCTCCGCCGGCGGGCCGGTGCGGCGCAGCGGCTCCTGCGAGGCGGCCTGCATGACGGCGCGGAACGCCGCGACGATCGCCGCCCCGGCCTGCTTCACCCGCTCGGACGCCTCGGGGTGGTCGCCGCGCAACAGCTCGGCGAACTGGCACACCGGGCACCAACCGCACTCGGGCCCGGTCGGCAGCGCGTGCGCCTCGGACGCCGCGACGCCCGCCCACGCGGTCATCTCGCCGACCAGGCGGTGCAACTCGTCGGCGATCGAGCCGGCGCCGGGGTCGCCGCCGGGCTGGTCACCCGGGCGCGGGTCGCCGTCGGGCCCGGTCACGCGTCCGCCCGCAGGGTCTCGACCCGGCGCTTCAGCTCGCGCAGGGCGGTGTCGAGCACCATCCGCTCGGCCTTGCGGCGCAGCCGCCCGAGCATCGGCACCGACAGGTCGACGGCGAGGGCGTAGGTGACCTCGGTGCCGCCGTCGCGGGGCACGAGCGTGTACGAACCGTGCTGCGCCCGGATCACGTCACCGGACACGAGATCCCACTCGACGCGGCGGTCGCCGTCCCACACGTAGCGCAGCCGGTACCGATCGACGATCACCCCGGCGTCCAGGTGGAAGTCGACCTCGCGGGCGCGGCCGTCGGGGCCGACCTCGGCCACCGCCGCCTCGCACACGGACGCGGCCCAGACCGGGTAGTGCTCGAAGTCCGCGATCACGGCCATCACGGCGGCCGGGGGCGCGTCGACGAGGATCGACTGCGTCGAGGTGTCCGGCACGGGTTCAGACGGTAGCGCGCCCACCGCAGCCTGCCCGTCATGCCCGCCTCGGCGCCACGGGTTACCGTTTTCGGCGACCCCCGCCGTGATTCCCGACCTGAGAGGACGGCGCGACCGTGCGCGAATGGCATGTGGCGAGCAACGTGACCACGTTGACGCAGAGCAACACCGCGGACTTCGCCTTCCAGAACGCCGAGCAGTCGCCGTCGAACGTCGCGCTGCGCCGCCGCATCGGCGGGGTGTGGAGAGACGTCACCGCCGAGCAGTTCGCCGCCGAGATCACCGGCCTGGCCAAGGGCCTCATCGCGGCCGGCATCGAGCCGGGTGACCGCGTCGCGGTCATGAGCAAGACGCGGTACGAGTGGACGCTCGCCGACTTCGCCCTGTTCACCGTCGGCGCCGTCGTCGTGCCGATCTACGAGACGTCGAGCGCCGAGCAGGTCGAGTGGATCCTGTCCGACTCGGGCGCGAAGGCGATCTTCGTCGAGACCGATGCGCACGTGCAGATCGTCGAGTCGGTGCGCCCGCAGCTGCCGGCGCTCGGCGAGGTCTGGGAGTTCAGCAACGACGCCACCGGCAATCTCACCGAGCGCGGCCGCAGCCTCGGCGACGACGAGGTCGAGGCCCGTCGCACGGCCGTGCAGCTCGACGACGTGGCCTCGATCATCTACACCTCGGGCACCACCGGGCGGCCGAAGGGCTGCACGCTCACCCACCGCAACTTCGTCAGCGACGCCACCGAGGTGCTGGCGCTGACGTCCGAGTTCTTCAACCAGGGCACCTCGACCTTGCTCTTCCTGCCGATCGCGCACGTCTTCGGCCGGCTCATCGAGATCGGCTGCATCGCCGCCGGCTGCACCCTCGGCCACACCGCCGACATCAAGAACCTGATGGGCGACCTGGCCGACTTCAAGCCGCGCTTCGTGCTCGCCGTGCCGCGCGTGTTCGAGAAGGTCTACAACACCGCCAAGCAGCAGGCGCACGGCAGCGGCAAGGGCCGCATCTTCGACCTCGCCGAGACCGTCGCGATCAAGTACTCCGAGTCGCTGGACAAGGGCGGTGTGCCGCCCCACATCCGCGTGGCCCACGCCGTCTTCGACCGGCTCGTCTACTCGCGGCTGCGTGCCGCGCTGGGCGGCAACTGCGACACCGCGGTCTCCGGCGGCGCCCCGCTGGGCGCGCGCCTCGGCCACTTCTTCCGCGGCATCGGCGTGACGATCTACGAGGGCTACGGCCTCACCGAGACGACCGCGGGTGCCACCATCAACCGCCCGGACGCGATCAAGGTCGGCTCGGTCGGGCAGGCGCTCGGCGGCGTCACCGTCGCGATCGCCGACGACGGTGAGGTGCTGTTCAAGGGCGCCAACGTGTTCCAGGGCTACTGGCAGAACGAGGTGGCCACCAAGGAGGCCATCGACGGCGACGGCTGGTTCCACACCGGCGACATCGGCGAGCTCGACGCGCAGGGCTTCCTGCGCATCACCGGCCGGAAGAAGGAGCTCATCGTCACCGCCGGCGGCAAGAACGTCGCGCCCGCCGTGCTCGAGGACCGCATCCGCGCCCACTGGCTGGTCAGCCAGGCCCTCGTCGTCGGCGACCAGAAGCCGTTCATCGCCTGCCTCGTCACCATCGACCCCGAGTCGTGGCCGACCTGGCTCGAGCAGCACGGCAAGCCCAAGGACACCGAACTCGCCGACCTCGTCGACGACGCCCAGCTGCGGGCCGAGATCCAGACCGCGATCGACGACGCCAACAAGGCGGTCAGCCGCGCCGAGTCGATCCGGAAGTTCACGATCATCGCCGAGGACTGGACCGAGGCCGGCGGCCAGCTCACGCCGTCGCTGAAGCTCAAGCGCAACGTCGTGCACAAGGAGTGCGCGAACGAGATCGAGGCGCTCTACGCCGGCGAGAAGTCGTCCGACTGAGCTTCCGGCCGGGCTTCCGGCCGGGCTTCCGGCCGAGCTTCCGACCGGGCTCGTGGCCGGCCTGCGCCGGCCTCGGGCCGGTCAGGCCTGCAGCAGGTCGGTGAGCCGGCCGGCCAGCAGGTCCCAGCGCCAGGCCCGCTCGACCCAGGCCCGGCCGGCGGCGCCGAACCGGCGGCGTCGGTCGGCGTCGGTGAGCAGCTCGACCAGCCGCGCGGCGACCTGGTCGACGTCGCGGCCGTCGACGACGGTGCCGGTCTCGCCCTCGAGCACGGCATCGGGTGCGCCGCCGGAGTCGCCGGCGAGCACGGGCAGCCCGACGGCCGATGCCTCGAGGTAGACGATGCCGAGCCCCTCGACGTCGAGGCCGCCGCGGCGCGTGCGGCACGGCATGGCGAAGACGTCCCCGGCCGCGTAGTGGGCGGGTAGCTCGGCGGCCGGCACGCCGCCGGTCAGCACGACCGCGTCGGCGACGCCCTCGCGGCGGGCGACCTCGTGCAGGTCGCCCTCGTACGGGCCGCGACCGACCAGCAGCAGCGCGACGTCGGGCACCGCGGCCTGCACGGCGGGCAGCGCGCGGATCAGCGTGTCCTGCCCCTTGCGCCGCACCAGCCGCGAGACGCAGACGATGACCGGACGCCCCTCGAGCCCGTGCCGACGACGCACCGGTGTGCCGTCGACGTCCGGGCGGAACGTGTCGACGTCGACGCCCGGGGTCAGTTGGCGCAGCTCGGTGACGTCGGCGAGCACCGGCGCGAGCCGGCGCCGCGTGTACTCGCCGAGATAGGTCACGACGTCACAGCCGACCCCGATCCGACGCAGTGCCTGGCGTGCGCCGGGCAGTTGCGCCCAGCCGGCCTCGTGCCCGTGCGTGGTCGCGACGATGCGCTCCGCACCGGCGCGGCGCAGTGCCGGGGCGAGCAGCCCGAGCGGCGCGGCGGCGCCGAACCACACGGCGGTGCACCCGTGCTCGGTGAAGGTGGAGACGATCCGGCGGGCGGCGGCCGGGGTGGGCACGAGCAGGCCGGTCGGGTGACGTGTGACCGGGAAGGGTTGCGCGGCGTCGAAGCCGGCCGACCCCTCGTGGTCGGAGGCGTAGACGGCCACCGACCCGGCCGGCTGCCGGACCGCGAGCTCGTGCACGAACGACTGGATGCCGCCCTGCCGCGGCGGGAAGTCGTTGGTGACGATGAGGGTGCGGCGCACCGGAGCATCCTCGCCGTCAGCCGAGCAACTGGCGCAGGAAGGTGCGCCACTGCGCGGTGAACTGCGCCGTCGACTCGTGCAGCACCGCGCGCAGTGCCGACGCCGTCGCCGTCGACGACGCGGTGGCCTGTCCGCCCACGAGTCGGTAGACACGCAGCAGCCCGGCCTGGCCGGCCCGCTCGGCGATCAGCCGGCACGCCAGCCAGGCCTGCTCGTAGGCCAGCGCTGCGGTCGCGGCATCGCCGGTGAAGGCGGCGTCGGTGGGCAGCTGATCGGGCAGCTGGCCCCGCCGCACCGCCGCGGTCAGCTCGGCCGCCACCGTGGTGACCGGCTGGCCCGTGTGCAGGTCGGCGACGTAGTCGGCGAAGCCCTCGCGCAGCCAGGTCGGCGTGGCGTCGGTCGTCGCGTCCGCGGCCGCGAGGTGGGTGATCTAGTGACGCAGCACGATATTCCCCCCGCTCGGGCTGAGGCGCAGCAGCTCGCCGGGCGAGAA
>NZ_JBQCEE010000156.1:0-4577 GCF_051960575.1 Jatrophihabitans sp.
GTAGTGCCGACTCCTCGTCGACGAACTCCTCGGCAGCCAGTACGGCGCCCTGAGCTGTCCGGGCGTCGGCGGGTCGGACGAACTTGTACCCGACGTTGCGCACCGTGCCGATCATCGCTTCGTGCTCGGGGCCGAGCTTGGCGCGCAGCCGCCGGACGTGGACGTCGACGGTCCGGGTGCCACCGAAGTAGTCGTAGCCCCAGACCTCCTGCACCAGGTGCGAGCGGGTGAAGACCCGGCCCGGGTGCTGGGCGAGGAACTTCAGCAGCTCGAACTCCTTGTAGGTGAGGTCGAGCACGGCACCGTCGAGCCGGGCGGTGTACGTGGCTTCGTCGATGGTGAGGTCGCCGATCTCGAGCCGGCCGGTGACCTCCTCGGACACCGCGGCGCGCTTCTCGACGGCCAGCCGCAGTCGCGCGTCCAGCTCGGCGGGCCCTGCGGTGTCGAGCACGAAGTCGGCGACGGCCCACTCGCCGGACATCGCGATGAGGCCGCCCTCGGTGAGGATGGCGACGACCGGCACGTCCGCGCCGACGGCGGAGAGCAGCCGCAGGAAGCTGCGGGCGCCGACGAGGTCGCGGCGGGCGTCGACGAGCACGATGTCACCGAGCGCGCGGTCGACCAGCGCGGCGGCGTCCTGCGGCAGGACGGTCACCTGGTGGGGCAGCAGGGCGAGGGCCGGCAGCACCTCGGTCGTGGACTGGGCGGTGGACGTGAGGAGAAGGAGCTCCACGGTCGCCTCCTGTCGGGTACGGCTCGGGTACGCCGGTGCGCACATCGGGTCGGACGAAGTCGACCACGAAGCGATTACACCCGTGTTTCACCGCGCCCGCGACCCGTCGAAGGTCACCTCCGGCGGTGATCACGGACAATCGTCCGGTGACCGATCCGCGCCCCGTCGTGCTCGAGACGTCCGACGGCATCCGGCTCGCTGCCACGTACTGGCCGGCCGACGGCGACGCGACCGGTGTCGGCTGTATCGTGGCGCACGGCTTCACCATGCACTCGCAGCGGCCGGACGTGCAGCGCATCTGCCGGGCGCTCGCGTCCCACGGCCTGGCCGTCCTGTCCCCGGACTTCCGCGGCCACGGCGACTCCGGCGGGCTGGTGACGGCCGGCGCGGAGGAGATCCACGACATCGCCGCGGCGGTGGCCTGGCTGCGCGACGACGGCTTCGCGCAGGTCGCGGTGCTCGGCTGGTCGATGGGCGGCACCGCGGTGCTGCGGCACGCCGGCCTGGGCGGTGACGCGGACGCGGTGGTGAGCGTGAGCGCGCCGGGCCGGTGGTTCGAGCGCGGCACGCGCCCGATGCGGCTGCTGCACCTGGCCTTCGAGACCGGCATCGGACGGTGCGTCGCCCGGCTGCTGTTCGGCACGCGCATCTCGTCCGCAGGCTGGGCGACGGTGCCCGAGTCGCCGGCCGAGGTCGCCGGCGCGATCGCCCCGCGTCCACTGCTCATCGTGCACGGCGAGCTGGACAAGTACCTGCCCGTCGCGCACGCCGACGAACTGGCCGCAGCGGCGCCGTCCGCCGACGTCTGGATCGAGCCCGGCATGGGGCACGCCGAGGTCGCCACGTCGCCCGAGCTGGCCGCGCGGATCGCTGACTGGGTGGTCGCGCACTGCGCGCCTCACCGTGCCGCGCTCGACGAGGGGGTCTGCGACGATGGCCGGCGTGACTGACGGCGCCGTGCTGCCCGCGACCCGGCCCGAGGTCGGCCGCCTGCCGCTGGTCGAACTGGCCACCGCGGTCGTCGCGATCGGCGGGCTCGCGCTCGCCGCACGGCAGGGGAGCGTGCCGCTGCTCGTGGCGGTCGCCGTCGTGCAGGCGCTGCTCGTCGCGTCATGGTTCGTCGGCCTCGCCGGCGTCGGCCGCCGCGGTGCGGCCGTGCTTGCGGTGCTCGCCGCCGGTGCCGCCGACGCCTGCCTCACGCACTGGACGCACGACCGCCTCGGGCCCCTGCTGCCGGTGCTCGGCCTCGCCGTACCCGTGCTGTTCGTGCACCAGCTCGCGCGCGGAGCGGCCCGGGTGCAGCTGATCCGGTCGCTGTCGTCGGCCGCGCTGCTCGTCCTCACCGTCGTCGCGCTGTCGGCGGTGCTGCAGCTCCGCCACGAGTTCCGGCCGACGGACCTCGGCGCGCACGTCGCGACCGCAGTGCTGGCCGCGGCGGCCGGGGCCGTCGTCGCGGGCCACCTCGTCGACCTGTTGCTCGCGACGCCGCGCTTCGACGCCGACGTGCCGCGCGGGCTGCCCGGGCTGGTCGTCGCCGCGGCCGTCGGCGCGGTCATCGGGCACGTCGTGCTGCGGCACGAGCACGCCTTCCTCGGCGGCCGGGCGGCCTTCGTGGGCGGCGCCTGCGGAATCGTCGCCGCGCTGCTCGCCGTGGCCGGCAGCTTCGCGCTGGCCGAGGGTGCGCCGCGCGCCGGTGCCTGGGTCGAGCGGTGCGGCGCGGTCTTCGCGACGCTGCTCGCCCCGGCGCTGCTCGCTCCCGGCGCGTACCTGCTCTGCCTGGTCCTCCGGACGTGACGCCGCCCGCGTCGAACTGATCTCCCGCCCGTGCTGCTCGTCGTCCTCGCCGTCGTCGCGATCCTCGCGCTGCTCGCGCTCGCGCTGCCGCTGCTCGACCGAGCAGCTGTCGCGGTCGCCGAGCGCACCTCGTCGGACTTCCTCGGCCAGCCGTTCGGCAGCCCACCGGTCGTGCGCATCCACGGCACCCCGTTCCTGACCCAGGCGCTGCGCGGGCGGTACCGGTCGATCACGGTGTCCGGCGGCGGGCTGCGCATCGGCGACATGCGCGGCGCAACCCTGCACGCGCGCGTCGTCAACGCCCACCTGCCGCTGCTGGCCCTGCTCGGCCGGCGGGTCACCGAGCTGCCCTGCGAGCACCTCGAGGGCGAGCTGGTGCTGCCCTACGGCGAGCTCGCCCGGGTCAGCCGCATCCCGTACCTCACCCTCGACTACCAGCCGGACGCTGACGGCGGACGCCTCGTCGCGAGCGCCGCACTGCCGGTGCCGGGCATCAGCTCGCTCGCCCGGCTCAGCGGCGAGGCCATCCTCTCGATCGTCGGCGGCAGCTCGGTCTGGTTGCGGCTCGGCGGCGTCTCGGTGGCCGGGATCAGCGTTCCGAAGATCGTGCTCGACCAGCTGCTCGGCTCGCTGAGCGTGCCCATCCCGCTGCCGGTGCTGCCGTACGGGCTGCGGCTGGCCGACGTGCGCCCGACGCCCGCCGGGCTCGAGGTGCACGGCTACGCGGACGCCACCCGGTTGACGGCGCGGCCGGGCGTGCTCGCGTCCGGTGCCTGATTTCTGTCAGCGGGGCTCGGCTGACTACCATCCACGGCATGGGTGAGGGTTCGGTCCGCGGCGGCGCACGCCGCCCGCTGCTCACCTCCCGCCGCGCGGTCGACCTGTGCCGTGTGGGCAGCTGCCTGTGTCACGTCCGCTGACCGACGTCCCGGACCCGATCGCCGCGTTCGTCCGAACGCCTCGCGATGCCCCCACATGCAAGCGACAACTCCGCACCACCACCGCACCCGACTGAGGGAGAGAACCCCACATGAGCCGCGCTGACGTGCTCGTCTCGGCCGACTGGGCCGAGCAGAACCTGAACGCCCCGGGCGTCGTCTTCGTCGAGGTCGACGAGGACACCTCGGCCTACGACGGCGGCCACATCCCCGGCGCCGTCAAGCTGGACTGGAAGACCGACCTGCAGGACTCGGTGATCCGCGACTTCGTGTCGAAGGAGCAGTTCGAGGCCCTGCTGTCGGCCAAGGGCATCGGCAACGACGACACCGTCGTGCTCTACGGCGGCAACAACAACTGGTTCGCCGCCTACGCCTACTGGTACTTCAAGCTCTACGGCCACCAGGACGTGAAGCTGCTCGACGGCGGACGCAAGAAGTGGGAGCTCGACGGCCGCGAGCTCAGCAAGGACGAGGTGTCGCGTCCGGCCACGCAGTACACGGCGCAGGACCAGGACACCTCGATCCGCGCCTTCCGCGACGAGACGATCGCCGCCATCGGTGCCAAGAACCTCATCGACGTGCGCTCGCCCGACGAGTTCACCGGCAAGCTGCTCGCGCCGGCGCACCTGCCGCAGGAGCAGTCGCAGCGCGGCGGCCACATCCCCACCGCGCTCAACGTGCCGTGGAGCAAGGCGGCCAACGAGGACGGCACCTTCAAGAGCGACGACGAGCTGCGCAAGCTCTACGTCGACGAGGCCGGCCTGGACGAGGGCAAGGAGACGATCGCCTACTGCCGCATCGGCGAGCGCTCGTCGCACACCTGGTTCGCCCTGCACGAGCTGCTCGGCTACGAGAACGTCAAGAACTACGACGGCTCGTGGACCGAGTACGGCTCGCTGGTCGGCGTCCCGATCGAGAAGGGCTGATCGCCATGTGTGGAGCTCCCGCCCAGTCGCCGTCACTGCCCGCCGGCATCGACCTCGAGAAGGAGACGGTGATCTACGGCGTCGTCTCCAAGGACGACGCGCCGGTCCCCGCCGCCTACGTCCGGCTGCTGGATGCATCGGGTGAGTTCACCGCCGAGGTGGTCACGTCCGCGACCGGCGACTACC
>NZ_JBQCEE010000157.1:0-9178 GCF_051960575.1 Jatrophihabitans sp.
CGAGCCGTGGCCGCATGCTGCCCTCGATGTCGCGCGCGGCCTGCCACCAGCAGGGGCTGGTCACGCTGACGGCAGGCACGTTCGGCAACGTGCTGCGGTTCCTGCCCCCGCTCGTGATCGGGCACGACCTGCTGCGCGAGGGGCTCGACATCCTTGAGGCGGCGTTCGCAGCCAGCGTGTGATCGCGTCCTGTCCTAGGCTGCCCGGGTGACGTCCCTCCTCGGCCGGCCCAAGCGCGTGCTCGTCACCGGCGGCGCCGGTTTCATCGGTTCGCACCTCACCCGGCGCCTGCTCGAGCGCGGCGACGACGTCGTCGTGGTCGACAACTTCTACTCGGGCTCGCGCGACAACATCCTCGAGCTGCGCGACGAGCCACGCTTCGAGCTGATGCGGCACGACGTCACGTTCCCGCTGTACATCGAGGTCGACGAGATCTACCACCTCGCCTGCCCGGCGTCGCCGGTGTTCTACCAGCGCGACCCGGTCCAGACGACCAAGACCTGTGTGCACGGCTCGATCAACATGCTCGGGCTGGCCAAGCGCACGAACGCGAAGATCCTGCTCGCCTCGACGTCCGAGGTGTACGGCGACCCGGCGGTGCACCCGCAGGAGGAGTCGTACTGGGGCAACGTGAACACGATCGGCATCCGGTCGTGCTACGACGAGGGCAAGCGGGCGGCCGAGACGCTGTTCTTCGACTACTGGCGCCAGCACCAGCTGCGCATCAAGGTCGCGCGGATCTTCAACACCTACGGCCCGCGCATGGCCCCGGACGACGGCCGGGTCGTCTCGAACTTCATCGTGCAGGCGCTGCAGGGCCAGCCGCTGACGATCTTCGGCGACGGGCAGCAGACGCGGTCGTTCTGCTACGTCGACGATCTCGTCGAGGGACTCATCCGGCTGATGGACTCGCCCGACGAGGTCACCGGGCCGATCAACCTCGGCAACCCCGGCGAGTTCACCATGCTCGAGCTCGCCGAGAAGGTGCTCGCGCTGGTCGGCGGCGACAGCAAGCTCGAGTACCGGCCGCTGCCGCAGGACGACCCGGTGCGCCGCCGCCCGGACATCACCCGCGCCCAGACCACGCTCGGCTGGGGCCCGACCGTCCCGCTCGACGAGGGCCTGGCCAGGACCGTCGACCACTTCCGCGCGAAGCTCGCCGGCGTCTGAGCCGGGAGATCCCACCGCGTTGCCCCGGAACGCCGGGGCGCGGTCGGCCTTGCCCCGCCCAGCCGGGAAAAGCGACGGCGTTGTCCCGGTGCTGCGGGACAACGCCCGGTGGGGTGCCGGTGCTGCGGGACAAAGCCCGGGCGGCCGCTCATGAGCGCAAACGCGCGGTGCCCGGCCGGTAGACTGAGGCTTCAGTCGACACCGCCGCCGATGTGAAGGGTCAGACCGTGAGCCTGATCGTGCAGAAGTACGGCGGCTCGTCGGTCGCCGATGCCGAGCGCATCAAGCGCGTGGCCGAGCGGATCGTCGCCACCAAGCGCGAGGGGCACGACGTGGTCGTCGTGGTCAGCGCGATGGGCGACACCACCGACGAGCTGATCGAGCTGGCCGAGCAGATCGTGCCGGTGCCGTCCGGCCGCGAGTTCGACATGCTGCTCACCGCGGGCGAGCGCATCTCGATGGCGCTGCTCGCGATGGCGATCAACTCCCTCGGCTACCACGCCGAGAGCTTCACCGGTTCGCAGGCCGGCGTGCTGACGACCGCCGTCCACGGCAAGGCGCGGATCGTCAACATCACGCCCGGACGCGTGGTGAACTCGATCGCCGAGGGCAAGGTCGCGATCGTCGCCGGCTTCCAGGGCGTCAGCCCGGACACCAAGGACATCACCACGCTCGGACGCGGTGGCTCGGACACGACCGCCGTCGCGCTCGCCGCCGCGATGCAGGCCGACGTGTGCGAGATCTACACCGACGTCGACGGCGTCTACAGCGCCGACCCGCGCATCGTCCCGAACGCGAAGCGCCTCGACACGGTCACCTACGAAGAGATGCTCGAGCTCGCGGCCAGCGGCGCGAAGATCCTGCACCTCCGCTGCGTCGAGTACGGCCGCCGCTACGGCATCCCGATCCACGTCCGCTCGTCGTTCTCGAACAAGTCAGGGACGACCGTCGCCGGTCACATGGAGGACCTCATGGAAGACGCGATCATCAGCGGCGTCGCGCACGACCGCAGCGAGGTCAAGGTGACCGTCGTGGGTGTGCCCGACAAGCCGGGTGAGGCCGCGGCGATCTTCCAGGAGCTCGCGTCCGCCGAGATCAACCTGGACATGATCGTCCAGAACATCTCGACCGGCGGCACCGGCCGCACCGACGTCAGCTTCACGCTGCCGAAGACCGACGGCCCCACCGCGCTCGCCGCGCTGAAGAAGATCCAGGGCTCGGTCGGCTTCGAGGACCTGCTCTACGACGACCACATCGGCAAGCTCTCGCTCGTGGGCGCGGGCATGCGCTCGCATCCCGGTGTGTCGGCCAAGTTCTTCGCCGCGCTCGCCGAGGCCGGCATCAACGTCGAGATGATCTCGACGTCCGAGATCCGCATCTCCGTCGTCTGCCGCGACACCGACCTGGACGCCGCCGTGCGCGCCGTCCACGACGCGTTCGACCTCGGCAGCGACCAGGAAGAGGCAGTCGTCTACGGAGGTACCGGTCGATGAAGGTCGGCGTCGTTGGGGCCACGGGGCAGGTCGGGACGGTCATGCGCCGTCTGCTGGCGGAGCGGTCGTTCCCGGTGGACGAGATCCGCTTCTTCGCGAGCGCGCGCAGCGCGGGCAGCACGATCGAGTGGGAGGGCGTCGACGTCCGCGTCGAGGACGCCGCCGTCGCCGATCCGCGTGGCCTCGACATCGCGCTGTTCTCGGCGGGTGGCGCCACGAGCAAGGAGCTCGCGCCGAAGTTCGCCGCCGCGGGCGTCACGGTGATCGACAACTCGAGCGCGTGGCGCATGGACCCCGAGGTGCCGCTGGTCGTCGCCGAGGTGAACGGTGCCGAGGTGCGCAACGCGCCCAAGGGCATCATCGCCAACCCGAACTGCACGACCATGGCGGCGATGCCGGTGCTCAAGCCGCTGCACGACGAGGCGGGTCTGACCCGGCTCATCGTCTCGACCTACCAGGCCGTCAGCGGGGCGGGCCTCGCCGGCGTCGACGAGCTGGACGAGCAGGTGCGCGCCGTCGTCGACAAGGCCGCCGGCCTCACGCACGACGGGAACGCGGTCACCTTCCCGAAGCCGGCGAAGTTCGCCCGCCCCATCGCCTACAACGTGCTGCCGCTCGCCGGCTCGATCGTCGACGACGGCGAGTTCGAGACCGACGAGGAGAAGAAGCTCCGCAACGAGTCGCGCAAGATCCTCGCCATCCCTGAGCTGCTCGTCTCGGGCACCTGCGTGCGGGTTCCGGTCTTCACCGGGCACTCGCTGTCGATCAACGCCGAGTTCGCGCGTCCGCTGTCGGTCGCCCGGGCGGTCGAGCTGCTCAGCGGCGCGCCCGGCGTCGAGCTGTCCGAGGTCCCGACGCCGTTGCAGGCCGCGGGCGCCGACCCGAGCTACGTCGGGCGCCTGCGCCAGGACCCGGGCGTGCCGGACGGGCGCGGCCTGGCGCTGTTCGTCAGCAACGACAACCTGCGCAAGGGCGCGGCGCTGAACGCCGTCCAGATCGCCGAGCTGCTGCGCTAACACGCCGGCCGGCCTCCGCACAAGCGGTCGGCCGGGTCGAAATTCCCGACCCATCGGGCACTGTGGGACGACACGTCCCGTGCCGAACGGATCGACGTGCCCACCTCCGTCGACTCCCCGGTTCGGGATCTTGGTCCCGGGACGAGTCCGACCTTGTCTGGGCGAATCGGGCACTTCGCTGTCCAAGATCGTTCCGTGCGTGGCCGAGGCTGAACGCAATGTCCTCCAGCCCGCGTCCGTTGCCGCACCTGCGGCCGCGCCCGCGTCCGGCGGCCCACGCCGCACCCGACCGGCGCACGGTGCTGCGGGCCGGCATGGTCACCGCTGCCGGGGCGGGGGTGGCCGCGCTCGCCGTGGCAGCACCCGCTGCCGCCGCCACGGTCGCCGCGACCGCGGTCACGACCGCCCCGCCGCCGTCGGGCAGTGACGACACCGCGGCGCTGCAGGCGGCGATGCCCGACACCGGCGTGCTCCTGCTGCAGGCGGGCACCTACCAACTCGCCGGGCGCCTGCTCGTCGGCGACGGGCAGGACCTGCGTGGCGCCGGTGGCGGTTTCGGGGCGTCGGCCACCGTGCTGCGCTGCACGACCTCCGCTGCCGGCGTCGAGTTCTCGCGCGGTGGCGGCACCTCGTCGGGATTCCGGGTCGACGCCGGCAGCCTCGCCACCCGGCCGTTCGCACGCACCGGCGGGCTCGGCGGTTGCGGCCGCATGTTCAGCGACATCACCGTCTGGGCGTCCGCCGGCGACGGCATCGTGGCCCTCGCCGCCCAGAACGACGTCTGGACCGGTGTCTCGGCGGCGGGCGCGGCCCGCGACGCCCTGCTGCTCGACCAGGGCTACGGCGGCGCGCTGTTCAGCCGCTGCGAGTTCGCGGCCGCCGGCCGCTACAACCTGCACTTCGCCCACGACGTCCCCGGCGGGCCGTACCCGACGCCCGCCGACCTGATGTTCGAGCAGTGCATCGTCGAGACCAGCGGCACTGTCGGCACCGGGCTCGCGCTCATCGACGCCGCCTACGACGTCAAGTTCCACCACACCGCCTTCTGGACCGAGGGGGCGATGGCCGGGCCGCTCATCGACGTCACCGGCCGGGCCACCCAGATCTCGATCGGTGACGCGCTCATCGGCTCGGGCGCCTCGCCCGCGTCCGACACCGGTCTTCGCGTCGACGACGCCTGCCACGTGCTCGTCGACGGTGTCACCCGCTTCAACGGGCTGCAGGCGGCCTTCGCGCTGCGCTCGGGCACGCCGCACATCGAGGTGCGCGGCGGTCAGGTGTACGAGGCGGTGCAGCAGCGCTACACGACCGAGACGGCGATGGACCCGCAGAGCTGGATCAACACCAGTTTCAGCGAGCCGCTCGTCTCGACCCGTTCGGCCGCCGGCGACCTCGCCTACGTCAGCCTCGCCGCCGCCGGCACCGGCTTCCACGTCGTCGAGGCGGCCTCCGGACGCCGCACCTGGGGCAGCGGCCACGACTGGAGCGGCGACGTCGCGCTCGACCGCCGCGCCGCGGGCGTGCTCGGGGTCGACGCCGGCCACCTGCTGGCGACCGGCTACGGGACGACGGCCGACCGGCCCGCGCCGACGCCGGCGACGGCGGGCAGCCTGCGGCTCAACACCGACACCCGGCAGCTCGAGGTCACCGACGGCACCGACTGGTTCCCCGCCGTCACCGCCGCGGCCGCGACCACGCAGCCGCCGGCCGCGCTGCCGCAGCTGCGGGCCGCGACGTTCACCGCGAGCGGACGCTTCACCGTGCCCGACGGCGTCACCAGCCTGCGGGTGCAGGCGATCGGCGCCGGCGGTGGTGGCGGTGGCGGCGGCACGATCGGTGGTGCGTCGCGTGCGCCGTCCGCGCACGGCGGCGCGGGTGGCGGTGCCGGTCTCGCGCTCGATCAGGTCGTACCGGTGACGCCCGGCGACGTCATCACCGTCTCCGTCGGTGCGGGTGGTGTCGGTGGTGGCGGCGGCGCGGCCACCTCACGCGCCACGGGCAACGGCGGGGCGCCCGGGCGCGCCGGCGGCACGACGACGGTCCGGCGCGGCGCCGGCACGGTGCTGCTCGCCGCGACCGGCGGCGGCGGCGGCCACGGCGCGCCGGGCAGCAGCATGACCGCTGCCGTGCCGGCGAACGGTGCCGGCGCGGTCGGCTGCGCCGACGTCGTCGGCGTCAACGGCCTGCCCGGCTGCGGCGGGCTCAACGGCGGCAACGCGCTGCCCGCGCCCACCGGTGTCTGCGGCGGTGCGGCCGGTGGCGACGCGACCCGCACGCGGGGTGGCTCGGGCGGCACCGCCTCGACCTCGCCGGGCGCGCGGGCCGTCGCCGGTGCGGCGACCATGCCGAACGCGAACGGCGGCACCGGGGCACGTCCCACCCAGCCGGGCTGCGGCGGCAACGGCGGCGGCGCCGGGGGGCGCGCCGCCCACGGCGGTGCCGGTGGCGCCGGCAGCGACGGGTGGGTGCAGCTCAGCTGGGTCGGCTGACCATCGGCGCGTTCCACTCGTAGGGCTCCATGTCGCGCAGCACCCGCCGCCGGCGGTTGCGCGGCAGGTGATCGACGTACAGGACGCCGTGCAGGTGTTCGGTCTCGTGCTGCAGGCAGCGGGCGAAGAAGCCGGTGCCGCTGACGGTGAGCGGCGCGCCGGTGCGGTCGACGCCGGTGACCGTGGCGGACGCCGCCCGCTCGAGCTCGTGGTACGGCCCGGGCACCGACAGGCAACCCTCGTCGCCGCCCTGCCGCTCGGCCGATACCTCGATCGTCGGGTTCACGACGTGGCCGACCTGGCGCTCACCGGTCTCGTCCGGGCAGTCGTAGACGAAGACGGCGAGATCGACCCCGATCTGCGGGGCCGCCAGACCCACGCCCTCGGCGACCCGCATCGCGGCGAACAAGTCGTCGACCAGCGCGGCGAGGGCGTCGTCGAACTCGGTGACCGGACGGGCCGGCTGGTGCAGCACCGGGTCGCCGTAGATCCGGATCTTCGGCGCGGTCATGGGCTCCTCACGGGACGGTCGGCAGGTCGGCGGCGGGCGGCAGCCCGAGCGCCGTGATCGTCGCACGCACGCAGTCGGCGATCTCGTCGACCGCCCGGGCCGCCGCCGCGCGACCGCGGCGGAAGGGGTCGGCGATGTCGTCGGCGCCGGGCGGTACCGAGCCCGCCGCGGCCCGGGCGTCGGCCAGCGCGGCCGTGAGCGCGGCGAGGTCGACCGCGTCGCCGGGGGCGAGGGTCCCTGTCGCGCGCGCGTGCGCGGCGAGGCGGACGAACTCCTTCATCGTGAACATCCGGCGGAACGCCGCGGGCGCCGCCGTCATGGCCAGGTCGCGGTGCCGGACCTCGGCCGTGAGCACGAGGTCGGCCCCGCCGATCATGGCCGGCGTCAGCGCCCGGGCCCGGTGCCCGGACGCGTCCACGCCGAGGCGGGTCAGCCGGCGTGCGGTCGGGGCGTCGACGGGTGCGCCGATCACCGCGGCGGTGCCGGCGCTGGTCACGACCAGGTCGGCGCCCGGTGCCGTCCAGGCGCGCAGCATCGCCTCCGCGGCCGGCGATCGGCAGATGTTGCCGGTGCACACGAACAGGAGAACCGGCACCCCGCCATGGTCCCACCGAAACCAGGCGCGCCGTCCGAAACCACCTCGCGATCGACCGAAACCACTTCGTGAGTGGCTCGTTAGGCAGGCCATGCGGCTGAACATCCACGACTTCAGCGGTCACCCGTTCCAGGTGCAGCTGTCCCGTGCCCTCGCCGATCGCGGCCACTCGGTGCTGCACGGCTACAGCACCCAGTTCGTGACCGGCCACGGCCGCCTGCGCGTCACCTCCGACGACGCGCCCACGCTGCGCATCGAGGGTCTCGAGGCCACGGTGCCCATGCACAAGTACCACCCGCTGCTGCGCACCCGCTTCGAGTGGGCGTACGCCTCGGCGTGGCAGCGCGAGCTCGAGCGCGAGCAGTTCGACGCCGTGGTGGCGTGCAACGTCCCGCTGTTCACCCTGGCCCGCATGCGCCGCTTCTTCGCCGCCCGCCACCAGCCGTGGGTGCTGTGGCACCAGGACCTCTACAGCCTCGGCGTCGGTGCCGAGGTGGCGCGCCGCCTGCCCGGCCCGGCCGCCACGGCCGGACGCCGCTGGGTCGAGTGGCTCGAGAAGCTGCAGGTGGGCGACGCGGACGCCGTCGTCGCGATCACCGACGCGATGGTCGACCAGTACCGGGCCTGGGGCGTCGAGCCGCTCGACGTGCACGTGATCCCGAACTGGGCGCCGCTCGACGACATCGTGCCCGCCGACCGCGACAACCGATGGGCGAAGCAGCACGACCTGCCCCGGGACGCCGTCCGCCTCCTGTACGCCGGGACGCTCGGCCGCAAGCACAACCCGCTGCTGCTGCTCGAATTGCTCGACGCCGCCAAGGCGCGGGGGGTCGACGCGCACCTCGTGGTCGTGTCCGAGGGGGTCGGCGCCGACGACCTGCGCGCCGCCGCCGGGCACCGCCGCGACGTGCAGATCCTCGGGTTCCAGCCCGCCGAGGACATGACGGAGGTGCTGGCCTCGGCCGACGCCGTCGTCACCCTGCTCGAGCCGGACGCCGCCAAGTTCTCGGTGCCGAGCAAGGTGCTGAGCTACATGGCCGCTGGTCGGCCCATCGTCGCGCTGGTGCCGCAGGGCAACCCGGCGGCGGTCGACGTCGCCTCCGTCGGCGGCTTCGTCGGCGAGCCGACCTCGGCCGGCGCGGTCGAGGCGGCCGAGTGGCTCTCGGTCGTCACCCGCGACGCCGAGGCGCTGGCGGTCATCGGTGACCAGGCCCGTGGCCTCGCCCGGGCGCGCTTCGACATCGAGCGCATCACCGACCGCTTCGAGGCCGTCCTGGCCGCCGCCTCCGGCGCCCGGTCGGCGCGGCCGCTCGTCTTCGCGTCCTCGCCGCTGTACCCGTTCACCAGCGCGGGCCGATGACCGGTCTCGCCGAGCGGGACGACGGCTTCGTCGTGCTGCCCGCCACCGAGGAACTGGTCGTGCGGGGCCACACCGTGACGGTGGCCGCCGCCGCCGCGACGACGACCGACGAGCGGCCGGCACCGGCCGAGGCGCCGTCCCGGCTGGGGGCGTCCCGCTGGACGCGTCGCTGCGCCGCGCTGCTCGTCGCCACCGACACCGTCGCCGCGATCGCCGCGATCACGGCGGCGCGACTGCGGTTCCTCAACCCCGACCCGTCGCTGCTCTGGATGCTGCTCGGCGCCGCCGTGGTGCTGGGCTGGCTGCTCGCCCTGCAGCGCGTCGGTGCCTACGACACGCGGCGGCTGTCCGGTGGCACGCGCGACCTGCAGCGGGTGGTGCGGGCGACGTTGTTCCTCGCCGGTGGCGTGGCCATCGTCGCGTACCTGCTCGACACCGACGCGGAACGGCCGGTGCTCGCGCTGTCGATCCCGCTCGGGGCGGTGCTGATGGTGCTCGGGCGCTTCGCGGTGCGGCAGTACGTGCACCGCCAGCGGGCGAGGGG